>NZ_JBVVQC010000019.1:0-110265 GCF_055811515.1 Mesorhizobium sp. WSM4841
CCCCCGCCCCCCAAGGGGGAGGGGGACGCGCTTCGGCTCCCAAGGCTGATGCCAAATCTGTCGCGCGCCCGTCCGCAAACGTCTCCGCGCGTGAGGATGAATCTGCCATGGCGACGGAATCCCCCTCCCCCTTGTGGGGAGGGGCTAGGGGTGGGGGTACTGCGGTCGGTGGTAGTACTGCGCCCGTCGCCGCGCCGCGTCCCGAAGGCGAAAAGCCGCTGGCGTCGCCGGCCATCCGCCTCAGGGCAAAAGAGGCTGGCGTCGACCTTCGGCAGGTAGCGGGCAGCGGCCCGGCCGGACGTGTCCAGCATGAGGACATCGACGCCTTCCTGGCACGCGGACCGCAACTTGCGAAGGTCTCCGGCCTCGCCCGCAACGAGGCCGTCGAAGACATCAAGATCCTCGGGCTCAGGCGAAAGATCGCCGAGAAGATGACGCTGGCCAAGTCTCGCATCCCGCACATCACCTATGTCGAGGAGATCGACGTTACTGCGCTCGAGGATTTGCGCGCGGCGCTCAACAAGGAGAAGCGCAGCGGCGCGGAAAGGCCGAAGCTGACGCTGCTGCCGTTCCTGATGCGGGCGATGGTCAAGGCGATCGCCGACCAGCCCAATATCAACGCGCTGTTCGATGACGAGGGCGGCATCGTCCACCAGCATGGCGGCGTCCATGTCGGCATCGCCGCGCAGACGCCTTCTGGGCTGGTGGTGCCGGTGGTCAAGCACGCCGAGGCGCGCGACATCTGGGACTGCGCCGCCGAGCTCAACCGGCTCGCTGAGGCGGCCAGATCCGGCACTGCGACGCGCGACGAGCTCTCGGGATCGACCATCACCATCACCTCGCTCGGCGCCATGGGCGGCGTGGCGACGACGCCGGTGATCAATCATCCGGAAGTGGCGATCCTCGGCGTCAACAAGATGATGGTGCGGCCGGTATGGGACGGCACCCAATTTATTCCGCGCAAGATGATGAACCTGTCCTCCAGCTTCGACCACCGGGTGATCGACGGCTGGGATGCCGCAGTGTTTATTCAACGGATCAAGACGCTGCTGGAAACCCCGGCGCTGATTTTTGTGGATTGATGAGATGAGAACGGTCGCAAAGGCCCCCTCACCCGGCCTCCGCTTCGCTACGGCCACCCTCTCCCCGAGGGGAGAGGAGGTCTCCAGCGCCGGCGCCAGCCTCTTCTCCCCGGTGGGGAGAAGGTGGCCGCGAAGCGGCCGGATGACGGGGCCTTTCTTCGCCAAAAAGAGCATATCGACATGAAGGAAATATCCTGCAAGCTGCTCGTCATCGGCGCCGGGCCCGGCGGCTATGTCTGTGCCATCCGCGCCGGCCAGCTCGGCATCGATACGGTTATCGTCGAGTTCGGCAAGCCGGGCGGAACCTGCCTCAATGTCGGCTGCATTCCGTCCAAGGCGCTGATCCATGCGGCCGAAGAGTTCGAAAAGGCGTCGCACATGGCCGGCGGCAAGAGCCCGCTTGGCATTTCAGTCGCAACACCATCCATTGATCTCGAAACGACCGTCGCCTGGAAGGACGGCATTGTTAGCCGGCTGAACAGCGGCGTCGCCGGCCTGCTCAAGAGGGCCGGGGTCAAGACCGTGCATGGCTGGGCGAAATTCCGTGACGGCAAGACTGTCGAGGTCGAGACAGAGACCGGTACACAGGTCGTCCGCGCCGAGACGGTGGTGATCGCCACCGGCTCGGCGTCGGTCGAGCTGCCGTCACTGCCGTTCGGTGGGCCGGTGATCTCGTCCACCGAAGCGCTGGGGCTGAGCGAAGTGCCGGAAAGGCTTGCCGTCGTTGGTGGCGGCTATATCGGGCTCGAGCTCGGCATCGCCTTCGCCAAGATGGGCGCCAGGGTGACCGTGGTCGAGGCTTTGCCGCGCGTACTGGCGCAGTATGATGCCGAACTGACCCGGCCGGTGGTGAAACGGCTCACTGAGCTCGGCATCGAGGTGCTCGTGAACGCCAAGGCCAAGGGGTTGTCGACCAAGCGCGATGCGCTGCTGATCGAGACGGCCACCGGCAAGAATGGCAAGATCGCTGCCGACAGGATTCTGGTCACCGTCGGGCGCAAGCCGGTGATCGAAGACTGGGGGCTGGAGCAGATCGACCTCGACATGGCGGGGAAATTCATCCGCATCGACGACCAGTGCCGCACCTCGATGCGCGGCATCTTTGCCATTGGCGACGTCACCGGCGAGCCGATGCTGGCGCACCGGGCGATGGCGCAAGGCGAAATGGTCGCCGAGATCGTCGCCGGCCACAAGCGCAGCTGGGACAAACGCTGCATTCCCGCCATCTGCTTCACCGATCCGGAACTGGTCACCGCAGGCCTGTCGCCGGAGGAGGCAAAGGGGCTCGGCGGTGAGATCAAGGTCGGGCTGTTTCCTTTTGCCGCCAATGGCCGGGCAATGACCAAAATGGGTGAAGATGGATTTGTCCGGGTTGTTGCCCGCGCGGACAACCATCTGGTGCTCGGCATCCAGGCGGTCGGCCAGGGCGTGTCGGAACTGTCGGCGGCGTTCGGCCTGGCGCTGGAGATGGGCGCGCGGCTGGAGGACATCGCCGGCACCATCCATGCACATCCGACACAAGGCGAGGGTTTTCAGGAAGCCGCGCTGAAGGCGCTTGGGCACGCGCTGCATGTTTGAGGGCAGGTGATCTCCCCCCTTGAGGGGGAGATGGCCGGCAGGCCAGAGGGGGTCGGTTCGACTGGATGCGACCTCCCTTGCGACAGATGGAGGTTAGCGCTCTACGCGAGGCGACCCCCTCTGTCGCCTTCGGCGACATCTCCCCCTCGAGGGGGGAGATTACACAGCTCACCCCGCCAGCCGGCTAACCATCTCGTGCTGCGCATAGGCGTGGCCGAAGCGGTTGGCAAGGAAGGCATCGAGCGCGATGTCCTCCTGCTTGATGAAACCCTTCGCCGGCAAGGTGCCGTCGGCCAGCATGTCGAGCACCGCGCAGATGGCTGAGCCCGTGGTGATCTGGATGGCGCTACGCACCGTATCGCCGACACGCCTGGCATAGATCTTGTTGGCGTAGGTCTCCTGCAGCAGGCGGCCGTTCTTGCGGCCGCTGACGGTGACGAAGACGATGACCACGTCCTGCAGCGTTGCCGGCAGGGCGCTCTCAAAAATGTCCTTCAGCACGTCGCGGCGGTGGCGCAGGCCGAGATCGTTGAGCAGCGCCTTCATGATCGCGGCGTGGCCAGGGTAGCGGATGGTGCGATAGTTCAGCGTGCGCACCTTGCCCTTCAGCGTTTCGGCCAGAGTGCCGAGCCCTCCGGACGTGTTGAACGCCTCGTAGGTGACGCCGTCGAGCGAGAATTCCTCGCGCTCCTCCAACGGCGGCACTTCGATCAGTTCGCCTTCGACGATCGCCTCGCAAGGCTCGCAATATTCGTTGATGACGCCGTCCGTGCTCCAGGTCAGATTGTAGTTCAGCGCATTCGAGGGGTACTGCGGCAGCGCCCCAACCCGCATGCGCACGCTCTCCAGCGTGTCGAAGCGGCTGGCGAGATCGTTGGCGACGATCGAGATGAAACCCGGCGCCAGCCCGCATTGCGGGATGAAGGCGCTGTTGGCGGAGCGCGCCAGTTGCTTGACGCGTCGGGTCGCGACGACGTCCTCGGTCAGATCGAGATAATGCACGCCGGCGCTGGCCGCCGCTTCGGCGATGCGCGTGGTCAGATGGAAGGGCGCTGCGCTGAGCACCGCGAACTTGCCGGCCAGGGCCGCTTCGAGCGTTCCGGCGGCTTCGATGTCGAGTTCCAGCGTCTCGACCGTGGCAGGCAATTCGGCTGCGCTGAGCTGTGCGGCCGAGCGGTCGACGAGGGTGACCTGATAGTCGCCCGTGGACGCCAGCATCTCGGCGATGGTCGAGCCGATCTTGCCGGCGCCGACAACTATGATTTTCTTCATGACCGGTTCCCTCGCCTTACATTTGCTCAAGACGATAGAATCGCAGCTTGCCTGTCGAAAGGAAGCGTGGAATTGTTCGAAACGAAGTGTCAGATTGCTCAGTATGCCGATGAGGTTCGTCGAAAGTGCTTAGCAACGCCGAACAGGCCCTGCTCTCCCTGCTGCGCGTGAATGCGCGCGCCTCGACAGCCGAGCTGGCGCGGCGGCTGGGCGTGTCGCGGACAACGGTGCAGAGCCGGATCGAGCGGCTGGAGCAGCGCGGCATCATCACCGGCTATGGCGTCAGGCTTTCGCCGGATTACGAACAGGGACTGGTGCGGGCGCATGTCCTGCTCACCGTCACGCCCAAGCTCGCCGACAAGGTGGTGCGCAGCCTGCAGGCGCTGCCGCCGGTGCGGACGCTGCATTCGGTGAGCGGCAATTTCGACATGATCGTCATCGTCGACGCGCCGTCGATCAGGGATCTCGACACGCTTCTCGACCAGATCGGCGCGATGGACGGGGTCGAGCGGACATCGTCTTCGATCATCCTGTCGACGCGGATTGATCGGTGACTGGCTTGGCGGGAGCATTGGGCCGCTTCCCTCCCAGGGCGAAGCAAAAACTCTTAGGGTCCCTTCCAAATGCTGCTGTCGAGCGGAACCTTTCGGGGCGTCGGCGGGACAGCGCCCCGTCTGTCCTGCCGGACATCTCCCACTTGGGGGGAGATCGGCAGTTTCGGCACTCCGCTCACACCTCCGATGCTCCTGTAATAAAGCAACATGAATTCTAAAAAATGTTGCTTTCCAACACGGCCTGTATGAGAATCGCCGGGAGGCATAGCCTTCCGCCGGGAACGGGCAAACCGGCGCAGCGAAGAGCCCGCGCGGAGCTTCGCGGCGATTGCCGGACAGCACGGCAACGCACCAATGCTTTTTGAAGGAGAACAGACCTTGCCCAAGCAGTGTTTTGGAACATCGCATGTGCCGCTGTCGCCGGCAGTCCGGGCCGGCGATATGGTCTATATCTCGGGCCAGGTGCCGGTTGGCAGCGACGGCGTGGTGGTCATGGGCGGTATCGTAGAACAGACCGAGCAGGTACTTTCGAATGTGCAGGCAGCCCTGGCGCTGGCCGGCTGCACCATGGACGACGTGGTCAAGACGACAGTCTGGCTCGAGGACGCGCGCGACTTCGGCGCCTTCAATGCCGTTTATGCCAGGCATTTTGCAAAGGATCCGCCGGCGCGGACAACCGTCGAGTCGCGGCTGATGATCGACATCAAGATCGAGGTCGAGGCTGTCGCCTACAGACCGGTTTGACGAGAAGACACAACGGAGCCGGACGCCGATGCAATTTGATCTCCTCCTGAAGGGCGGCCGCCTCATCGATCCGGCGTCCGGCCTCGATGCGCAACGCGATCTGGCCATCGCCGGTGGCCGCATCGCCGCGATCGATGCCGACATTCCCTTCGATCGCGCCGCGCGCGTCATCGATGCCACCGGCTCCATCGTCGCGCCCGGCCTCATCGATCTGCACAGCCACGTCTATTGGGGCGGCACCTCGCTCGGCGTCGATGCCGACCGCCTCGCCGCAAAAAGCGGCACCACCACGTTCATCGACGCGGGAAGTGCTGGGGCCGGCAACTTCCTCGGCTTTCGCCGCCATGTCATCGAGCGCTCGAAAGTCCGCATCCTGGCCTATGTCAACATTTCCTTTGCCGGGATTTTCGGCTTCTCGCAGACCGTTTCGGTTGGCGAGTGCAGTGATCTCCGGCTCTGCGAACCGCGCGAGACGGTGGCGGCGGTGCGCGAGCACGCAGACATGATTGTCGGCGTAAAAGTCCGCTCGGGTCGCCATGCCGGCGGCAGCAGCGGCATCGCGCCGGTCGATCTGGCGCTCGAGGCCGCCGACCAGGCCGGCCTGCCGCTGATGGCGCATATCGACGAGCCGCCGCCGGGCCGCTCGGAAGTGCTGCCGCGCCTGCGCAAGGGCGATATTCTCACCCATTGCTTCCGGCCGTTTCCCAACGCGCCGATCTTCGCATCCGGCGCGGTGCGGCCCGACATGCGGCTGGCGCGCGAGCGCGGCGTCATCTTCGATATCGGCCACGGCATGGGCTCGTTCGATTTCGAGGTCGCCAAAGCGATGCTCAAGGAGGGGCTGGCGCCTGATGTGATCAGCAGCGACGTGCATCTCTACTGCGTCGACGGACCGGCCTTCGACATTCTGGTGTGCATGTCGAAACTGCTGGCGCTCGGCATGCCGCTGGTCGAGATTTTGCGCGCGGCAACACAGCGGCCGGCCGAGGCGATCGCAAGGCCCGAGCTTGGCGCGCTGGCAGTCGGTGCCGTCGGCGACATCGCGGTGCTGCGGCTGCGCCCGGGCAGTTTCACCTTCGTCGATGCGGTCGGCGCCTCGCTGGTCGCCGAGCAGAGGCTGGTCTCGGACGGCATTGTGATTGGCGGCATCTGGTGGCCGAACGAGGCGGCTAACGATTTTGGCGATACCGAACGCTTCGAAGCGCATGCGCACGAGACGCATGTCGATGTTGCTGTCCGGCATTTCGGGCGTGGGTGATCTCCCCCCTTGAGGGCCCTTGAGGGGGAGATGTTCGCCGAAGGCGACAGAGGGGGTCGGTTCGACCGGGCTCGCCTTGCAACGGATGGAGGTTGGCGCTCGACATGCGGCGACTCCCTTTGGCCTGCCCTCTTTGCCAGAACTTGGCATCTCCCCCTCAAGGGGGGAGATCGCAGCTTCACCCCGGCGCCCCATAAACCGGCGTCGCAACGCCTTCCATGCGCGCCTTGATCTGCAGCGCGACGAATTTCGAGTAAAAACGCGACAGTGCGAGATTGCCGCCGTGGAACCATAGTGTTTCCTGCGCCGTCGGCTTCCACATGTTGCGCAATTCACCTTGCCATGGGCCTGGGTCGCCTCTGGTGCCCGAGCCGAGCCCCCAGCACGGGCCGACCTTGTCGGCGACCTCGCGCGAGACGATCACCGCCACGGTCTCGTTCATCGACTGATAGCCGGTGCAGGAGATGATCGCGTCGGCCGCCAGTTCGGTGCCGTCGTCGAACAGGATCCCAGTCGGCGTCAGCGACTTGATCTCGACGCCGCTGCGGACGCCGATCTCGCCGTCGATGATCAGATCTGAGGCGCCTACGTCGATGTAGTAGCCCGAGCCGGTGCGGTAGGCCTTCATCAGCAGCCCGGTCTCGTCGTCGCCGAAATCGATGGCGAAGCCGGCGCCGCGCAAGCGGTCGTAGAAGGCCGCGTCGCGCGCCTTGATCACGCCGTAGAGCGTCCGCTGGCTTTGCGGCAGCAGCGCGAACGGCGTCGAGGCGACGATCATGTCGGCCTTCTCGGTGGTGATGCCGCGGGCCAGCGCCTTCTCCGAAAAAATCTCGAAGCCGACCTCCATCAGCGTGTCGGATTTGACCACCGTCGTCGGCGAGCGCTGGATCATGGTCACCTCAGCGCCGCTCTCCCAGAGATCGACGGCGACATCGTGGCCCGAGCTTGCCGCGCCGATGACGGCGACCGCCTTGCCACGGAATTTTTCGCCGCTGGAATACTGGCTGGAATGCAGGATCTCGCCCTGGAACGCCGTGGCGCCCGGTAGGTCGATCTGCCTCGGCGGGCCATAGGCGCCGGTTGCGAAGACGATGTGCCTGGGTTTGAGCGTGATGCGCTCGCCGGCTCGATCGACCTCGACCGTCCAGATTTTTTCGGCTTCGTCGTAGGACGCGCGGACGCATGTCGTGGAGGTCCAGTAATTGAGCTCCATGACGCGCGTGTACATTTCCAACCAGTCGCCCATCTTGTCCTTGGGCGTGAACACCGGCCAGTTTTCCGGAAACGGGATGTAGGGCAGATGGTCGTACCAGACCGGGTCGTGCAGCACGAGCGAGCGATAGCGGTTGCGCCAGGAATCGCCGGCTTGAGCGTTCTTCTCGATGACGATGGCCGGCACGCCGAGCTGCCGCAGCCGCGCACCTAGCATGATGCCGCACTGGCCGCCGCCGATGACCATGCAGTAGGGCTGCTGGCCGGCGCCGAGATCACGCATCTCGCGCGCCCTCGCCTCTGCCCAAGTCTCGCGGTCCGGATCGGCCTTGTGGCGGACACCCAGCGGCCGCGCCGGCCCCTTGCGCTCCTCAAAACCCTTAAGATCGCTCATCGCCGTGAACAGCGTCCGGCATCGGCCGTCCTGCAGGCGCATGATGCCCCGGCCCCACGCCGATGACGTCTCGAAGGTGAACCAGGCCTCGACGATGCCTTCGTCCGAGCTTGCCTCGCCACTGAGCTGCCAGGCAGTCGGCTTGGTCGTAGCCAGTGTGGCTTCCAGCATGTCGCGGATCGCCGCGCGGCCTTCCATCGTCCTGATGTTCCAGGTGAAGGTCAGCAGGTCGCGCCAGTAGCAATCCTCGACGAACAGGTTGGTCGCGGCCGCTGCGTCGCCCGTCTCGAGCGCGCGGGAGAGGGAGGAAAACCAGGTGGCCGCCTGTTTCGATGGTTCCATGTCGAGCATCTGTTTTTTCTCCTTCAAGTCGCCGCCGCCCGGTCTTCCTTCTCCCCTTGTGGGAGAAGGTGTCGCCGAAGGCGACGGATGAGGGGTATTCCAGCTTGGCGCTACGCGCCAATCCACCGCCCGGGGCGAGTCACGGGCCTCGCCCGCCCTTCACAAGGGGAGAACGAGAGCCGCGCCTCTCAGTCCCCCAGCGGCTCCATCTCTTTGCCCGTCCTGTGGATCTGGGCGTTGTATTTGATGCGGCGGACCGTTTCGCGAGCCGAGCCGTCAAGTTTGTAGGCGGCCGCCACCGCCATCAGGTCGATCGCGGCCAGAAAGGCAAACCGCGAGGCGGTCGGCTTCAGCGTGTCGGGATATTCGGGCACCGCCACCGTCAGCCTGACGTCGCAGGCGCGGGCAAGGTCGGTGTCGGGCGCGGTCACGCCGATCGCGTTGGCGCGGTAGTGCTTGGCCAGTTCGACGGCCTCGATCACTTCGCGGGTGCGTCCGGTCGCCGAAATGGCGATCACCAGATCGCTGGGCTTCAAGGTCGAGGCGGTCATCCGCATCAGATACGGGTCGCACTGGGCGCTGACGGTGATGCCGTAGCGGAACAGCCGGTACTGGGTTTCCTGCGCCAGCGCCGAGGAGCTGCCGCCGAGGCCGAACACCGTAACCTGGCGCGCCTTGGCGATGAGCTCGGCCGCCTTCACCAGCTGTGCCGGATCAAGCTGCCGTTCGGCCTCCTGCAGCGCCCGGCGTGCTTCGCCGAACACGGCATTCCAGAACGGCATGCCGTTGTCGCCGCTGGTGGGCGGCGGCTTGCTCAGATAGAGCGCGCCGACGACGAGGCTCTGCGCCAGCTTCAGCTTGAAATCGCGCACGCCCTCGCAGCCAATGGCCCGGCAGAACCGGGTCACGGTGGGTTCGCTGACCTGGGCGCGCTGGGCAAGTGCTGCGTTGGAAGCGTCGACCGCGAATCTGACATCGTCGAGCACGACATCGGCGACGCGCCGCTCCGCCGGGCGCAATTCACCGTAAGAGTCCTTGACCAGCGAGATGATGTCGGGGATGCGCCTGACATGATCGCGCCCATCGGGTTCGTCGCCCGAGGTCAATCGTACATGGCCTTCAGCTTCGGTCATGAATCTTTCCCATGCAGTTCGTAGAACTCGACCTCTACCATGTTCGCGCATCGCTTGCCTGCTCGCCTCACGCGGCCGGTTTCCGAAGTATGTAGGAAAGCAACAAGCTTTTCAAGAAATAGAAAGCTCAATTAAAACAAACACATGCTGCTGAGAATAGCGATCTTGCCAGCGAGAGCCGCGGTCGCCGCTTGGCAGTAAAGTAGGAGAGTTACAGGCTGATTTCTGCGGGATGACCGACTGGAACCGCAGACCGAAGGTGAGCTGGTAGGTAGGGCAGAGCCGCAGCGTTGCGCCGCCCCGTCTTCCCTTCTCCCCTTGTGGGAGAACGTGTCGCCGAAGGCGACGGATGAGCGACTATCTCTGATGTCAAGTTGCATTAGCGAACTCTTTGCGCGCATCGCGTGCTTTTGCATTGAGAATGACGAGCAGCTTTCTGGCGAGTGCGATGCGGATGACCATCTTTTCCTTTCCGGCGGCCTGCAACCGTTGGTGGAAGGCGCCGAGGTGAGGATCGTAGCGGGCAACGATGCGGGCAATGAGGAAGAGGATGGAGCGCGGTGCTGCGCGCCCGCCCCGCACCGGCCTTCGGCCACTGCGCTTGCCGCTGTCGTTGGCGATCGGCGCCAGGCCGGCCAGCTTGGCGATGGCCTTGTTGGAGAGCAGGCCGATCTCAGGCAGTTCGGCCATCAGCCGCGCCACGGTGCGGGAGGCCACGCCCTTGAGCGAGCGGAAGGCCTGGTCGAGGCATGCCACAGTGGATCGTCGTCGATCAGCGAGGCGATCTCGCCCTCGAGCCGGCGGCCCTGGCGCTTGAGCACGGCAATGACCTCATCGAGGCTGGCAATGGTCTCGGCATCGGCGGCAGCGCTCTTGCGCTGCTTCTGAACGGTGAGATCGTCCGTCACCTGGCAAAGCCGGGCGACCAGCGCCTTGAGCCGCTGCTGGGCCGCACTCGGCGGCGGCGTCGGCTGCAGCCGTTTGACCTGCGCATAATGGGCAATGACGGCGGCGTCGATCCTGTCGGTCTTCTCCAGATAGCCCATCGCCTCGGCGAAGCGGCGCACGCGCGCGTTGACGATGCCGCAGGGCTGATCCATCTCCCACAGAAGCAGGTAGGCAAGACGCTCGTAGCCGCCGCTCGCCTCCATGACCACGAGCTCGACGCCGTGAGACCGACAGAAGGCGGCAAGCTCGGCTATGCCTGCCGCGTCATTGCCGAAACGGCCCCACGCGCCGCTCGGCACGACATGGGCGTCGAGCCAGTCCTTCGAAATATCTATTCCACAGATGGTCTTGTTCACGGTAACCTGCCTTGTGCGTACGATTGGAGCCAAGCGACTATTCGGTCGTGCGTGACGTTGGCGAAGATCCCAAGCTCATCCACGGTTGTAACCGGAGGGGTAACGGGCGACTTCGCCGTGCCTCGGGCCGGATGGCCATCCGACCCGAGGCACAGTCGCTTCCATCGCACAAAAAACCTTCCGTGCAGATACAAGGGGTGCTCCAGCTTGGCACCGACGGCACTCCGTCCAGCACCCCTCTTCCGTCTCGGCGCTGCGCGCCGATCCACCTTCTCCCACAAGGGGAGAAGGTGGAAGGAAGCTCAGCCCGTGCGGCGCGCGGGATGCTGGTCCGAACCGCCATCCAGCCACGCGATGTCGTCAGGCGAAAGCGCAATGTCGAGCGCCTGCAGGCTGTCCTCCAGTTCGTCGAGCGTGCGTGGTCCGATCAGCGGGACGGACGGGAACGGCTGGGCCAGGACATAGGCGAGCGCGACATGGATCGGGCTCTTGCCCAACCTGTTGGCGAGCTCGATCGCCCGGTCGCGGCGGCCGAAATTTTTTTCCGAGTACCAGACCCGGACCAGCTCTTCATTGTCGCGCTGGTCGCGCCCGGCGCGACCGGTGAAGAAACCCCGGCCCTGGCTCGACCAGGCGAAATTGGGCATCTGCCGGGCGGTCAGCCAGGCCTTCCATTCATCGCTCGACGATGTGACGCAACCCGGCCAGATCGGCACCAGCATTTCGGCCAGCGAAAAATTGTTCGAAAGCGCGCCAGGCTTTTGCTTGCCGGTCCGCTCGGCATAGGCAATGGCCTCGTCCATGCGTTCCCTCGTCCAGTTCGAGCCGCCGAACGGACCGCGGATGCGGCCAGCCCTGAACTCCCTGTCCATTGCGTCGACGAATTCGTCGACCGGCACGTCCGGATCGTCGCGGTGCATGAAATAGACGTCGACATGATCGGTCTGCAGCCGGTCGAGCGACTGGGTGAGCTGCTTGCCGATCACATCGGGATAGCAGAGCGGGGTGTGCGCGCCCTTGCCGATGACCACAGATTGCTCACGCACGCCGCGGTTCTTCAACCACTGGCCGAGCAGCGTTTCGGTGTAGCCGCTGCCATAGATGAAGGCCGTGTCGAAGACGTTGCCGCCGGCTTCGAAATAGGCATCGAGCAGGATCATCCCCGAGGAGAACGTGCGAAAATCCTCGAAGCCGAGCGCCAGGCACGAGGCCGGCGGCGGCAGGCCTGGAATTTCGCGCTTCGGGATGGTGGTACCGCCGGAGCGCAGCCGCCGGCCGGAGATGGTGTTGACGCGTTTTTCGGGCTTCTCGATCTCGTATTCGAGCCCGATGGCGGCACGCCATTTGTCGAGCACGCGCAGATTGCCGAGGCTGTCGGCCCAGCCCATGCCCGGCCAGGCAAACTCCTGCTTTCCGGCCACGATCGCCTCACCGGCGGCGTCGGCCTCGAAAGCGTAGAGCCAGCGGTCTTCCCTGACCTCGATCACCTCCTCACCGCCCGGACGGATGATGCGAATCTCGCCGGTGCCGCCTTCCCTGCCGCTCGCATACCAGAAATCCGCGACCTCGATGCGGCCCTTGGTGCCAAGGATGCGCAGGACATTGTCCTGCGCCAGCGAAATGCCGCAGGAGACTTCGGCGACGATGCCGCTGGGAAAATGCAGCAGCGCCGAAGCCCATTCGTCGACGCCGGACTGACCAAGATGTGCAGCACCCGCCACCTTGTCCGGCTCGGCGAAGGGTTTTCCCAATGCTGCCCCGGCAATCAGCCGCGCCATCGAAACGGGATAGCCGCCGACATCCAGAATGCCGCCGCCGGCGAGATCGTTCGCGTAGAGCCGGTGTTCCGGCATGAAATCAGGCATGGCGAAGCCGAAGCTCGACTTCACCATGCGCACCTCGCCGATCGCGCCGGACCTGATCAGTTCGACCAGCTTTGCCGTCTGCGGATGCAGCCGGTACATGAAGGCTTCGCCGAGAAAGGTGCCGGCCTTGCGCGCTGCATGGATCATCGCGTCCGCCTCGAAGGCGGTCAGCCCCATCGGCTTTTCGCAAAGCACATGCTTTCCGGCCTCGGCCGCCCTGATCGCCCATTCGGCGTGGCTCGGGTGAGGTGTCGAAATATAGACCGCATCGACGTCCGGATCCGCGAGCAGAGCCTCGTAGCCGTCGAGGATGCGGGCACCGGGGAAGTTATCGGCAAGGCCTGATTTGCCGGGATTGCGTGCGCCGAGCGCAACCAGTGTGCCGGTATGCGAATGGGCCACACCGCCGGCAAAGGCTTTGGCGATGGTGCCGGGCCCGAGAATGCCCCAGTGGATCTTTCGTGGTTCGGACGTCATTTCAAATCTCCTTGGGGACGCCTCGGCGTCGCGAGTTGGTAAAAGAAAAATTGCGTGTCTTAGTTTTGTGCATGTCGTTGTCCCAAACCGCTGCGCATCCTCGGTTCACGCCCGAGGGCATGCTTTTGGGCGACATGCATTAGCGAATGCGTGCACCTGATTTGTCGAAGAGAAGCGACCGGCCGGCCTTGATCGACACCGCCATGTGGTCGCCATTCGCCCGCTGCCGCGATGCCTCGCGCTCGATAATCAGTTCCTCTGGCCCGGCATTGGCATAGATGTAGCTCACCGATCCGAGGTGCTCGGCGACGTCGGCCTTGACAGCAATGTCGCAATCGCCTTCGCCGGCCTCGAAGAAATGCTCCGGCCGGACGCCGAGCACGACCTCGGCACCGACCGCAGGCGGGGCACCCGAAAGCGGCTTCCGCAGTTTGGCGCCACAATGGTTGGCGAGTTCGACGGTTATTGCGCCGTCGTCGTTTCCGACCACGTTCGCCGCCATAAAATTCATCTTCGGCGAGCCGACGAAACCGGCGACGAAGCGGTTGGCGGGGTCGTCATAGAGATCGAGCGGCGCGCCGATCTGCTCGATATTGCCGGCGTTGAGCACCACGATCCTGTCGGCCAGCGTCATCGCTTCGGTCTGGTCGTGCGTCACATAGATCATGGTGACGCCGAGCTCCTTGTGCAGGCGCGAGATCTCGACCCGCATCTGCACCCTGAGCTCGGCGTCGAGATTGCTCAGCGGCTCGTCGAACAGGAACACTTGCGGCTCGCGCACGATGGCGCGGCCGATAGCGACGCGCTGGCGCTGGCCGCCCGACAATTGCCGCGGGCGCCGCTTCATCAGCTCGGCGATGCGCAGGATTTCGGAGGCCCGCTTCACCCGCCGCTCGGTGTCGGCTTTCGGGTTGCCGTTCATCCTCAGCCCGAAGCTCAGATTCTGCTCGACGCTCATATGCGGATAGAGCGCGTAGGACTGGAACACCATGGCGATGCCGCGGTCGGCCGGCTCGACATCGTTCACCAGTTTGCCGCCGATGGCGATCTCGCCGCCGCTGATGTCCTCGAGCCCGGCGATCATCCTCAGCAGCGTGGATTTTCCGCAGCCGGAAGGGCCGACGAAGACGACGAATTCGCCGTCATTGACGTCGATGTTCGCGCCGTGAACGATCTCGAAGACGCCGAAGCGCTTGACGACATTCTTGAGTGTAACCGCTGCCATGCTGATCCTATTTGATGGCGCCGGCGGCAATGCCGGCGACGAAATGGCGCTGCAAGAGCACGAACACGACGAGCATCGGCACGGTGAGCATCACTGCGCCCGCCATGATGCCGCCCCACGACACTTTGGTGAGGCCGATCAGCGTGCCGAGCGCTACCGGCGCCGTCATCGCACCGGGCTTGGAATTGATCAGCAGCGGCCAGAGGTAGTTGTTCCAGGAGGCAAGGAACAGGATGATGGCGAGCGCCGCCAGCATCGGCCGCGCCAGCGGTAGTGCTACGAACAGGAAGATCCGCCACTCCTTGACCCCCTCGACCCGAGCGGCGTCGAACAGATCGCCCGGCATCATCGAGAAGCTCTGCCGCATGAACAGCACGCCGAGCGAATTGAAGAGCGGCGGCACGATCAGCGCCACCCACGTATTGGCGAGCTTGAAGTCGCGCGCCACCATGATGAATTGCGGGATCAGCACGACCGCATAGGGAAGCGTGATGGTGCCGAGGATGATCGCGACGACCACGCCCTTGCCGAAGAACTGGTAGCGCGCCAGCGCCCAGCCGGCCATCGAGGTGAGCAGCACCGACAGGAACGTGTAGGTGACCGCCACCGACACGGAGATGCCGATGGCGCCGATGAAATTCGTGTCGCGCTGCAAATTGTTGACATTGTCGAGGAAACTGCCGTGCGGCAAAAGCTCGATGCTGGGACTGAAGATGCCTCTGTCGGGCATGGTCGAGAAGATTACCATCATCCACAGCGGAAACAGCCAGATCAGCGCCAGCGGCGTCAGGAACAGATGCAGCGCGATGCTGCGTCCCAATCTGGCGGAGGAACGGCGCGAAGAGGAACGCGAGCTCATTTCGGGTCCCTCGTCAGCCACAGTTGCACCAGCGAGATGGCGATCGCCAGCCCGGCCATGGTGTAGGCGATGGCCGAGGCGTAACCGAAATTGAGCGACCTGAAACCCTGGCGGTAAAGCAGCAGCCCGAGCGTTTCGGTGCCGCCGCCCGGTCCGCCGCGTTCGGTGATCAGGAACGGTTCGGTGAACAGCTGCATGGTGCCGATGATCGACAGCACGGCGCAGAACACGATGATCGGCTTGAGCAGCGGCAGGGTGATGTAGAAGAACTGCTTGAGCTTGCTGACGCGGTCCAGCGTCGCGGCCTCGTAGACATCCTGGGGGATGGACTGCAGGCCGGCGAGCAGGATGATGGCGTTGTAGCCGGCCCAGCGCCAGGTCACCGCGATCATGATGACCGCCATCGCCGGCGTGACGTTGGAAAACCAGTCGATACGGGGCAGGCCGACGCTGTTCAGCAGCTTGTTGATGATGCCGTAATCGAGGTTGAACATCAGCCGGAACACCGCCGAATAGGCGACTTCGCCGACCACGACAGGAGCGAAGAAGGCGAAGCGGAACAGGCCTCGGGCCTTGAGCAGCGGCGAATTGAGCAGCACGGCCATCACGATCGCCAAAGTGATCATCACCGGCACTTGGATGACGAGGATGAGCAAAGTGTTTTTCAACGCGTTGAAGAAAGCCGGGTCGCCGATCAGCCGGCCCCAGTTGAAGGTCGGCGCGAACCGCCACGGCACGGTGCGCGTCGCCTGGAAGGAGATCAGGAAGGAGCTGATGATCGGCCATAGCCAGAAAATCGAGAAGATCAGCAAATAGGGCGCGAGGAAGCGATAGGCCGTGGCGTTCTGATAGCGCATCATTGCCTCCTTCGTTTCCCGTTTCTAAGTTTACCGGCCCACTGTCGAGGTCGGCCTTGTCTTGCCTTCTCCCCTTGTGGGAGAAGGTGGATTGGCGCGCAGCGCCAAGACGGTTGAGGGGTGCTGGACGGAATGCCGTCCTGCCAAGCTGGAACACCCCTCATCCGTCGCCTTCGGCGACACCTTCTCCCACAAGGGGAGAAGGGAGAGCGGCGCTCAGCTCACTCTTCGACCGGCAGGCCGGTCGCCGAGGCGATCTGGCTTGCGGCATCGTCGAGCGCCGCCTTGGCATCGGGATAGCCGCCGCCCAGATATTTGGTCTGCACCGCGCGGACGATGATTTCCGCGTCGCTCTGGAACGGCGTGCCGCGGCTGGGGACGACCTTGGGCAAGGTGCCGAGAATATCCTTCCACACCGCCTGGCCGCCCCAATAGGGCTGGCCTTCGGAGACATAGGGGTCATCGAGGGCCGAGATCAGCGACGGCACGAGGCCAAAACCCTTCAGCATCGCTATCTGGCCCTCATTGGTCGCAAGCGAGTATTTCAGGTAGGCGTAGGCGGCCTCCTTGTTGTTGGACACCGAGGTGATGGCGAGCGAGGAGCCGCCGAGATTGGCGGCGCGCGGGCCATCGGCGGTGAGGCTCGGCATCAGATAGACGCCCCACTTGCCGCTCCCGTCGGGCGACTCGGTGCGTATGGTGCCCTCATACCAGCCGCCATACATCTGGCTGGCGACAGTACCGGCGGTGTTGTTGGTGATCTTGGTGCTCCAGTCGGCCGAGGTGATGATGCCGGCGTCATTCATCTCCTTGATCTTGGTCATCGACGCCACACAGGCCGGCTGATTGACGGTGATCGACTGCCCATCGGCGGCGAAATAGGCGCAGCCCTGCTCGTTGGCGATCATGCGGAAGAATTCGGAGTCGCCGTTGAAATCGGCATTGGTCATCTTCACACCAGGATTGGCCTCCTGGATCTTCTTGCCGGCGGCAATGAAATCGTCCCAGGTCTTGATCGAGGTTGGATCGACGCCGGCCTTCTCGTAGAAATCGCGGCGGTAGAACATCGCCACCGGGCCGGAATCCCATGGCATCGCATAGGCCTTGTCTTCCACTTCGAGTTCGGTGCGCTTGAAGTCGGGGAATTTCGCCTGGTCTTCGGCCGTATAGCCGAGCGTATGGAGGTCGACGAAGCAGTCCGGGAACTGGCTCCAGTAGTTCTCGGCCTCGCCGTTCTCGATCGTCACGATGTCAGGCAGCCCCTCGCCGCCGGCGGCGCAGCCTGCAATCGACTTGTCGTACGTCGGGTTGTTGCCGAGATCCTGGACCGTGACCTTGATATCGGGGAACTGCTTGTTGAAACCTTCTATGGTGGCCTTCAGCGACGAAGCGGCGACGTTCCAGCTCCAGATCGTGATTTCGCCGGATTGCGCAAAGGCCGGGGCAGAGCCCAGGGCAAGCGCGAGCGCGGCGCAGGTCAGTATGGTGCGCATTGAAATCCTCCCATTTCATTTGCTCTCTCATCGCGAGCGTGCCTAGACTAGGCACTGGGGAAGGCTTGTCCGCGACAAAAGGAATAAAAAATTGGCGGAAAGTAAGATGCCGGAAAGGCCGTTTTATCAGCCTGGCGCTAGCAGCGTGGAGGGTCTGCCGCTGCTGCTGCAGATGTTTCACACCCAGCCTCTGGTGATGCTGAAGCCGCATTGGCATGCCCAGGTCGAGGTGAATTTCATCGTCCGCGGCGCCGTGCACTACCGCATGGATGAGCACGAGATCTCGCTTTCGGCCTGCGACATGTGCCTGTTCTGGGGCGGCCTGCCGCACCAGATGGACGATGCGTCGGAGGACGCCGTCTATGCCGGCGCGCATCTGCCGCTGGTGCACTTCTTCCGGCTGCACCTGCCCGCGGACGTCCGCAACCGGCTGATGACGGGCGCGACACTGGTGACCAATGCCACCGACCGGTCCGACAGCGACAATTTCGAGCGCTGGAACCGCTACGTCCGGTCAGGCGATCCGGGCAAAGCCGAGCACGCCGTCAACGAACTGCTGCTGCGGCTGGAGCGGGTGCGCTTCGAACCTTACCGGCTGGTACCCGAAACTCCGATCGAGCAGGAAACAGGCAGCCCCTTCGATCAGCAATCCCTGCGCAATGTCGGGCGCATGTGCGACTTCATCGCGGAGAATTTCCTATACGACATCGACTGCGTGGACATCGCGGCGGCGGCCGACATCCATCCCAAATACGCCATGAGCATTTTTAAGAAATCGACCGGCATGACGCTCAACGAATATGTCAACCTGTTGCGGCTCAGCTACGCGCAGGCGCTGCTGATGCATCAGGACGCCAACGTGCTGCGCGTCGCCATGGACTCCGGCTTCGGCTCGCTCAGCGCCTTCAACAAGTCGTTCCGCAAACTGGCCGGCATGTCGCCTTCGGATTTTCGCAGAGGTGCAGGCGCCAGATAGTCCCAGTGAATCAGATAGTCCAAGTCAAATAGAGCCACGCCGGTCGATGCCGGCGCTACAACGCCCTGCGCCGGTTGAAATGCCGTCACGGGTTGAGCTATCAGCAGCGGATGAGGCTCAAAGAATTTTTTTACCTGCTTGGATTGAAGCCAAGAACACGCGTTTACGGCCACTCGATACAGGTCATCGATCTCCCGAAAGACGGGAAGATTGAATTCGCTCGATGGAAGAACCCGCGCGGGGCAGATCTCGATCTCGCCCAGGGCGAGGTCGATGATCTCCGGACGTTCCTGAGCGATGGCGACGTGGCGATCGATGTTGGCGCCCAGGTCGGCGACAGCACGGTACCGATAGCGCTCGCCTGCGGACCGCAGGGCCTGGTCCTCGCTTTCGAGCCGAACCCTTATACCTTCACGATCCTCGGCGCCAATGCCGCGCTCAATCCTTCCCGATTGAACATTTTTCCGATTCCCTACGCGGCAACGCCGGAAGATGGGTCGTTCGTCTTCGACTACGGCAACCCGGAGTTCGAGAACGGCGGCGACCACACCGGGGTGTCGCGGTGGCAGCACGGCAGCGCTTTCAGTATCCCGGTCGAGGGGCGGCGGATCGAACCGTTGATCCGTGCCCGGCTTGGCCAGCGCATCAAGCGCCTGCGCTACATCAAGACCGACGTGGAGTCGCACGACCTGTCGGTTTTGATCTCGATCGGCGCGCTGATCGACGAATGCCGGCCCTACATCAAGTCCGAGGTCAATCACAATCTTTCGGTGGACGAGCGGCTGCGGATGCACCGGTTCTTTGCCGACAAGGGCTACGACGTCCACCTGGCTGGGCCGACAACGCTATTCGGTCCGAAGCTCAACGAAAACGACCTCGGCAGCAGGAAGAATTTCGACATGTTCGCGGTTCCCCGCTAACGCCGCCGGTCCTTCCAGTGCGTCGCCTTGGAGGACGGTAGAGGCAGGCGCTGCGCCTCAGGTCAGCATATCCCCGCCGAGCCTGCCCGCCTCGCGAAGCCGCCTTCCGAGCCCGGCACCAAAACGGCCGCGGTTGGGGCCAGTTGAGCGCCCACGCAAAAACGCACCACCGGCCGAAGCCGGTGGCGCTCTCTGGATCAGTCTGTAGGGGCAGGACCGTCCAGGGATCCCTGAGGATCGGGCTCAAATGTCGGCTCTTCCTTGACCCAGGGCATCGGCCGAACAGATGAAAGAGCCCGCCAACGGGCTAAGAATCTCGATGGTGCGGTGCGCCGCCGCGCAGCGGACGGATTTGCAATTCTATTCGGCTGCGTCAGGAATTTCGCCGGAGGTGTCGTCGGAAGACTCTACCGGGTCATCCGCGGCCGTTCTTGCCAGGAACTTGTCCAAGGCTGCCTGCAAGGACAGGGTGGCCTGCGGCGAGGCCGGCGTCGTCGAAACGACAGCCATCGCATGGGCAATTCCCCGAGTGGACTTATCCCTGGCCGCCGCAGACGTTGCGGCTCCGTGTCCCTGCGATCCGGCCGCGGCCGAGTTGCCGCCGTTGCCGTTGCTTGCTCCGTTACCCTTCCCGCCGCCATTGCCGCCGGGGCCGGCGAGGACTGGAGACGCGACAAGGGCGAGAGCGGCGACCGTTGCGAACAGACTGGTTCGAGTTTTCATAATTCCTCCTTCGAGCCGCCCTCCCGCCAGGATGATTCCGGACTATAAATATGAGGACTCACTAATATGATGGTCCACTGCTTAGCCAGTTTGGTTTAAATGCACCTGTCCGCAAGGGACCTTGGTCCGAAATTGAAAGGCAAAGGTCCTAACTCTATTGGGGGTATTCCGAGCGGCGAACAAAGCGCCTGCAGGCCACAGGCAGCCGGCAAGCGACAAACTCGCTTCGTCTGCTGGGTGATGCCGTGCTGCCCAAAAACGAAAAAGCCGCGGCGAACCGCGGCTTTTTCGATGCTTGATTCCCCTTGGGAAATTGGAGCGGGTGAAGCGATTCGAACGCTCGACCCCAACCTTGGCAAGGCAGAAATTGCGTTGTCCGCGCAGTGGTCCGCCGTTCACTTGAGTGCGCGAGATTGCGCCGCAGAATGGATGTCGATGTTCCCCGGTTTTGAACGGCGCACGGGCCGGGTGGATTCCAGCGGATTTTCGTGCACCCTGAAGATGGTAACCGCACGGTAACCCGACGACATCAGGATGAATTGTTACTCGGGAATCCGGTCGGCGGACAATATGCCCAGAACCGCGGTACATGAAAGCGCCCAATACTCACACGCTGGCCAGCGGCTTTTTGCGCACAGCGATTGCTTTCAATGACACAGACGAATGAGGCAAATTCAAAGCCCGATGACCCCGGGGCGTCTCCAGGCAAGTTGGAGGGGCACGCGGTAGACAAGCGCTCGCAGCGCTCGGGCGGCGATCAGGGCAGTAATTCCGACAACTCACCCCAGTGCTGGTCTTGCATTCTCGAAGGTGGGCCGCACGTTGGTCGGTAGTGTCAGCAAAGTCGATGCCGCATGCGACAAAGTATTAAGTTTGGGTTCTACGGGCATTGTGCGAATGGCGATCGTCATCGCGACGGTGCTCGGGGCACTGATTGCCCTTATGACATTTATCCAAGTGATTGCGGACTTGAGCTCATTGAGAGAGGACCGCGCAGCGCGTCGCGACGAGGCCATCCAGAAAGCCTGGGAGCGGCTACTCGCACCCGCCGCAGGCAACATCGGCAAGGGTGCAGCACGGAATATTCTGTTCAATAACGGCGTGTCGCTTCTGAATGCAGATTTCTCATGCGATGTTGTCGGGGTTTGGGATTCCGCCTCCAGCACTTGTCTCAGGCGCCCCATATTTGACTCTGTAAGGTTCGCCGCTCGACCCATTGCAGTTCTGGTGCCTGGCCATTCAACAGCCTAGAGGTGATCGCCAATGCGATAACAGGGATCGACGATACTCCGCCGAGCGAGGAGTTCGGTGCTCACCTCGATGTGCAATTCGGAGATCACTTTGCGACAGTGATTGGGCGGTATGGGGTTCCAAGCCCGGGGGCAGTCAAGTTTGCTGCATCCGGGCTGGCCATGAGGGGCGTGATCTTGAACTTGCCTTTTTGGGAGGATGTATCATTTAAGGCGATTGATCTGTCGAATGCCTGGATTATTGGCGGTTGGTTGCCGTTTGATAGAATGGTTGGTCAATTTTATGGAACAAATATAGCCGACACGGATCTCTCGTCGTCTATTATTGAGGGTAGACTGAACGACATGACAGTAACACGTTCGAACGTCAGTAAGACGTTGTTCGTAAGTTACACAATGGACTCGATGCATTTGGCATTCCAACATTTGTTGACGCCTGGGCAAGGGCAGATTCACCGCCTCTAGTCGCTTTCAAGTCGGATGGAACTGCGTCAGCGGCGGTCACGAACGCCGCTATTGAGCGCCTGCCACAACTATATAGCCAGATTGTGCTGTGCGACCCCAAGGATCGAGCGTCGACAGAGGGCACCAGCGACGCGTACCTCGAACTTTTGAAGTACACTCATCGCGCAAAAATGAACAATCTTCCCGAGCCAGTGGAGCGTTGGTCGATATCTGGGGTAAGACCCAGGATGAAGGAAGTATCGAACTCCGCGGGTACCGCCGCCATAGCTTGCACGCCCATCGCCTGGGACGTGGCAGTAGACCTATACCCAGATAAATACCAGTTTCAGTTTCAGCCGCAGGTGCTGATCGAAAAAGGCCTGCAGATTGCGCCGAAGCCCCAGGCTAGCGCACCACCAGGGGAGAATCGCAATGTTTTGCGGCAGACTGCTTGCCTTCTTCAAGACCGTTCTCTGGTCAGGATCGGGAATTACACGTACTACACGCCGCGTATCTTCTATCACAAGTCTATTGGATCGGATGGTGTGCTGTACGAAGCCTAATCGTCCACACCCTGGGAAAATCATTGTTCGTCCCAAGATTCAGGCGTAGATTAGACGCAATGGGAGGAACGAAAATGAAAGTTTTTTCATTCATCGCTCTGGCCTCTCTGCTCACAATACAACCGGCCATAGCAGACGACTGCAATACCGACTGCAACTCTGAGTGTTGTACCCATATCCAAATTACCCCGTGGGATAGCAATGATGTGTGTGATCCCGGTTGTAAGCTCACCTGTGAGGCGACGAAGAGTGCCTGTACGGCGACTGGCGGAGCGATTCCCGAATTCCACCCCCCTAGCCCGATAAAGGTCGTGGTCGACGCAATGGAAGACTATTGCGCGCTCGGCTTTCAAGCCATTACGAATGGCGTCATCCTCTCCCAGGGTTCTTACTCAGCTGGTAGCGAGCAAATGCTGATACAGGCAAGGGATATATTGGTTCAGAGTGGCGCGATCCCCTCGCAAGCATTTTCCGGTGTCACTGTACGTTGGGGGCGACTGCTTGGGTGGGGGATAACAGCGGACAGAGACTTAGTTTTCTTGAACGAGAAGTACCTGCGAGACGGAAATGTGACCGGTGCCGCTATTACCCTGGCTCATGAGATGGTGCATGTGGCTCAATACCGTCGGATGGGCACTGACAGCTTCAAGTGCCAATACTCAAAGGCTTATGTCAGTTGTGGCGGATGTCAGGATATGCGCCATCCATTGGAGGCAGAGGCCATGACGTTTGAAAACCAGGTGGGACCGACGATAGCGCAGTTTGTGAATCAGATTGTGCCTCCAACAGCCTTTAGCTGTGAGACTCCGCAAGGGACGTGCCAATACCAGCACCCCGTTCAGCCTGGGGGGCTTTGTCAGTGCATGCTTTCCAGTGGCATAGCCTGGGGAACTACCCGCTAAGTCGGGGGCACATGGCGGCACGGTTGTACACAGAAGCGATCCGGTGGGGTTCCGGCGCCGGTGGTATACTTACTACCTAAGCTACTATGAACGACCAAATTCAGGATTGTTGGCGCCCGTTGGCTACCGCAGTCTGATCAGAAATCAAGCGGTGGTTTGGGCCGGAATTTAACATAACCTGCGCCACGCTCAATCTCGACCACGCCGTAGGGCACTTTTGAATCCTGCTCAAGAATGAAGGTTTTGCTGTCGAAAAGAGTTAGAGTTAGCACATACGACGCGAGGTCAGCAGGGAGAGACATCTTAACATCCTTCATCCACTCGATCTTCCCCTCGATTGTATCGCCATCAACCGTCATTTGATTTACCTTGATAAGCGGCACTGCGATTGAGCAACTTTTATCACCATCCGACTTGTGGCCAAAAGCATCAGTCTTGTGACCGTGTTGAATCCGAAATACAAACTTCTCTCTCGTTAACGTTCCCGCAACAAGGCCAACACAAGACGCGTCGTGTCCTCCGGTATCCCTAAACGTCAGCCCGGCTGCCTTTATATTGTCGGCATCAATGAGCCAACCGGCTTCCACATCAAGCGGTTCAGGCTTTATAGTGAAGTCCATGGGCTTATCCTTACCGTGACCGCCAACGGGTTTCGCGAAGGTCTTTCGTTCGGTCGTGCTGGAATTCAACTTCGTGGATATTGAGAACGTGCCCAACGTCTGCGGCAAAAGAAGAATCGTCATGTCGCGGGTGACTATGTCGCTGGCGAACCAGCTCCATGGACTCCACCACGTTGCCTGCCCCTTATCGTAGGTGATCCGCACGCTTTTGTAGACCGGTTTAGTCGGGTCAAAGGGCAACTTGGAGCGATCGAGTTGCGCGATCAACTCTACATCGCGGGCCTTGTCCAACGGGAGGAGCCCTCCTTCGTACGTCATTTCAGGCCCGCTCGCCGCGAGTCTCGGGCCTATGACATGTAACGGCACGACAGCGGGACCTTGCGAGACGAATACGCGTGGTTGATAAAGCATAACCTCGGGAGCATGGTTGGTAAAAGGTATGTTCTTGATCTGGTCGGAAATCGTTGCGGTCAACGTCGTGATGTCCGTGAGCGCGACCTTCTCACCCTCGCGAGCCTGTTCAAGTACAGTATTGATATTGTCGAAAACCTTGCTCTGGGCCTCAAGGACGGCCTGCTTGGCGTCGCCTATCGAGGCGTGCACTGATTCCCGCAAAGCCTTGATCGCCATCAGAGCCTGTTCGCCAAATGCCTTGGCGATGGCATCGCCAGCCTGTTCTGCGCGGGCAATCACGTCCTTTGCATTGTCTTCCGCCTTGTCGAGTAGGGCGTCTGTAACCGGTTCAAGTGTCCACCCAGGTACTGAAGCTGCAGCAACAAATAAAACAGCAATAAATGCGCTCAGTATCGATCGCCTCATAGTGAATACCCCCTTCTCGTAGCCCAATAAGCTGTATTCTCCGAACTATTATTTGTTTGACCACAGTTACGGCGTGAATTGTGAAATTAGAACGCGAACAAGTCGCTGCCCCGGGAAATTGGATAAATGAAGCAGCTTCAACAGAAGTGGCGGGAGCACCACAACGTTTTTGAGGTGTCATTAATATTCATCATTCCACCTATCGCTGGTAGGGAAGCCAATATCACAAGAGTCCGCGTGATCTCATTACGATGCAGACAGCTATTCTATCGGAATCGTTATCACAATTCCTGGCGCTGAGGGCGACGGAGCCTGAGAGGGATTGGTTGGACCGGTGTTAGGATTAACTCCCGGTTGCTCTGTACCGCCGACGCCGAGGCTGGGCCTGATGGTTGTATTGCTCGGAGCGGAAGATGGAGGTGGGTTGGGCGCACCGGCTGGCCGGGCCCCAGCCTCGTCAGCGAAGGCGCCATCTCCAACCAAAGACCCCATAAACGCAAAGCAGATGACAAGATATTTCATGTGCACACTCACTCTCGTTAGAGGGATTGGCCATGCTATCTGATATTCTTGTTGTCTAACTGAAGGTCCAGCGGGTTCGCATTGCGATTGCGTCGACCTGCACCTTACGAAACGTACCCTATCTGAATCAATGGCAATGGCAAGAGGATGTTCAGGTTCAAGAGATATGAGACAGGTGGTTGTTCCGCTACTGAGGTTAAGGGATACTCGGCGGGGGGGTGTCCGACGAGAGCATCTGAGCCCGTGGTGATTGTATAGGGTGGGTTAAAGTGTCCACGAAGGGCTGCAGGCGACTGGACCCTCGAAATCATCAAGCGATCCGACACCGCCAACGGCCTCGAAGTGCTTCCACGTCGATGGGTCGTGGAGCGCACCTTCGCTTGGTTCGGTCGCAACCGCCGCGTCTCGCCAAGGATTTCGAGGCCACCGTTGAAAGCTCAACAGCTTGGCTCCTCCTCGCCTCAACTCAGCTCATGACCCGGCGCCTCGCAAGCTCATGATTTCTAACAGAAACCGCACAGAATCTGTTTCCCCAAATCTCGAACGGCACCTACGGGATTTGTAGCTGCTTTGGTAACAGACTTGGCCACTTCACCTGCCGCGCGCCCAATGTCATTGTTCTTCGGGAAAGCATTCCTTGCTGCGTCACCTATGTCTCCAGCCAATTTCTTCGTCGCGTCATCGTAGTCCTTGGCCGCGGCATTGACTCTGTCCAGCAGTTTAACTATCTCGTTCTCCTTGCCTGGTCCCTGCGTTATATCTTTCCAAGCATTGCTGATGAACTTTATAATTTCATTATTTGGCCCGAATTCAAGATCCCCCACCAAAACGCGCAGAGACGGCTTCTCGGGACAGCTGGGCTTCATTGCATTGCTCCAGTACACCTTCGCGGCCATTGTTAAGCGCTGGACGCGATCTTGCAACGCCTTGACGTCTGGCACCTCGTTACTCAGGAGCAACGAGAAGTCACTGGAGAGCCGGTACTCGGCAGCAGCGGGTTCGAAACTTAGGCCAGTTGCCTCGAGCGTCAGATATAATCCGTCTTTGATGACCACCTGGTCCGTCGATATGTCCGCATCGCTCTTGGCCACAACCGGAAGCGCAACAGGGATTCCGGAAAGGATCGTCGGGTCAAGCGGGTCTGCACCAACGAGTTCCCCCGTAATTACACCGATTGAGGGGACGGTGGTCCAGCCTGAACCGAGCTTGAGCTTTCCGTCCGTCTCAACCCTTATCTCGACAGCCGCGCAGGTCAAAACCGGTGCAAGAAGCGCCACGTCATTGCCTTCAAATCTAAACGTCGAGACCCCAACTCGTGCGCTGATATTGGGATTCGTAGAGCCCTTGAGTTTCACTGTTGTGCCCACGCCACCACCAACCAGCGGGTCTACATGAACATGAATATCTGCATCCGCGGATATCGAGAGGCCCAACTTTCCCTCCAGGCCTTTCCCGGGCACGTAATTGAAGTTAGCGGTTGCGACAGTTACAGAACCATGAACGCGATCTCCGCCAGCGGCTTCAGCGTAGAAACCGCCGTCACCCAAAATTTTGTCGGACCAACGCTTGTTAAATAGACGCCCTGAAATCTCGGTGCTTGCTAAGGTGAATGATAGCGTTCGAACCGCCTCTGAAATTGCCGTCGTCACGGATGAGAGTGCGCCCGTGTTGAGGGTGATAGTAAGCTGCTTATCAGAATAGTACTTCTCGGCGCCAGGTATGCGTCCAGCAATTTTCTGCTCAAGCTCTTCTATTTGCGTTGATGGATCGGTGATCTCCTTGGATGCTTCTAGCACAAATGGCCGTGCGTCCTTCTGATCCACAGTTGCGGCGAGGAGCACTCCGCGGTCAGAGAATACCGGCGCAATCACGTGAACCCAACGCTCGATCGAGATCGGCGCATGGGACACGCGGTACTTAAAAGTGCTCTTGTTGTCATCACCAAATTTTTGTTCGAACTCCTTGTTCTCGTCGAGGGTGTATTTCAGCTCGGGCTGATACGGAGCAGAGAGAGCTAGTTTTTCGGATAACGCATTCACCACATTACCAGTAATGATATCGCTGACAAATTCCCTTCCAACAATGTTGATAAAGCCGAATGTGATCTTCGGCTTGATGGATATGGGTAGAAGCTTGAAATTCGCGCTGAAGACGATCGGCTGGTCTGGTGTTGCGGGCGGGACTTGACTCACTCCCGAAAAATATAATGCGGAATCAACGCCCAGACCAACGGAGAAGAACCTCTTGTCGCTTGCTAGGTCGAGACTCAAACTGCTGATGAGTTGTCCCATTTGGGGAGTGAACGACATGCGTTCGATGGTTGCAGTCAGCACCTCTCCCGGCAGAGAAGGATGGGTAAAGACGATTTTTTGGCCAACCAGTGCGGTGCCAATTTTCTGAAACAGAGCGGTATCCAGCGCAACCGTGATTGCGTTCTGACCTGCGCGATCTAAAGCGTCTAGCCCATTTGATGTCTGCACAAGGGAGACAAGGCGCGCACGTTCATGCTCGGCGATAAGATAATGGGATTGATACGTCGCGTAGAGGCCAATGCCGGCTGCGACAATCAAACCGAATACTAGTAAAATCACTTTGCTCCGCATAGCTGGTTTCCCCGACGTAATAGTTGAACAATTCTCCATTTTCCTGCGAGAGTCGCGTGGTCCATCGCACGCGCACCTTGGCGCCTTGTTGGAGGTCCGTCTTGGCCTTTCCGGGCCGGCCCTATGAGCGCCGCTAGCGCCGTACGATTGCGACTGCTCCTGAGTCTCCCGGCTGTCCTTGCAACCCATTCGATCCGAGCGAACCAGGACCGCCCGGTCTTCCTGGGTCTCCGCCTCCGCCGCAGTGTGATCGTCCCCCAGGATCACCGCCGGGGCTTCCATCGCCACCAATGCCCGGATCGCCGCCCTGGCCCCCGAAGCCGCCTGGTGCGGCAAGCGCAAGACGCACGGATGGATCAAGCCCCAAAGCGACCCAAGGGGCATCCAAATCGACGATGGCCGCCATCTGTTCGGTCGTGAGCTCAACGGCGTGGACGTCAGTACCGAGAGTGACCTTCAGTTGAGCACCCGCCCCCCCTTTTCCGCCAGTCCCGCCAGGGCCCCCTGGGCCGCCCGGTCCGCCATCACTGCCATTAAGCTGACTATTCTGACCATTGCAGAAGGCATCCCCACCGCGGTTGTCCCCCTTTATTCCAAGACCACCTGGACCGCCCTTGCCTCCTTGTTGGGCCTTACCACCTGTCTGGCCATTGCCCAAAACGACGAGCAAGCCATTTCCCTCGATCTGGCCGATAGTGAGCTCAATTGGATTTGCAGGGGTGCCAGTCGTCCCTCCTGCACCTGGACCTCCAACTCCGCCAACCTGCCCTTGGCGCTCGCAGAGGTTAAATTTGATCTTACCGAACGGCGTTTGTAATAGTTGGTCATGACACCCCCACGTGTTGCCTCCTGCACCGTTGGGTCCAGTGGGACCGACGCCGGCGATCACCGGCAAACTTGAAGCCGCTGGAAAAGAGTGGAAGACGGAATTCGCGTCCACTCTAACCTTGTCAGCGCGGACGATTATCCGCTTGCCGTCGAGGTTAAAGGATCCGCCGCTGAATACGAGCGTATCGTCACGTCCGATCTCGATAACGATGGTTTGATCAGTGACGTTCGAAAAGGCTGCAGCGAAGTCGATATCCGCGGCCTGTGTGGCGGTGATTTGCGCTGTCGCAAAGAGCGAAATCCAGGCGAGGGGCATAGATCTGATCATTTTCATTTTCCTCCCACCGAAATGAACTCGAGATCGATACGCTCGATCTGCGGCGCAGTGCTCCATTCATCGCGGTTGGCTACCTCAGCGTGCACCTCGTATTTCGTGAGTAGCGGCAGCATCGTGTCCTGGATCTTTGCGAGCTCCTGAACGAACAGGATCCGCTTCTGCCAGTCAGGCTCAACGTCGTTTGGAAGGCGCAGTGGCCAGTAAGCGGGTTTTAGCGCGCTGTTTTTGCGATCCCTGACGAAGTCGGTGAAGAACTCGTCGCCGCCGTTCCGAGCAAGCTTGCCGAATCTAGGATGACCCACATAGAGGGTGAATTCCCCGTCTGGCACCTTGTTGTCGGCCAATTCCAGCCTCGCGATATTGATGCCCAGCAGGAAGGCGTTGACGGTGTGTTGGGTGTCGCCCGGGTTGAAGGGGATCGGGATCGGTTGCGATTTCCCCTCCCGAATTGCGTCGGCAATGATCCTGTTTAGATCGCGCACAAAACCTTCCATGCGATCCTTATGGACCTGTGTACCGGAATTATTTTTACTGCGCGCCGATACCGTAATTGGCGACGGGATATTCCAGCGGTTCTCCTCAAGCAGTGAATCCCGCAGCCCTCGGGCATCAAGCAGCAAAGTTCGGTACGTCGCCTCCCGCTTTTTTGCGACCTGCTGGAGTTCCGCTTCGGTTTCGACAGAACCGGTGAAGAAGCCGGAAGCCGCGGTCTGAGCCTCGCCCTCCGCGTAGCCCAACAGGTCGCGCGACATATCGGAAGCCGGTGCCCCCGCGTAACGCAGCGAACGGTGCAGCAGGATCGCTTCCTTCGCTATGCTCTCGACGAGGGCGCGCCGAGCCCAATCAGCTAGCATCCTGTAGCGAGCCCGATCGTCGTCGTTCACGAGGACAAGCTGCTGCATCTCCGCAAGGATCGCCTCAAGCTCGAGAACGCGGGCGCTTTCAGCTTGAAGCTCTTGGGCCATAGCAATTTGCCTGTTGAGCAACTCGCCCTGTTCCCGAACGCGCTCATTGCGCTTGAGGATGATTCTCCTGATCTCGGGATCGTTGTTTACCGCGGCAGTCTCGTCCTTCAGTTCGGCCGATGGAGGTGAGCTTTTGAGCATGCCGGCTATCGTCTTGACCTGGTTCCCAAGCGAACTAGCACTGGCCTTCCACTGCTCCACACGCTTCTTTTCGTCTGCCGTCAGGGACTTCTTGTCAGTGACCGAACGACGCGCCAACCCAAAGTCTCCGGTTACCGAATCCCAGTCCTTGCGCAGTTGCACCGAGACCTTCATCAGCTCGGAATGGTTCTTGACGATTTCGGCTATGTTCGTCACATGGGAGGCGAAGTCGCCGTCATTGTTGCTCATTTCCATGGCTGCCGAGACGATGCCGGAGGCCACGATTAGAAACGGCGCGGCTGCGGGAAAAACGACGCTTCCGACCGCGGCTATAACGCTGACGCCCTTTGCGATGCCGTCATTGGCGCCTTTCTGCTGATTGGCCATCTCCTGTTGGGCCAGAAAAATCTTTCGGTTTTCCAGCTCTTTGTCGGCCTGCTCGATCAGTCCTTCCAGCGTTTGGAGCCGTCCGGAGATTTTCGCTCCTTCGGCCGCGATCTGGTCGAGCTGGCGGACCGCAGCTTCGCGCGTTCCGGCGACGTCTTGAAAGCGCACGGCGTCAATGCCGGCGGGATTGGCGGAAGTGATCGCAATAGTGTCCCAAGTCGAGAGCAAGGCCTCGTCGAACAAGGTCTTCACCAGTCGATCAGTGCGCTCGATCGATTGCGAGAGGCTAGACATCGGTGTGTCGTTCTCTCGAAGGCCCAGCAGGTCCGATCGATTGCCGATCGCGTTGGAAGTGCGCTGAACAGCGGCGCCGACCAGTGGCGACTGCGTGCCTCGCAGAGCGGTGAGTAGCGCCCCAACTTTGCCGCTTACAAACGCTCGGTTATTTTCGCTGTAGGGGTCGTTGCCCAGAAAGCGCTGAAGCTTCAGTGTCGAAGCCTCGGGCCATTTCGCATTTGCCAGGGTACGTTCGTACGCGCTCACTGCGGCATCGCCGAAGCTGATGTCGGGGCGAACGCCGCCCGCGTCTCCAAGCGTCTTCTGCGCGATGAATTGCGCAAACTCGTGGTTCGGAGTGGCGGTCGGCGCAAAACCCGGAGCAGATAGGCATCTGATTGTAATGCTACGGCCCTCTACGCCGGTGCTGAAGGCGAATGGAAGGCTTCGAGCCCGAGTGAAGTCGATTACCTCGGCGTTCATTGAGACTCCCTGACCGCTGCCAGGTGGCGAGACGAACCCAGCGAGACCATCGAACCCAAACTCGATCGTCTGCGCATCTATCCGCAGCCTGCCGTCCGCCATGCGAAGCGGCAAATTAAAGATCACATAGCGAGCGTCGACGTTGAGTTCAAAAGTCTTCGATAAATATTGGCCGTTATCGCGGAAGAGTGACGGGAACGTCCCAGCGGAGAGCTCGACAATATCCCCGATGATGAAGAAGCGTTGGATGCTCTCTGTCGACCGGTCGAGCACAAACACCCGCCTATCGCTGTTCCAGGCATCGGAAAGCTGCGCCGCCTCCTGCGCGCCCGCCGGGGCGGTTTGCACCAGCAGAGGCACAAGTGCCGCACCTTGCAATAGTTCAAGCACTTCCCGTCGGTTCAACATCCCCCCATCCTTCCTACCAGATGCTACTCTTCCGGGAGGACGATAACACTTCCCGTGATAGAGGCGCCCGTTAAACAGTGGTAATCGGGCGCATTTCCGAAATGATCGGCCTGCAGTCTGATCGAGAGATCTACACACTTAGGATCGTCAGTTGAGATAGCCCATTTAGGGTCGCCCCCGATCCCAACTTTGTTGTCAACCGTTACCTTGACAAACCCGACCCGTCGGTCTGGAAGGCATATCTGCATAGTCTTGTCGTGCGGCTCTACGCATTGTTGTCCAAATGCATAGGGATATAAGCCGGAGTCAATGCGCAACAGTTCCATTTTGCCGTGCCGATCACGCACGCAACGAGATATCTCGAGATACAGCCCGGACACAGTTTTGAAGATTGGAGTCTTACAATGGCCGGCAGTCAGCAGGTCGTCGTATTGGGACCTCACATAGATATAACGCTCTTCATCTTGACCTGACCTCTCCTGGGGCCTGTAGTCGTCGCGCAGAAAAACGCAGCGAGTACAACGACTTGTTTATAACTATTCACAGACCACATAGGAAGTAGAAGCTTTCTTACACGATTAAGAGTACCGCGTTCGCTTATCTCACTCAATTCCCCTCGTGACATTATTATTTCCGAACGAAACTATGCCCCGCTTGGCGAACATGCTACACTCGCATCCGGACGAGTAGACGCCATGTGTTCCAGGTTCTTTGGCCCGGTATGCTCTTAACGATACTGCGTTCACCGGGGTACTGGCGGGGCGAGAGACTCGAGACTCAGGAATTCCCGCCTGTCGCTGCTCACGAGTGTCAAGTCCCAGCAGTGACGACCGATATGTTACCGCAAAGCTCTTGGGTAGCGGAAACAGGACAGGCGCGAGGGAACCAAATGAGCAAGTATCGACAAAAGAGGGCGCTACTAGCGGTCGCCATCGTAGTATTTTTGAAATCTGAGCTTTCAGTGATGGCAGAGGACTACGACACCTTTTGGATTGAACCAGGAACCAGCGTTGACGTGTACTGGAACGTCAATCTTTCCGGCCGGGTGTATTTGGCTGCCGACATTGGCGGAGGACCCGCTTGCCTCGATTATTGGTGGATCGTTTGGCCGTTTACACAGATCAAGAATCTCGGTCGGTTCTGTGGGCGTGCGGCGTTCGATCTTCCTGGAATAAGTGACTTTGCAATCGGGGGAAAGTTGAGGGCGGGCGGCGCTACTGCGAAAACCAGATTGCGAGGAACCGCAGATGAGTCAATCGCCCACAGGTTCCCCGAAATCAACTTCTGACTTCGACCATCTGAATTGTAGATGCCATGTTGAGACACGTCGTGCGCGCCCTGTATGATATATTGTTAGATAACGGGCCACTGCAAAGGGCCATGTACTGCGCTGATATCTAACAGATCGAAAACAAGATTCCAGACTAAGAAATAATCTGTGCAACCTTTTTGAGGAGGCTACGATGAGAGGGGCTCTTACGTTACTGATTTGCATAGTTCTTGCAGGCTGCTCCGACCCGTTGGCTAAATATGTGGCCGAAAAATTCCCTCCCATTTCCCTGGACGATCAGAGGCAAAAAGCAGTCGACTCTGCGGCCGAGGCAATGCGCACCTTGAACACGCCAAATGTTGCGTTTGGTACATCTCTTTCCGCCGTTGAGGCGGTGATAAAGTCCAAAGACCTTACAGAGCAAGGAGTTACTGATGTTTCACTCTCAACCGATAGACAGTTGCTCAAAGTTGAGATCACTTTCGACAGGACGTTCGTCTCCAACGACGCTGGTCCGGCCGATCAAACCCTCCTGGGCACACTGGCACCGCATATTCGTGGCAAGATCGTCGTATACTGCGGAATCACTAGCAGCACGTTAGAAAAGGATAGCGGCAGCACCGTGCTACCGCTGCAGCTTCTCCCATATATTGGGACGGTGGAGGTCGCGTCCGTTGAAGTTGCCGGGAAATACGATGTCACTCCCGCCGGCGACCTCATCGCTCGGCTTCTGAACCGATATTCCGATAACATTTCTGGCGCTATATCCAAGATGCCGATCATGACTGTAAATATCCCGACAGTCATGGTCGATAAGTCGAATTTGTCCCGTGTGATCACCACCAATGACACCGCAGTCAACGGAAAGTTCACACTTCGGGCAGATGACATTACACCTCCGATAAAGTTGTATGGCGTCGTTTCGTTAATTGATGACTCGCAAATTATGGGCATCGCCCAGCTTGTCCCTTTGAACTTTGTTCCGGGCTCTCCAACCTCGGTTCAGTCAACTTTTGAATTCGTTAAAGAGGTATTCGGCGCTCATATCCAACGAGCCTTCGAAATTGAAAAGGCCCCCTCCGAGATCTGGGTAGCGATCCGAAAGGACATAGTTGCTTTCGCCGTAAACGACGCAATTCGGCAAGCCTCATTTTGCGTCGGCGGAGACGTAGACGTGGCGAAGCAGAGCTTTTCTCAGAAGGTAGAGTTCCCTGATGAGACGGGTGTCGACTGCACGCCAACTAGAGATTGCTCGCCGACGAGAGACTGCACGATTGCGAGGAGCCACGACGACCGGGATTGCAGTGCATGCATTCTATATCGCCCGGAGGTCAAGGTCTTCGGAAAGGTGGTAGTAAGCGGAGGCTGCGTTCAACACGGTAATGATCCCACATGCGAGTTTAATAAGGCCGCCCAGAATAAAATTTACGACGCTGACTACGCTCTTAGGAAGGCGGACTGCGAGCGGCTCAAGACCCAGGAGAGAGTGCAATGCGAAGCAGAGAAGGCGGGGGAGAGGGCGCTTTGCGAAACCGGCAAGGAGGCGCTCAAGCGAATTGCTAGAACAGGAAATTTCGCGAACTTGGATGGATCGTTTCAAGGGCGCGGCAAGTTAGGTGTATGCTTGGAGAGTTTTCAGCTGGCAAACGATCTGAGCCGAGTTGACCTTACCGTAGGCGCTACAGGACAGGTAAAAGCAGACGTTTCTCTAAAGTTCACACCGCTCGACATAGTGGGTCACCTCACTTGTCAAGCTCCGTGGACCGAGAGACAGACTTTTGACGCAACTGTTCCAAATACAAGTATTCCGATATCGTCAACAATAGAACTTAATTCCTTGGAAGGGGCCAGTACGATTGGCTTCAATGTCGCTGAGATCAAGTTCCCGCTTCAATTGAACCCAGGACCAACGGAGTTCTTGCTAAAGAGCACCAATATGACTTTGGCCTGTCAGGGCCTAAACCTGCTCAAGCCCCTGTTGATTTCGGCAACGCCATTCATTCCTGAATTAAAGGGAAACTTTGAACACGTGGAGAAGGCCCGACACCTTGACATGCATGTGGAGCTCCCGTCCCAGGAAATAGGCGGAGTCGCGATCCAAGCGAAACTCTCTACGACCCCGCCAGCATTGTTGGTTTCTGGCGGCGTCAAATAGGAGGCGAGACTGGTGTGTAAAAACTGCGAGAATAACTTCTTCGATTGCACGACGGAAGCCTTTTTCGCGCCTTCCCTGGCGCAGAACGTGAGGTCGCGTGTGAACCGGCACCACTCGACATGGTCAATGGTCCTGAAGGTTGCGTCGGGTGATCGGGCGCTCGGCGGGTAGAGGTCGCCCAAAGGCAGGTTGGAATCGCCCTGACCTGCCACGGAACTGTCATCCAGCGTCGATTAGAGCCTTGGCAGTTTCTATTACGCCATGGGGCGGCGCGGAGGAACCGGCGGAGGCGCGGAGCCTTCGATCAGCGCAGTCGGAGCCGGTTGCGGTTATGACCCCGGCATAGGCCGCTGGGATCTGGTATCCCAGCGGGGAATGCAGCCTTGCGATTTCGTGTGGCACGGTTCTTGCTTCCAACACTTCAGACATGCCGGGCGCAAGACGCTGTTCCACATCGATACCGGCGTGTGAGGTTGGGACAATGATGTCGCGTATGTTCGGCCTTCCCGCAGCGTTTTTGGCCGCCGCCCTGGGGCTAGCCTTCTGGTCGTCCGTCACCTCGTGGGAGTTTTTGACTGCGACCCAATCCGATTCGGTCTTTTGTTCAAGCGGTCCATCATCCGAGACCGTATCGGCGACGGAGTTGCGGACTTTGGCATCATGTCCGCCGGGCGTCACAGGGTCATAGGGAGCGCCTCCATGGCCGCGAGACAGTGGATGTGGTCGCGCACAGCATTTCTGAAAGATGCGGCCGCTGCCCATACGCCCTCGGTCGGCGGAACAGTCGTCGTAGCGCAGACAAATATCGGAAACGAACAGCCTCCTGCAGCGGCGTCTTGCAGTTACAGGAAACGGCTAAGAGTGACCCAAGGGAAAGATTGTGTCATGGAACATTGGGCCTTGATCACTCACTTGGCATCGGCCTTTCGCGAATTCGTTGCACCGCGCTACCGGCCGGAACTCTACTATATGCGTGGCCCCGGGCCGGCCTCCGCGCGCCGCGCGAGCACGCGTTGAAGCCGTTCAGTAAGATTACCGGCATGCCGCCTGAGATTGTTAGTCTAATCGAAGAGCCATATCTGCTGATCGTCGCCCTCTTGGTTGGCGCCTTTGCTGGTATGACCGTCGAGCGTTTCCGTTCCAAAACACGACGGCAGGCATGGCGGGAAAAGAATCGTTGGCGCTGGGAGAGGAAGCGCGATTGGAGCAAAATAGATAACGGGCCGTTGGCGCCGAAGCCTGATCCAGTCCCGCCCAAACAACCCGATGCTGCCGATCAGTTGCGCATCGTTATGGGCGCTCACTTCACGATACAGCCGCTCCTCAGCAAGAGCGAAGCGCGCGTGTTCCGGGAGCTCGACAGCATTGTGATAAGCTGCAATCCCGGATGGCAGGTGATGGCACAAGTGTCGTTAGGCGAAATTCTGCGCAGCAAGGACGCGGACGCCTACCGCTGCATCAACTCGAAACGAGTCGATTTGCTTCTAGTGAACGAGGACTGCCAGCCTCGACATGCGATCGAATACCAAGGCGCCGCCCATCACCAGGGTCTCGCCGCAGCGCGCGATGCTGTCAAGAAGGAGGCCCTACGAAGGGCAGGTATCGGTTATCACGAGGTTGTTGCCGGGCACACTACCCCTTCCGAGCTCAGGCGGCTGGTCGAGAAACTTGTAGACAAGCCAAAAGACGGCTGAAAATCTGCTACGCCACTCTGAGTAGAGCTCAACACTATGCGGGTTGGAATCGCCCCCAACGAGGTATCGGCTATTGCGCTCAGGGCCGACTTGCCGCCATGTCCAAGGGCAGCACGCCATTTCAAACGATCGCGCGTGTAACCACGGGGATAACCTCCCCGTAACCCTGTTGAGTCGGGACCCAATTCCGGGAAGTTGAAGAACCACTCGGTAGTTCGTAAGATCCGGCGGAGCAATAGGCGTATCGCCTTGCCCGGCCGCAAGCTCCTCATCTAACGACAACACCTCACAGAAGGGGCGGCAGACTTTCTTTGGAGAAGTTGGCATGGATCAAACGACGGAATTGCTCCTTACAAAGGATCCTCGTGCCTTCCTGGATGTGGTCCAAAATGATAACCCCGAAGTGCGGGTGAGGACGCTCAAGACTTTTGACGATTTGATGACCTGTGAAATTCTTCGGCACGGTATCTTCAGAAGCGAAATGGAGTTGCCAAGCCTTAAAGCGCTTTACAATGAATACTTCCTGCCGGCTCCATTAGACCGACGAAAAGAGGTTTTCGAACACGTCAAAGGGATGGTGACCGCTCTGGGCGGCGATGTCGCTTGCGCGTTCAATCCATTCATGCTCCTCGACGATGATGTTGGCATCGTTTCGACAGCTGTCATCGACTATTGCAGCTTCTCTCCGTTGATCGATGGAGATCCGATGAGTCGGCCTAAAGACGTGGCGATGATGATTAGGAGAGCCATTCCGCGTAATCCGGCGGCGGCCTTTGGGGGGTTGCTTGTGCTCGGCGATCCGAGGGTCTGCAAGCTGATCCTACCACTACGAGGGCATTTGGACGTCAACCAAGTTCAGATAGTCTCTAACTGCCACTCGGGCTTAACCTACAAGTGCAATGTGGAATTCTATCTCGATTGGCTTGAGGAGTTTGTGGACCGCGTAGACCAGGAGGGCCTGGCAATGTTCGGCCACATCGCCGCCGGGCTCTATCGTTTGAGCAACTCCCAAGTGCGCAACATCCTTGACGGTCAACGTCCCTTTCCGTTCCGCAGTGATGACGCCTCTCAATTTTTCATAGATCGCCAAGAATTTGCGAGTTCGATTTCCGCGCGACTTTATGCTCTTGAGGGGCAAGAAAACGCGCCAAAGGTAATGCCTCACGTAATCCGACTTTTCGGAATGACACCGAGGACGGCCACGAAAGACACCTTCAAAATCGATATGAACTAGTTCGTGCGCCTGTTTACGTGACCGCCTAAGCCGGAACCCAGCCAAGGGGTAGACTACAGTTCAACGCGACGTGCAATCGCTGTGTCGCACCAGTTTGGCAAGCGTAAATTGAGCCGTCTAAGCAGTTCAACAGAGTTGCCGGCAATACGGTCGGCTCCGTAAGAGTGCGCGTTCTCCGGCATTCACTGCTTTGAAGGGGGTTAAACGGGGATATCCCTTTGAAATGGAGTGAACCACAGAGAAATTGGGAAATGGTGACCGCGCGGTGACCGCAGGAGCTTAGAAGAGGACTGCTTTGCCACTGGTATCGATCCGGACTGCTGACCCAACTCTGGTATAAACCGTTGAGGTTATTGAAAATCGACCGCGTAGTTGCTGCGCGTGGCTGACGTCGAGAAGAGTGAAGGCTGCAGTCTCTGCCGGGCCTACCGCTGCAAGGCCGGGGCCAATCATCAAACCACCTACCTCCGTGAGAAAGAAGCGGTCGTGGAAATCCTCACCTCCGGGAACTTCGGACCACTCATATAGCTCCAACGTGTGTCCAGCGGGGATCATGCCATTTGTTTGGCCAGGTGCATCCCGCGCAACAATGTGATCCGGCGGGCGAGATTTATGCGTCTTGAAATGAACTCTCACAACTCTTGTTGCGGGTCCTGAAGCAGCAAGGCTTGCAAGCAGAGCCGACAGGGGTCCTATGAAGTCACCTTTCGCCAGCCGCAAATCAAAATACGGATCTACGATATCGATCTCACGGGCGACCATGGCGAGCGGAAACACGGCACCAGCAATGTTGGCGGCCGTTCTTAAGACATCCCGACTGATTGGCGCGCCGTGAACAGGCCATTGTCGTCTGAACATTCATCGGGGACAATCGAGTCAGCACATGGCTTCTCCCCCCCACTGTAGATTATAGCGCGGAACGGTTTCAGGCCGTGCTCGCGAATAGCGTTTTCGATCCAGCTTGCCTCGTGGACATATGCCCGACCAAAATCTGCAACCCTGACTTTGGTGCTGCGTAAACGTTCGACGATGCTGGCCATCCGAATATCTGGCACCCCTGCATCCTTCGCAGCTTGAATGACCTTCTTCTCCCACCTGGTCGGCAATCGCGAAATTAGCCGACCTTTATCGACCCCGAACTTCTCAATCAAAAATCGAAACGTTTCCCAGTTTGCGCCAATTGCGGCGGGTTCGACGGCGTATTCCGAGAGCATTAAAATAGCTCCTCGGCGCGCTCTTCGAAGAAGCCCCTTCGGCCAGCGGTCAAGAAACTCACCCTCGCGGTCGACGCGGAGTGGGCGGAAGCGCACGCCGTCATCGCCGCTTTCCACATAGATCACCGACAGGTCTTCTGGCGAAAGGCCAATCGCACCGGGCGGCACTTCATTCTCGGTCGTTTCGCGAATGCGCCGAAGAAGGCGCAGCATGATGTGCTCGCTATGGGTTTCAACAAGCAGGGTCTTACCCGCGCCGACGATGCTTTCGCGCGTTTGAACCGCTTGAATGAACAGATCGCCCAGGCCGACCTGAATGGCCGGATGGACGTGCAGCTCCGGTTGCTCGATTGCAAAAACGCCCTGTTGGCTTCGAAGGCAGCCCACGATCACTGGGATCATTTGCGATATGCCGACGCCCACGTCACTTGGCGCGACGATGATGCCTTTGTCAAAATCGAGCAGGGCGATTTCTGTTCGTCCGCCCAGCGTGGCGTAAAGCTCTTGCAACTCGCCAAGATCGTCTTCGGAAACCCCGCGCTCGAAAAGTTGGTGAAACCGGCCAGGAACCGGAACTTCCTTGAACTGTAATTTCTCAAGCCGATAGCCGGTCTTCAGCCTGTCTTCGCCGCCCAGCCAAGCATTGACCTCATCTAACAACTTGCCCGAATGGTCAGTATAGAGCAGGTCCCAAGCGGCCAGGCCCTGCGCCCAGCGTGATTCATCGGGCGAAAGGCGCGGGCGATACTTGCGGCTCGGAATTTCGCGCAACGGCCCGATATATGTCATGGCGTTGAGATAATCGCGCACCAGTCGCAGAGGGCCCACAATCACTTCATCCAGAAGCGCGTTCAGACCGCGCACCCGGGGCGTCTTGCTCTCCAACTCGAACTTCTTGACTTCCGGGTCCCGCAGGTCGCTCACCAGCGGCCTGTTCAAGTCCGGCAGCGCACCCAAAACTGTTTCCACACCAACGCGGTAGTCATGCGGTTGCAACTCGTTGACTCTGGACATCTGCCGCGACAGATCGAGGATCTCGTCCGCAAGGGGATACTTGGACAGCTCCTCTTCCGGGTCCGGCAGCTCATCCGCGTCGCGAAAGCGGCGGAACAGATGATGATCGAAGTTGATCTTCGATAGTATCGCCTGACCTGTCTGCGCCGGTGACGTGAGCGTGGCGACATCGTAATCGTCCATCATCACGGTGATCGCCGAAACATATGGGCCGACCAGCAAATCGCTCCACGAGATCGACAGGCTGACGCCGATGGATTGCACCACCGCGTAGTCCTTCAGGTCAGTGTTCTCACCCACAAGGTAGCGGATCGGCAGGCTTTCGAACTCCGCAGCATTTAGAGAAGCACCTGAATTCAGGGGCAGCCGCTCCGAAGCGTAACCGTCCACATCGTTGATCACTATCTTGATTATGATGGTCCGACTTAGGTCGTGCCCATGGACAAGCGTCGCAAAGCCTCCCAGATCAATCAGCCCGCCGGCGATAGTCTGATCCGGGTCGGCATTCCGACGCTCAAGGATTTCGCGTAAGTAATGCAGCGATTGCAGGATCGTGCTCTTGCCGGCGCTGTTCGGGCCGAACAGCAAAGTGATCGGTTTCAGGTCGATCATCTGCGCGGTGCCGATCCCCTTGAAGTTTTCGATCTCAATCCGGCTTAGGCGCATGTGGCGATCCTACAGTTCGCCGCGAAAGGCGCGTTGGGAGAGCGTGTCGAACAACCGTGCCGCATCCTCTTGATGCTGGGACACATTACGATGGAGAACTCGAGTTCGCCGGTAGCACTCGCCGAATTCCTTTTGAAGCGACAAGTCGGGGATCGGAACACATAATTCGAGTAGCCGCCCTTTGCCGATATTCGGCATCGACGCCGCAGCACCGCTAGCAATGCTCCGGAGCTTCGTTCTCATAGAAGGATGAACAAGCATCGCCCACAGAAACTCTTTGGTCACTTTCTTCGGATTATTCACAATTCTAAAAATCAAATCTGGCATCGCGAGATTACTGACTTCGCTTTCCACCAAAGCCGCCGCTCCGACTAGTTCGTAGGTGTTTTTCCTAGAAAACAGAAGATCACCGGCCTTTATCAGGTGGTTCGCATTCGGACTGTATCCATCAAGGACGGCTTTGTTTTCGCCTTCTCTGAAAACCGTTGAAGAAATTGAACTGACCTTCAGCACACCGTATTCCCCTCGTTCGGCTCGGCGTGCTTCACATCTTGGACTATGACCGCTATCAATGCGCGTAAGTAGTGCGGAAAAGGGCAGCATTCGAAAATTTTTCGGATTAGCTACCGGATCGCCAAACATCTCCAGAAATACCGACTTCAGAAAATCATCCGCCAGGGCGAGTGCCTGTTCGCGCTTGCGGCGGATGGCGTCCGCTTTGTCGAGGATCGTCGCGATCCGGCGTTGTTCATCCGGGCTAGGGAACGGTATCTCATAAGAGTCGAGTTCCGACTTCCTGATGTTCTTAATGCCAACCCCGGAAGAGTTTCGTGTCCAGTCACGAAACTTCGGCGTTTGGAGGTAGTGAAACAAGTATCGAGGATCACATTTACCGGCCTTGGGCCGGACCACTGCGCAGAACGCACCGAACGATCCGCTCCAATCCTGATCAGCGAACGCAGTTTTCCCGACAATCTCGGCACTACCCGAGGACGTACACATGACGATATCGCCATGACGGAGCCGCTGTCTTTCCGATACCATCTGGTCCGGGATATAGACCAAATCACTATCCACGATCAGATGTCCCTGAATGTTGCCTGCCCGCAACACAGGGGTATAGCCTTCCCTCGGCTCAGCAACTGCATCGCCCTTAGAGAAGGTGACGCCTCGAACTACGTCGGCCTTGTCGGTTAGTGGGGATGGGGCCACATCACTCATCCGAGCATTTCCTCAAGGTCGGCGAGATCGATCGCGATGTCGTCGTTCAGCTTCTTCATCCGGTCCAGAATGATCGCCGGCGCTTCGTACTCCTGTGCGACGTGCGGCCGAACCTTATACTTGCTTAGCGACAGGTCGTAGTTCGCCTCTCTGATCTCCTGCGCAGGCACGAAGAAAGCCTTCTGTGTCCGATCAGCGTCGCGTCTTGCATCCCGGTCCCGCCATGCGGCAAGACAACCAGGCAGATCGTTGGCATCTATCGGATCGCGCTTGTCATCGAGCGAATAACCGTCTGCCTCGATATCGTAGAAAAACACATCATCTGTGCGCCCGCCCTTGGTGAAGACCAGAATGCCGGTCGACACGCCGGCATATGGCTTAAACACGCCGCTTGGCAGGGAGATCACGGCTTCCAGCTGGTTCTGATCCAGCAGCAGCTTGCGCAAGGCCACGTGGGCGGTTGAGGAGCCGAACAGAACACCGTCAGGCACGATCGTCGCCGACCGCCCGCCGTTCTTCAGCATGCGTAGGATCAACACGAGGAAGAGCAGCTCCGTCTTCCTGGTCTTCACCTGACGCAGCAGCGACGCGTGGACATCCTCGAAGTCGAGGCTTCCCTTGAAAGGCGGGTTGGCCAGGATGATGTTGAAGCCTTCCGCAGCGGCTTCGGGGAATTTGTCAGTAAAGCCCGCGCTCAGCGTGTCCTGATAGTGGATGTCAGGATCGTCAACGCCGTGCAACATCAGGTTCATGGCGGCGATGCGGAGCATCGTCGCGTCGAAGTCGAACCCGTAGAACATGCCGCTGCGGATATGTTCGCGGTGCGCTTCCAGCAGATCGCCGGTGAAGATCTTTTCCGTCTTGCCGGTTTCTCGATCGGTTTCTTCCAGCACGCCCTCGGGCGATGTGTAAGTTTGCAGAAGATATTGCATCGTCTGGACAAGGAAGCCGCCCGTTCCGCAAGACGGATCGCCGATGACATCGGTGGGCTTAGGCTCAAGCATGTCTACCATCAACCGGATGATATGGCGCGGCGTGCGGAACTGGCCATTAATGCCCGCTGTCGTCAGCTTGCTCAAAAGATATTCGTAGAGATCGCCCTTCGCGTCGCCTTCGGTCAGCGGCAGCTGGTCGATCATATTGACAGCTTTCACCAGAAGGCTCGGCTTCTGGATCATCAGCTGGGCGTCCTTCATGAACTCGGCGAAGGCGGTGCCGCTGGTCGAGGCTTTCCGAAAATGCGGGAACACCTTGTCGCGCACCAAGGGCAGCATGGCATCGGAGCCGAGATGGCGGAATTGCGACCAGCGCAGGTTCAGTTCATCGTCCGAGAAACGTCGCTGGAACGACTTACCCGTCCGCTTCAAGCGGTTCTCGTCCCGCGTTTCGTTGATGTCGAGTAGGCGCGCAAACATGAGGAACGTGATCTGTTCGATCACGGTCAACGGGTTGGTGATGCCGCCCTGCCAGAATTCGGTCCAGAGGGCATCAACGCGGCGCTTCAGGTCACCCGTAATCATTGGTGTTTTGTCCTTTCAGGGATTCTTCTTTGCCCGCGCTGGTTCCTGCGGGCGGCGCGAAGACGCTTAGGATGTCGAGGAGATCATCGATCTCCTCGGGTTTTTCGAAGACGCCATCCAGGCCGTCAGCGTCCACCACGGTGAACGGCTGCTCATAAAGGCGATCCAGCGTGACCGATCCAAAGCGGGCGATGTGGTTCTGAAGCAACCCGAGGAAGCGTGTCTGCTTCGCCGTGAGGCTGGGGTGCCGGCGCGCGAATTCAGCGAACCGCGCGCCGACCGCTTCGGGATCCAGCCCAACAATTGACCGGATAGCGAAGTCCAACGGAAGCGCTGTGTCCGCGAAAAACTCTTTGAGCACGTCGCGACTCGCATTCGGGCTTTGGGTCAAAACCAGCGAAACAAGGGCCTGAATGTCGGCCTCGGATACGGCTTCGCCCGCTCGAATCTTTTTCAGCGTCGGGTTCGTATAAAAGTGCCGCGTCAGCTCGGCCTCGACGATTTGCTGGTATGCCTTCATGTCGACGGTCTTCAGGCTTGTCGCCCGGCGATTTGTTTGGAAGCCGGCTGCGTCTTCCGTCACGTCAATGATCTTCGCGGGCAGCGGCATCGCTCCCTGGCGGTCGCGGTGATGCATGATTTCGCGCAGCGGTTTGCGAACCGCCTCAAGGTCGGCGACAGTCACGCCGTTCCAGAACTCATCAGATTTGACCCGCTTGATGACTTCAGCCTTCTCGCGCACTGGGTTGAGGTGCATCTGGAGTGCGGAGAGTCGATCGAGCAGATCGATTTTGAGATCACCGACATCAGCGGACTTTCGCAGCACCGCGATTTGCGCACGAGCCATCAACAGATCCAGCGCATATGCATCGCTCAATCCGCGAACGTTTCGCCATTGCATCAGGGGTGCGATGACCTGTCGAAGCATGGCGACGGTGGCGGGCGCGAAGGCTTTGAGCGTTGCCGGAACTGAAACCGCGCGTTTCTCACGCCATTTTTCCCGCACCGACACGGACTCCTCCGGCAGTGCCTCGATGTCTTTCGCGATGAGCTCAATCACCTCATCGAAGATCGCGACTTCGCTCATGCGAAGGGCCGTCTCAGCGAGCAATACGCGTTCTTCGAATACAAGCTGGAGCAATGGCTTAGACTGGGTCGGTTCCGCCGGCCGGTAGCCCATTTCGAAGCGTTCGAAATTCCCCCAGTGATCGAATATCCGGAAGATTTTCTTGTCCTTGCCCGGGCCGAACAAGTCCGGCTTCAGGCGTGTTCCGCGCCCGATCATCTGCCAGAACTTGACAGGCGAACGGACTGGCTTTGCGAAGACAAGGTTCAGGATTTCTGGAATGTCGATGCCGGTATCGAGCATATCGACCGAGATCGCGATGGTGAGCTCGGAGTTTGCTCCATCACCCTTGAAATCGTCGATAAGCTGTTCGGCGCGCGGATCGTAATTATCGATCACTTGGCAGAAACGCCCGCCATACTGCGGATACATCTCATCGAACATCTGGCGCATGAGCACGGCATGTTGATGGTTCCTCGCGAAGATAATGCTCTTGCCCGGAAGCTGATCGGTCGCGTCACGCAGCCCGTTCTCCATCAGGTTGCGAAGGATGGCCCGGTTGGTGTCCTTGTTGTAGATGATCTTGTCGATCTGCTCTGAGGAGAAATCGTACTGAGCCGGGTCTTCGCCCTGTTCCTCAAGCTCCTGAATTTGCTCGTTGGTCAGGATGTCGAGCCTGATCCCCTCGCGCAAAAACTGCGTCGTGTGCTCGAAGACTTCGAACGGAGTCAGGAACCCGTCGTGCACCGCCTGCTCAAGATCGTAATTGGCTGTCGGCAATTGGCCTTCGCACCCGAAAAGGCTGAAGGTGTTTCGCGAGACGAAATCAATGGGCGTAGCCGTCAAGCCGATCTGCAGGCAATCGAAGTAGTGGAACATGTCACCATAGACATTGTAGATGCTGCGATGCGACTCGTCGGCGATGATCAAATCGAAGAACCCGGCATCGAAGGACTGGTAAACCTTCTGCATGGCAGGATAGGTCGCGAGGAAGACGCGTTCACTTGCCGATTGATTCACCCGCGAGCTCACGATGCGAATGGGTTCGGATAGAAAGTCACCGAAGGCGTTCTTGGCTTGCTTGCGCAGTTCGCGACGATCGCACAGGAACAGTACTCGCTTTACCCAGCCTGCGCGAATGAGCAGTTCCGCTAGGGCGATTGCGACGCGCGTCTTTCCCGTGCCAGTCGCCTGGACGATCAGCGCCTTGCGATGGCGATCGGAAAAGCGCTCCGAAACGCGCTTGATCGCCTCAATCTGATAGAGCCGGTTGATGATCTCGGCCTTCGGTTCTAGCGAGTTCAAGGCCTTCCGACTGGCGCGCTGAAAATTCACAAGATACTGAAGGCTGTCCTTTGAATAGTAGCCGAAAATCTTGCGGGGCGGATAGCCCTGGACATCGTCCCACATCCAGATGTCGTACCCATTGGTGTAGAAGATAACCGGGCGTTGCCCGTGCATCTTCTCGAGGCCATCGGCATATAGTTTTGCTTGCTGGCGACCTCGCTCAGGATCGACGGCTGTCTTTTTTGCTTCGATCACGGCCAACGGATTGCCGTTATCGTCCAAAAGCACATAGTCCGCGAAGCCGAGACCGGATGCGGTTGGCTGGTATTTGACCTCAACCTCCTTGCCCACCTCGGTTGTGCTCTGCGCTCCGAGGGCAACGTTCCAGCCGGCTGTTGCCAGCAGGCTGTCGATTATCCTGACTCTGGTTGTTGTCTCGTTGAATTCGAGCAGATTTGCCGTGGCAGCACCTGACGATGCCAACGCCCGGATCTCTTCGACCTTCTTTTCGGCCGTAGCTCTAGCTAACCGAGCCGCCTCCAGCTCACTTAGAAGCGTTTCCAGTTGAGCTTCCTGAGCAGCGAGCTTTTCAAGAACCTGCCGTTTCTCGCGCTTCAACTGGCCTTTGCTATCGTCACCCCCCTCTGGCAACGGCTGCTCGAAGGCCGGAATATCCGCGGCATTGCCTCTGCCATACTGAACAAACAGCCATCGCCCCAGATCGAATGCTTCCTGCAACAACCAAAGCGCGCTTCGGGTCGTCGCAGGCTCACCGTGCGCTGCTTTGTTGCCGTGAATTCGAAGGGCGTGGAGTTTGTCGAGAACCACCTTCGGGGTGATAGCCGCGAAGGACTGATTACCTAGCAGATCGACAAAGGTCGCGTGCTCGGGCTTAGGCAAACCTAAGTCACGATAGATGTCCTTGGTGAGGTTCTCTGCAAAGAGCCGCAGCTTTACGAGTGCACTGGCAGGGTCATTGTGAGCATACGCCTCGGCAAAGCCGCCGAGAGATGCGAGTTCTGGCCAAATACCGCGAAGGATTTCGAAGTTACGAGACTTCATCTCGTTGCCTCGGCAAGGGCGGAGTCAAACTCCTCACGATTGGTAACAACAACCGGCGTTTCTCGTGGATCACTTGAGGCCAGATCGAGGCGCAGTCGCTTGCTGAAATAATACAGCATGGCATGGCGAACCGGTACGACAACGCGCCCATTCACCATTGCAAAATCCTTCGCGATAACGCCCTGCTGACTTGGAGTCAGCTTCGGGTTGGGAACCAAGACCACTGAAAAATGAGCATTCCAAAACTGATCGGCACTAGCGACGCTCCCAGAGTCGCCAGGATTTCGGCAGTCGAGGCATCGCGACAGGATGAAGTCCTTGAACTTCTGGTCGATGTGGCAATAGGCACGCGTGTGCCAACGCAGCCCATCGCTGGCGAACGCATGAGGCGTCACCCGCCTCCAAATTGGTTCGGGGCGCGTAGCGCTCATTGACTGGTATAAGATCTCAATCGAGCGAGTTCCGCGCGCGGCTGCTAGTAGCGTCCGCAGGACGCCAGACGCGACTCGACGATGGGGGATAGGCAATTTATCTGCAAAGAGTGCGCCCTGACCGGCACTTTCCGGCGCGCCGAGTATTGCCAGTGGCCTTGGCGCCAAGCGATCAAGGTATGCGCCAGCGTCCAGTTCGATGAACTTCGGTCGAAATGCAGCGGACGCAAAGTACCGTTTCTCACTGCGATCATAGACAATGTTGTCTGGGGCCTGTTCCTGGTAAAGGGCGAGGTCCTTGGATGCCTGGGGAACAGACACCCCAAACTCTTTAACGATGTCAGACCGGTTGACGCCACCCTCCCAAAAAAGGCGGAATTCGACGAACTCGAGCCTACGCTCGATGCCCCATCGGAATCCCTTTGCGTCCGCCCCGACCATCGATTTCCGCGCCCACTGCGTCAGATGTGTTTCTTTATCCGTCGTGTTTCTATACGGATAACTAGAAGAGTGTCAAGGCACCCACCACATCTTATTTTGAGCTCGCCGGGCTATGACGTGCCTCGATGCGTCGTCTTCCGCAGCAGCGCATTCTGGGGCATGTGTGTCTGATACGCCGTGCGTCTCCATGCCAGCGCTACGCATATATCGCGCCTTTCAGCGGCGGCGCAGCTACATGGGCGCGCGAGCCTGTTTTGGCGCATCGGGTGACCACGTTCCGTGAACGCCTCCGAAACAAAGCGGGGGTGGACGGGTGACGCACGCCAGCCTAAAAGAATATCAGCAACACCGATGAGAAACGCTGACGCGCGGCTAACGCTGCCTCATGGTGTAGTGCTTCAGACGTAGCAACCAAAAGCGCAGGCCTGCTAGGCCGAAGTCGCTAGGTTGGAAAGATCTGCAGAGCGCTGCCGGTTTGCATTTTCACCCCCAGTTCAACGGGGCGGAGATGCATCGCGCAGCCGTTCTCGGCTCCGTCATCTCTGCTCCTTTTAGGAGAAACAGAGTTGGTTCCGGATTTTCCCGAAGATCGAATCCCGCACCCGAAGCGGCTGATCACCATCCACGAGGCGGCCGACGCTATCGGCGCCAAATACTGGCAAGTCCAGCGTGCCGTCCGGCGCGGCGATATTCCGAGCTATACCCCCTTCAATTCGCGGCCTTTGGTTAGGTTGTCCGAGGTGGTCGCATACATCGATTCTTGCCGTAAGGGAGGAACCGATGAGCGCTGAATTCTCCCTCAAGGATTTCATCCCCGCGTTCTGGGGTTCGCTGTTCGAGGGCGAGCTGAAGCTCTGGAGCCTGAAGACCAAAAAGACGAGTTCTTACGGGCAGGCGGAGGTCGTCCGCCTTGTACGCGATGTCGACAGGCGGAAGCACGCCGAGGATTTGTATTTCGGGCTGAGCACGCAACCAAGGGACCTCGGCCCGAACGGTCGCGGCTCGAACGAAACGGCAATCTTGCTTCCGGGTGCGTTCGCCGACATCGATTTCGCTACGGCGAAGGACAGTGTCAAACACTACCCACCCGACAGAGAAACCGCGCTCGATCTTATCCAGTCATTCGAGGCCGCGCCCTTCCTGGTCCAGCACAGCGGCAACGGTCTCCACATCCTCTATGCGTTCGACAAGCCGCTGGTGATGCGCAATCGTGAAGAAAGGCGCAGGGCACAAGCCATCTTGAGGCGGTTCTATCAAAAGCTGGCGGATCATTTCAAAAGTGCCGGCTACGAGATCGACAATGTCAGCGATCTTGCACGCGTATATCGCGTGCCGACGACCTTCAACCATAAGTCGGGCACGCCGAAGCCGGTGACGGTCATCGAGTACAATCCTCGAAATCGACTGCGGCTGGCCGATCTGGAACGCGAGCTGCCCCAGGCTGACGGCAAGTCGTCGAAGCCGATCCCGGCCAATCTCGCCGACCATTCCATGATCCAGCAAGAATGCCCATGGTATGGCCACTACACCGGTGACGGGGCCGCGTCGGCCGACGAGCCCAACTGGTACGCCACTGCTTCGATCACGGCGCGCTGTAAGGACGGCGATCGGGTCTTCCACGAATATAGCGGCCTGCATCCCAGCTATAGCGGGCGGGAGGCTGATCATAAGCTTAGGCGAGCGCTCGAGGAAGCTGGGCCACGGACCTGCGACTCGGTCAGGTCGGAGCTTGGCAATGAGCGCTTCTGTGATGGTTGCCCGCATCGTGGCAACATCACGTCGCCAATCCAGCTTGGCCTAGGTTACGACCCTGGCCCCGCCGGCCCCAGGCCGCTAGGCTTCACGAAAGAGGGTCACTACGCTCTGCTCGACCCAGTGCGGAAGATCGTCATATTGGCGTCCGCGCAGCAATTGCTGGCGGAACAATATCTGATCGGGTTGGCTGAGTCCGGATTTTGGGCGCAGCGGTTTCCGGGGAAGAAAGGAGCCACAAACTTCAAGGCTGCCGGGGAGACGCTTATAAAAGCGTGCCGCCGCGCTGGGCCCTTCAATCCCGCACGCATTCGTGGGCGCGGCATCTGGCTCGAGAACGGCAAGGTCGCCGTCAATCTCGGTCAGCCGGTTGGAAGTTCCAAGTTTCTCTACCTTTGCTTCGAGGGCATTGCGCTGGACGACGGAAAGACGTTCGACGCAAAGCGCCTCAGGGATCACTTTGGGCACTACAACTGGCGTAATCCGCAGGATGCCGGACTCGCGTTCGGTTGGCTCGCGATGGCACCGATCTGCGGCGCTCTCGTGTGGCGGCCCCATGCTTTCATCTACGGCCCCGCGCGGTCGGGTAAGACAACCATCCACACTGTCGCCTCCGTCGTGCTGAGTCCGCTTGCGATATCTGCAGATGGCCAGAGCACCGAGGCCGGTATCCGCCAGACCCTTGGGCCTGACAGCCTGCCGATCCTGCTGGACGAGTTCGAGAGCGATCAGAACGGCTCGATGCTCCGGAACATCCTCCGACTCGCCCGAAGCGCCTCGTCGGCTGACACACCGGTCTTGAAGGGCACGCCTGAGGGTAAGGCTATGAGCTTCAGCCTGCGCACCACCTTCCTGTTCAGCGCTATTAACCCGCGCGGCATGTCACCAGCCGACCAGTCGCGCATTTCGATGTTCGAATTGCTGATGCACGAGAACGACCGAGACGTGGCAAGGCGTATCGCCGAGGACGAGGCGTATTTCCGTACCACTGGCACGGCATGGTGTTCCCATATGATCGGGCTCGCCCATATGGTGCAGCCGGCCGCCGACGCAATAGATATTCACCTGACGGGGGATCGCCGGCATCGCCAGAACATGAGCATCCTGATTGGGGCGGGCTTTGTCGCCCTGAACGGCAGGATTCCCACCGATGAGGAAGCAAGGGCACTCGCGGCCGAGTATGCGCCAGCCATCGAGCGGCATGCCCTCGAGATCTACCGCGACGATGCTCAGGAATGCCTCGACCATCTCCTGTCCCATGTCGTGGACGGCTATCCCCTCGGGCACTGGCTTGCCTGCGTCCGGGATGAGCAGCAGCGGCGCAGCAACGACTTCGCGGACGCCGAGCGGATCGTCACGAACTACGGCATGCGGGTGAATGCCGAGAGCGAGGCCGAATGCTTTCATATCGCCAACGGCGCTCCCGCGATGGAAGTGGTGTTCCAGGGCACGCCATGGGCGCAGCAGGCTTGGGGGCGCGCCCTCCGCAAGCTGGAGGGTGCCTTTACCCCGCGAGATCCCGTGCAGTTCAAGGTGCTGGGGAAGAAACGGTCTTTGGGCATTCCGCTATCCTACCTTCCCGAGGAGCCGCTACCGCTCGCCCCCAAGGGGCCGTTTTGATGCCGCCCGGACGGACGGACACCTACACACTATGGGAGGGAGAGGGGTAGGTATGCCCAAGGCAGCACGCGCAGCCCCTATGCCGGTGCCGTGGGGCCGTCCGTCCGTCCCGCCGCTATGGTTGTGGAGGTCGCTCGAGACTGCGATTTCAACCTCGGTGGCCGAGGAATCCGAGATATTTGGGGCCGCGTCGTTTCGCGGCCTCGATATCCACCCACAGGCTGAGGTTACGCGTCTGGTTACAGTTCGAGCCGTTTCACGGGCTCGCTGGCCGCTCCAGCGATTACTTGTGCCGGTTACTTCCGCGTGTTTTCGTTTCCGTTTTTTTCCTTTTGGACGAGTAACGCCATGAACGACTTCACCGTTTCCATCACCACCGCGACCCGTCGCCGCAAGCTCAGGGACGGCAAGGTCGCCCTCTATCCGCAATATTACTGTGAGTATCGCGAGCCCCTCACCCGGAAGCGTCGCCGCCGTGCTTTCAATCGCAAGAAGGACGCTGAGGCGTTCCGCAACTCCCTGTTGCTCAAGGTCGCGGGAGGCGCCTATGTGGACGAGCGTACCGCTCCTACCGTTGCGCAGGCCATCGAGCATTGGCTGGCGACGAAGGATGGCAACGTGAAGCCTTCGACGCTGATGGGCTACAAGGTGGTGGTATATGGTGCAATCCGGGGGCCACTGTTGATAGGAAGCCGGCAGGAACGTGCCGACTACACCGAGACCGGCAAACAGCCCAAAAACGCCCGCTTCATCAAATTGCTCGGACAGATCAAGCTGTCGGACCTAACAACTGCCGTGATCCGCGTCTGGCACAAGACCGTCACCGAGCAGTGCGGAAACTATACCGCCAACCGGGCGAAGTCGCACCTCAAGTCGATCCTGGCGCTGGCCGAGGAAGATTTTTCCATCCGTGCGCCGTCGATGCCGACCGGGCTGGCGCGGACACGGCACAAGGCCAAGAAGGCCATCCTGACGACCGAGCATATCGCCAAGCTTGTAGCAGCGGCCAAGAACGATCTAGAGCAAGGCATCTACTATGCCTTCGCCTTCCTCGCCGGCACTCGGCCCTCGGAGCAGTTGGGTTTACTTTGGTCAGAGGTGGACTTCGATCGGAACGTCATCAGCATCCGTCGCATCCAGGAGCGAGACGGCTCGCTCACCGAAATGACCAAAACGGAAGCCGGTACCCGCGATATCCCCATGAGTGCGGTGCTGCGTGAGATGTTGTTGGCGTGGCGCATCCGTTGCCCACGCAACGGCAAGGAGTTGCACCGCGTCTTCCCCGGCCCCGGCCGGCTGCAGGAATGGCCGAAACCCCGCATCGGCGGTGGCGGTCCGCTGCTCTACCAGAACTTCCGCAAGCGCTATTGGGCCCCCGTCTTCAAGGCGCTTAGTCTGCCCTACGTGACGCCGCACTCGGCGCGTCATTCGTTTATTTCTACCCTGCAGGCTCAGGGCATCGAGATCGGCCTTGTCGCCCAGATCGCCGGCCATGCCAATCCGACTGTGACGCTCGGCCACTACACTCAGGCCGTGCGAGACGGCAGCGCCGCTATAGCTGCGCTGGACCGGGCCTACAGCGGCTAGGCCGGCGCGGGCTACGCCTAGCCACCCGGACCGTACGCACAGCGCTGTGGGTACGGCCGCCTGCCAGCTGGCCCGCCAGGCCCCGCTAGCCGCGCCGTATGGTGCAGCCGCACACCAGCCCGCACGTCCCTAATACATTGATATCACTCGGATAATTGTGCCGGAGTTCTCGCCGTGTTTTACTGTCCTGTTGGACAGTAGGAGGCGACCGATGCACATCTTGGTCAGGGATAAGCGAACCGGCAATGAAGAATGGATGCCGCTTGAAGCCGCCGCGGAAGTCATGGAACTCGATCCAGCCGAGATCGAATGGGCGCTGGAAGAGTTCGGCGAGTGCGAGTCCGTCGGCTACATCGCCATCGAGCCGGAATAAACCGCCACGCACAGCTGCGCTCCCAGATGCGGCGGTCGTCTCTCGATCGCAGCATTTTCGCATGTGCGGCTCTCTCCGGGGCGGTTGTCTCGACCCTCCCCCCTTCGCAAAGGCAGTATTGGACGGGTCGATGGGACCCGTCGGCCCTCGAAAGGAACTGGAGCTAATACGCGCTACCCCGCTACGCCGCCCCCGAGGTCGGCGAGACGCGGATGCGCGGCGCGCCGACATATTGGCCCACGATGAAGCCATCGTCCCAGCGTCCACAGGCCTCTGTCGCGGCAACGGCCAATCGCGCGGGACTCTCTTGATGGACCACAAGAAAGAAGACCACATGGGCGGTGGTGAAGGTCCAGACCAAGGAGTTCGAAGCGACACTTCGCAACCGCTCGATGGATGAAGTTATAAAGGCCCGGCGCTCGACTCTGGGAAAGTGCTGGTAGATCAGCAAGGACTTTCCCGATGCGTAGAACGCACGTACCTCGTCCAGGTAGACGTACTTGCTTGAATTCTTCCGCCCTTTGATGAGCGTCGTTTCCAAGCCATTGTCCGGGTCGAAAAACACCAGGTCAGCGTCGCGAAATTCGGTCGCGCATCTGTCCATGAATGCCCGGCGACCGGCAGCGCTGTCGGACAGCTGCTCATTGAAATATGTTGCACTGGCGACCGCGCCGCTATCCTCAATACTCTGCAGCCGGCGACGATCCGGCTCGTCTGCAGCGTGTGCCAGTATGTCGAACAGTTCCGGGTCGAAGTGCCGATACCGATCTGGCTGCTTAAGATAGGCCAGCTTGCCGCCATCGGAGCTCCCGTCTGACGGTGTCAGCATCCAGGTCACGCCAATGCGATTAGCGCCGCCCCACGACAACGCCCGCAATAATGCATATTTCCGATAGTCGCTGACGTCCCCGACGTACTGATGCTTCACGCGCCCGAATCCCGTTCGAGCGAGCATGACACAATACCCGAATTTGGGGTACTTCAATTTCGGGTTCTATTGAAGCGCTGGTCTCTTGCACTGGCGTCTCCGTTGTCTTCACTCCGTTCCGATCTCTACCGGAAAATGATCGCCCTGCTTGTGCAGGCTCGCAAAGATGCGGGCATTACGCAGGTCGAACTCGGGGAGCGGCTAGGCCTGCGCCAGACCGTCGTGTCGAAGTTCGAACTGGGCGAACGTCGCCTTGATGTAGCTGAATTTGTCGCGGTAGCGAGGGCGATTGGTGCTGATCCAAAGCAGTTGATCGAGGCAGCAGACCGCGAGGGCCCATAACACCTGAGGCAGCGACCGCTGACGGAGATCTTGTAAGCGGCTATTATGCACTGAAATAGGGGCGGCACGGAGGTGCGCCGCCCCATATTGGGTCATGCGTAACGAACGAGCTGCCAAACGACAGCTGTGCCGCCGTAAGGAGGCATGCGGTTGCCCCTCGCTATTGGCGCGGTGGTGGTGTGGACGCCCACAACCTTCCAGACGCCGCTCTCGGGGCATGTTTCGCCTGTACGCGCTGTTGTACCGATCGGTTTCATTGGTTCGTTCTCCGGCGACGGTTGAATTGACGCCGATGCGGAGTATTTTGGACTTGGGGTGCTGGTCCGCAGCGGCTTTGGCCATGGCTGATGTCGCTGTCCAGCCAGACCGAGGGCGGAGCCGCTACAACGGCTCCGCCTTTCTCGCTGTGCTAGGCTGCAAGCAGTTCGGTCAACTCCGCCATCACCGAAGGTGTGAGTTGTTGTCTGACTGTGCGCCTAGCCCTAAAGGCGCGGACGCTAATCGCGGATGGAGTGGATCCGAACAGATTGGCCACTTCCCTGTGTGTGTGACCAGCTGCGACGGCAACCATCAGCGGCCAATCGTGTGGGACAATGACTTTCCTGACAAGGTTGCAGAGACTGCGCACCTCGATGTCGGGCACGGGGTTCGTGCGGGGTTCTCCGTGGGGCAAGTAACGCTGGCGGAGGACCTTACGGTGCCGCTCTCTGCGAGCAGCCGTGTTTGCGGCTGTGTCAACTGCCTGCTCGTCGAGGCCATTGCCACATTCGAGCATCTTGTTCATCACCGTTTCAAGCGCGGCTGTCTGATTGTTAATCTTGGTGCTGCGGGCAAGTCGGCCCTGGAGGCGCTCAAACGCCTCCCATTCCGGTGGAAGGGTAGCCAATCTATTCTCCTTTGTCTGTGCGGACCGATGTTGGCCGCTGGAACGCTACCCCTCTTGGAGACGGGGATCTCCAGCCGGGACGCTATGCCCGGCCGGAGCTTTCCGGCCCCTCTGAGGAGTATCAATCGTTAGGATACCAAGTCGCAGAAATATTACAACGTCTAGACAGCCAACTGGATCCGGTAAGCATCCGACCATTCGCGCCGGAAGTTTTCGAGTACTTTCGCCGCGTCTTCATTGTGGGCCACCATGCGGCTCTGTGTCCGTGCCAGAGACAGCAGCAGCAGCTCCAGAGCGGCAAGAGGGCCACGCGCGTCATCCTCTGCGGGCATTGCGTTGCCCTCACCATCATCGTCACCGCCGGTTTCCAGCTTTTGCAGAGGCTCATAAAGCTCGGCGAAGAACGGGTGAGCGGTGTTGATGGTTAGGATGATGCGGCCGAACTTATGTCGGACATCATAGAATGGCCAATACTCGTCGTGCTTGAGGTCCAGGATGTACCGCGACTTTTGAATGCGCTCGAACGCTTCCTCGTCGGTTTCGTCTTGACGCCGCAGGGTGCTGGCAAGGCCACGCAGATTGGCCTCTAGGTCGGCCTTTTCCGTATCGGTGAGCTTGCTATCAACTTCGGTGGGCTGAAATCCTTCGGCTTCGTTTGCTCGGGCTTCGCTTGCTGTCGGCTGGGCGGGCTTCCTAGCCGCTGACTGAGCTGCCTGGAAGCGTTTGATTTCGTCGTTCAGGGTTGTGATGTCATCCCCGATTGCTCGCTTAATGGCTTCCTCCACATAGCCCTTCAGACGAACGCCCTGTTTATTGGCCGCCACGCCAAACGCTTCATCAAGTTCGCCGCCGAAGTCGATCTGGATGCGGTACCAGTGAGTGACCGTGTGCCGGGTGGTCAGCTTTGGCATTGGCCCGGCAAACACCTCGCGGTCGTTTCTAAGAATGGAGACGGTGAGTCCGCTGAAAACCTGAAGGTCATTCTTCAGCGTCTTTTTCGTCAGGTGATACCAATCCTCAATCGGCAGCTTGAAGACTTTGATGGTGATGGGCCTGCTGGTCGGGCTGTTCTCCTTCAAGGGGATGGGCACCTCCCGAGAGAAGAGCAGACGGCTGGCCTTGGCGATACCGGAATCGAGGTACCTCTGATGGCGCGCGCCAGAAAGTGAGTAAGTCGGGTCAACCGACTCGACGAGGCGGTTGTTGACGTAGAGTGAAAGCCCCAGGGCAATATGGCGCCGATACACTCGTCCCATCTCTTTCACAGCATGATCAACCAGAGTCTGGACCTTCCGGTAGGTCAGGTGATCGCAAGTGGGCATGTAGACGATCGTCCCCGACGGCCCAAGCCGTTCTTCCACGTCGTCGTTTCCTTCCACGAGCAGGGTCTGCTCGGAACGGGACTTGGGAAAAATCATTGCCTGTCGGAACAAGTCAGCGATGTCGTCAGGCAGCTCCGTGGAGAGAGTTGGCTCGGGCAACCCAATCAAGTTGGTGCGCTCGCGACCGATCGCATCCACGTCCAAGGTCATATTGTAAAAGGCACGAGGCTCCTGCCAAGAATACACGTCGAGAACGGGCGACATGCTTAATGCGGCGGTCTTCATGCCCATACCGAAACGTGCGATTCCGGTTCGATTGCCAAAACTCATCGACCCGCCAAATGCCATGGCGACTTTGAGCGTCGTCGGCGCCATGCCTGAGCCGTTGTCGTATACGGCGGCATCGATCACAGCGTCATCCCGGCTGCCCGACTGTCGGAAATAGACCCGAACTTCGGTCGCTCCCCACTGTATGGAGTTGTCGACATGCTCACAGAGCGCTGACGTGGTGTTGTTGTACCCTACGTCGCGTAGGGACTGGATAAGGGTCTGGGCAAAGAAAAGAGGGACGGTTGCTCTTTCTTTGATGATACGATTGAGGACAGCCTTGCCACCTCTCGGAGCATCATTTCCCCAATTCAGGACAGGGGGTTCCTGTTCGATGATATCTTCTGCCATTTTCGTCTCCGTTTTTTTGACGCCAGCTGTTGGCGCCAGAGACGGCCACTGTCGGCCGATACTCATTCGGCGACGAGGTTCACAAAATCTTACATCCAGCTCCGAAAAAGCAGCCGAGCGCGATCAGATCGTTTCTTGAATTCAGGAATCCTTTGGCGTGCTGCAGCGACACTGCGTCTTCACGCGAAGTGCAATCTTGCGACGTCCCCTAGCCGGTAACCCGCGCGTAACCCTGGCTTTCGAATGGTCCTGGGAAGCCGGTGGGTTCCATCCGCCCAAAACGCGAAAAAGCCGCGGCGGACCGCGGCTTTTCGATGCTTGATTCCCTTAGAGGAAACTGGAGCGGGTGAAGCGATTCGAACGCTCGACCCCAACCTTGGCAAGGTTGTGCTCTACCCCTGAGCTACACCCGCTCGCGCGGCTTTTGGGCCGCAAGCCGCGCCTATATGGCTGAAGGGCGCGGCGATTGCAACAGGGAAATCGCAGGTTTTTTGGCCGCACCGGCGACGTAAACGAGCCTTCCCTAGCGCGGATAGGAACGCAATCGGCAGCCTTGCTGCGCAACGGCCTTGTCTCGGCCGCGTCATTGGCCGTAAACGGCATGATCCAAACCGCGACAACAAGAAGTCCCACAAGAAACAACATGCCGAAAACCGAAGCCGAGCTTTTCGCCTTTCTCGCCGATCTCGGGATCGAGGTCTCGACCTTGCGTCATCCGCCGCTGTTCACGGTCGCCGATTCGCAGGCGCTGCGTGGAGAAATTGCCGGCGGGCACACCAAGAATCTTTTCCTCAAGGACAAGAAAGACAATTTCTTCCTGGTCAGCGTCGGCGAGGAGGCGGTGGTCGATCTCAAGCAGATCCACAATGTCATCGGCGCCGCCGGGCGCGTGTCCTTCGGCAAGCCGGAGATGCTGATGGAGCTTCTCGGCGTCGTTCCGGGGGCGGTCACGGTGTTCGGCTTGATCAACGATACGGAGTTGCGGGTCAAGGTCGTTCTCGACCAGGAGTTGATGAGCCATTCGGTCATCAATGCCCATCCGCTGACCAATGAGGCAACGACATCGATCGCCGCCGCCGACCTCGTCAAATTCGTCGAGGCAACCGGGCATGATGCTGTTATCTTGAAAGTCACAGCATGATCGCCACATGGATGACGATAAACCGACTTCCGACTGGGGATAAGGACGTTGCGCCGAGTCGGTGGCCGGCGTCGCGACCGAAAGGATGACGAGATGAGCGACAACAATCCATTTGGCAGCAGTGGCGGACAGTATGCCACGTCGGTGCAGTATGGCGGCACTGACGCCACCTCCGCGAAAGTCGCGCTTGGCGAGCCGCCTGTCGCCGTCGACGTCATCAAGGATACAACGACCGCCACATTTGCCGCCGACGTCATCCAGGAATCGCGCCGTCAGCCGGTGCTGGTCGATTTCTGGGCGCCATGGTGCGGACCCTGCAAGCAACTGACGCCGCTGCTGGAAAAGGCGGTCACGGCCGCCGGCGGCAAGGTCAAGCTGGTCAAGATGAACATCGACGACCATCCTTCGATCGCCGGACAGCTCGGCATCCAGTCGATACCGGCAGTCATCGCCTTCAAGGACGGCCAGCCGGTCGACGGCTTCATGGGCGCCATTCCCGAGAGCCAGATCGCCGCGTTCATCCAGAAGGTCGGCGGCAAGAACAACGGTGCGCCGCAGGTGGCCGAGGCACTTGCCGCGGCCGCAGAGGCGCGCGCCGCCGGCGATGTGCAGACCGCGGCGGACATCTACGACGCGATCCTGGAACAGGCGCCGGAGACAATCGAGGCCATTGCCGGGCTGGGCGATCTGCTGTTCGAGGCCGGCGATGCCGAGGGCGCCGAAGCCGTGCTGGCGCGGGCGCCGGAAGCAAAAAAGGATGCGCCGCCGCTCGCCGCGCTGCGCGCCAAGATGGCGCTTGCCGCGCAGGCACAAGCACTTGGCAATCCGGCCGAGCTCGAGCGGCGCCTGGCTGAGAACCCCGGGGACCACCAAGCACGGTTCGATCTTGCCATGATCCAGAACGCCAACGGCGAGCGCATGGCCGCTGCCGACAATTTGCTGGCGATCGTCAAAGCCGATCGCTCGTGGAACGACGACGGCGCCAAGACGCAATTGCTGCAGTTCTTCGAGGCATGGGGCATGACCGACGAAGCAACGTTGGCGGCGCGGCGCAAATTGTCGTCGCTGCTGTTTTCCTGAGCGCGCATCAAGCTGTTTTTGCTTGATGGCCTTGCGGTCGGCGGCGGCTGCGCCAGATTAGGGCGAGAGATCAGGCCGTCGGTTCTCTAGCTTGTGCCGATCGGGGAGGATCGGGATTTGATGCGCTTCTTGAGGAAGCGAGCGGAGGTTCGAAGTGCAGGCGGGAAACGCGCATTACCGGCTCGATACGGATTTGCCGTCGACGGTGCCGATCTTCCCGCTTGAAGGCGCATTGCTGCTGCCGGGTGGCCGCATGCCGCTCAACATTTTTGAGCCGCGCTATCTTGAGATGGTGGATGAGGCGATCGCCGGATCGCGGCTGATCGGCGTCATACAGCCCAGCCTCGACGGCGCGCGGCGTGCCGACGGCGAGCCGGAGCTTTGCAATGTCGGCTGCGCCGGACGCATTATCGCCCTTTCCGAGAGCGGCGACGGCCGTTACTTGATTTCGCTGCAAGGTGTGTGCCGGTTCCGCATCGTGCAGGAACTGGCGGTCAAGACGCCCTTCCGCCAGTGCCGGTTTGCGCCCTTTCTCACCGATCTCGACGAAGATCAGGCAGAGGCCGGGATCGACCGGCCGGCGCTGCTCAAGGCGTTTCGCGCCTATTTGCAGGCCAACGACCTTGAAGCCGACTGGGAAAGCGTCAGCCGCGCCGAAAATGCCATGCTGGTCAATGCGCTATCGATGATGGCTCCCTACGGGCCGGCCGAGAAACAGGCGCTGCTCGAAGCGGCGGATTTGAAGACGCGCGCCGAAACGCTGATCGCCATCACCGAAATGGCGCTGGCACGCGAAAACGAGGATTTCGGGTCGAGTCTGCAATAGGCAAGGTAGAAGGACGCAGGGATTAGCCCAATTGCGGAAGTCGGCGCCGCCCCTCATCCCCCTGCCGGGACCTTCTCCCTGTATAGTGACGGGGAGAAGGGGCTGGTGGCGGGGCTCGGCACCCGTCCTGCAACGCTGGTGATTGGCGAAACCGCTGATGGCAGCGTCAACGCCCGAAGACTGAGGGCGAACGCGAAAGCTGAAGTGATTGCCCCAAAGAAGGACAGACCAAAATGGTGGATGGTCGTGACGGAACGAAGGCCAATGTCGACCCGAAACTGCTGGAATTGCTGGCCTGCCCGCTGACCAAGGGCCCGCTTACCTGGGATCCGGAGCGCAACGAGCTCATCTCGAGGGTCGCACGGCTTGCCTATCCGGTGCGTGACGGCATCCCGATCATGCTGCCTTCGGAGGCGCGCGCAATCCCCTTCGAGGAAGGATTGCCCCCGCCGCGCCTGGGCGGACCGTCCTGAACGGTGTAAGGCCTATTGAAAATTGCGCCCCTTGGGCAGCACCTTCTCCGCCTTTCCCGACAGCGCCGCGAGATCCCGCTGGACCGGCGCGGCTTGTGGAGAACGTGCGTCTGCAGCGCCCTCTTCGCGGTTGTCATTCTCCATGCGCCCACTGGCCGGACGCTCATTGACAGGCTGGCCGGTACCGGCCTCCTCCAAAAGCACGGACAGCCAGGGCGTCAGATCCTCGACCTTCTCGGCAACGATATGGATGACGTCCGATTCCGACTGCAGTTTGCCGGTGACACGGACCAGCCGCGCGCCCATGACAATGGGCCGGTAGCGGTTGAAGGTTCTTTCCCAGAAAATGACGTTGGCGACGGCCTGCTCGTCTTCCAGCGTCAGGAAAATCGCTTTGGCGTTACCCGGTCGCTGCCGCACCAAAACAAGGCCGGCGACCGAAACGCGCTTGCCGTCCCGAACCTGGCCGAGGCGCGCATTGGGCGTGACGCCGGAACGGTCCAGCCGCTGGCGCAGAAAGGCCAACGGATGCGCCTTCAGCGACAGGCCGAGCGAACGGTAGTCGTGGATGACATGCTCGCCGAGCGGCATTGTCGGCAGCCTGGTCTCGGGCTCGAGATCGCGCAAGCGGATCCCCGGCTGGTCGAACAGCGGCAGGGTCTCGGCGGCACTCCTGCCGTCGAGCGCGCGGACCGCCCATAGGGCGTCGCGGCGGTCGAGGCCGAGCGAACGGAAAGCGTCGGCTTGCGCCAGCTTCTCGATCTCGTCGACATAGAGGCCTGAGCGAAGCCAGACATCGCGAACGGTTGCGTAGCCGTCGCCGCGTCTGGCGACAAACACCTCCATGCGCTCCTTCGACAGGCCCTTGACCTGGCGGAAACCCAGCCGGACGGCATGATTGGTCCGGATGACGCCGCGCATCTGGGCATGGCGGTCGAGGACGCGGGCCGGGTCGAAAGGCGCTTCCTCCAATGCGCAGTCCCAACCGGAAAAATTGACGTCAACCTCGCGGATTTCGACGCCGTGGTCGCGCGCGTCGCGGACAAGCTGAGCCGGCTGATAGAATCCCATCGGCTGGGAATTCAGGATCGCGGCGCAGAACACGTCGGGATAGAAGGTCTTGAACCAGCAGGAGGCATAGACCAGCAGGGCGAAGGAGGCGGCATGGCTTTCGGGAAAGCCGTATTCGCCGAACCCCTCGATCTGCTTGAAGCAGCGCTCGGCGAAGTCCTTTTCGTAACCCCGCAAAACCATGCCGTCGACCATCCGCTTGTGATAATTGCCGATCGTGCCGGTGCGCTTGAAAGTGGCCATGGCGCGGCGCAGTTCATCGGCCTCGCCCGGCCTGAAGCCGCCGGCGACGATGGCGATCTTCATCGCCTGTTCCTGGAACAGCGGCACGCCCAGCGTCCTGCCGAGTATCTCTTCCAGCTCCGGCTTGGGATATTCGGGCTTTTCCTTGCCTTGCCGGCGGCGCAGATAGGGGTGGACCATGTCGCCCTGGATTGGGCCCGGCCGCACGATCGCCACCTCGATGACGAGGTCATAAAAGGTGCGTGGCCTGAGGCGCGGCAGCATCGACATCTGGGCGCGGGATTCGATCTGGAAGACGCCGATCGTGTCGGCGCGGCAGATCATGTCGTAGACATGTTTGTCCTCGGCTGGGAGGGTGGCCAGCACATAGGGCTGGCCATAGTCATCCCGCGCATCGGGATAATGATCCTGGAGCAGGGTGAAGGCGCGCTGCAGGCAGGTCAGCATGCCGAGGGCCAACACGTCGACCTTGAGGATTTTCACCGCGTCGAGATCGTCCTTGTCCCACTCGACCATCTTGCGCTCGTCCATCGCCGTCTTGATGATGGGCACGATCTCGTCGAGCCGATCCCTGGTGATGACGAAGCCGCCGACATGCTGCGACAGATGACGGGGAAAGCCCATGATCTCGTTGGCGCATTCGATAACCTGCCTTGTCACTGGATCGGTCTGATCGAGGCCGCCGGCCCTGGTTTCCTTTTCGCCGAGCTCCGAGGTCGACCAACCCCAGATCGAGCTGGACAGCGCACTCCTGACATCGTCCGACAGGCCCATCGCCTTGGCCACTTCGCGCATCGCCGACCGGCCCCGGTAGCTGACGACGGCCGCGGCAAGCGCGGTACGCTTGGCGCTGTATTTCGAGTAGATGTACTGGATGACCTCTTCGCGCTTTTCATGCTCGAAATCGACATCGATGTCGGGTGGCTCGTTTCTTTCCTCGGAAATGAAGCGCTCGAAAAGCGAATCGATCCGCTCAGGCCCCACTTCGGTGATGCCGATGCAATAGCAGACCACCGAGTTGGCCGCGGAGCCGCGTCCCTGGCAAAGTATGCCCTGGCTGCGGGCAAATTTGACGATGTCGTAGACAGTCAGGAAATAGCGCGCGTAGTTCAGGCGCTCGATCAAAGCGAGCTCCTCTCGGATGCGCTTCGTCACATCGGCGGGAACGCCTGAGGGATATCGTATCGCCGCTCCCTCTCGAGCCAGCCGTTCCAGTTCGGCCTGTGGCCCGAGGCCGGATTCCGTCGGTTCGTCGGGATAGTTGTATTGGAGGTCACTGAGAGAGAAGCTCAATTCTCCGGCAAAGCGCAGCGTTTCCGCCAGTGCCTGCGGATGCCTGCGGAAAAGCCGTGCCATCTCCATTGGCGGCTTCAAATGGCGCTCGGCATTGGCCGCCAGTTCCAGACCCGCTTCGGCAACAGGTACGGTGAGGCGGATCGCCGTCAGCACGTCCTGCAACCGGCGCCGTTCGGACGTATGGTAGAGAACGTCATTGGTCGCCATCAGCGGAATACCAGATAGCTCAGCCATGGCAGCCGCCTGCTCGATCCGGAAGCGGTCGTGGCCATGATAATCCGGCGAAACGGCAAGCCGCAAAGCCTTGCCGAAGCGATCTTTAAGCCGGCTAAGCAAAGTGAGGTCATTATTGGCGCCCGCCGACAGATCCGGCAGGACTGCCAGGGACATGAGATCGCCCCATTCGAAAAGGTCGTTGCGATAGAGAAGCGGTGCGCCCTTTTCGCTTTCGTCGCGCATATTGGCTTGCGTCAGCATGCGGCACAGATGGCCCCAGCCCTTGCGGTCCTGCGGATAGGCGAGAACGTCGGGCGTGCCGTCGCAAAAAACCAGGCGGCAGCCGGGATGATAGGAAAGACCTTCCACCTTGGCCTGCTGCCAGGCGCGCACGACGCCGGCCACCGTATTGCGGTCGGCAAGCCCGATCGACGAAAAGCCCAGAAACTTTGCCGCGACCACCAGTTCCTCCGGCTTCGAGGCGCCGCGCAGGAACGAGAAATTCGACTGGATGCCGAATTCGGCATAGGGAATGACCGTCAGCGCGTTCATGCGAAGACCCCATGCATGAACCAGCGCGGCGTGGCGTGCGAGGCGCCGTAGAGACCCTGGCGGTAGAGCCAGTAACGGCGGCCGTCGCTATCCTCGATGCGGAAATAATCCCGGATCGCTTCCTGCCCCGCTGCCTCCCGCCACCATTCCGGGGCGATGCGTTCCGGCCCTTCGGCGCGCGCGACCCGGTACAGCGCGCGCCGCCAGCGGAAATTCATCGGCGGTCCCTCAGGCATTTCGGTGGCCGGCACCTCGATCGGTTCGGGCGAACGGAACAGCCGGATCGGCCGTTCCGGCCGAAAGACAGGCTTGGAGGAAGTGTCTTGTATCTTGCCCGGCTTCTTCGGCGGAGAGACCCTTTGCGGCGCCTCCGCATAGGGAAGCATGGCGACGGCGCGCTCCGGCAGATGACTCTCGACGGCGACCGGTTTCAAAACCGCGCTGTCGCCGAGCCGGGCGCGGATGCGGTCGGCGAAAAGGGCGATGTCGGCGCCGTCATCGCTCGTCTCTCCGGTCAAGTCGGCCTGCTGCATGTCGAAGGCCGCGGCCGACAGGACCGAGAGGCGCACGAGATCGAAGCCATAGCCGGCATCGATGTCCTGTTCGAGCGCGGCAAGCCTTTCGTGAAACAATTTCTGGATCAGCAGCGGCTCGCGCAACGGCCGCGAGGTGCCGACGGCGATGCGGCTGACGGCGCCGTCGACGCGGAAGAGCAGCAGCGCCAGCCTTCTTGCGCCCTCGCCGCGGCGCTCGAGGTCCGCCTTCAATGTCGTCGCCAGCATTTTCACCAGCCGCTCTATTTCGTCGGTCAGCATGATGGGTTCTGCGAGATGGCGTTCGACCGAAAGCGGCGCCACCGGCAGGCGCGGCGACACCGCCTCGTCGAGGCGGCCGAGCGCCTGGTCGAGGCGCAAAAGCAGCGAGACACCGAAGCGGCGGGCGAGCGGCGCGCGCGGTGCTGCCATGACGGCGCCCGCCGTGCGCAGGCCGACGCTTTCCAGGCTGGCGCGGATATCAGGCTCGATGCGCAGCGCCGCCAGCGGCAAGGGTGCGAGGAGCGCTTCCTCCTCGCCACCGGGGACGATGCGGTCACTGGCAAACCGCGCCGCCGCCCAGGCTGCACCAGGTGTGGCGGCAAGGCCGGCGCGGACATCGAAACCCTGATGGAAAAAGCGCGACAGGATGTCGTCCAGCATCGACCGTTCGCCGCCGAAAAGATGGGTGCAGCCGGTGACGTCGAGGAACAGGCCGTCGGCTGCGTCGAGCGCCACCAGCGGGGTGTAGCGGTCGCACCAGTCGGCAAGGCTTTCGAGCAGGCGGCGGTCGGCCTCGGGATCGGCTTCCACCACGTCGATCGAGGGATGCATGGCGCGCGCGTCGGCTATGCCCATGCCGCGCTTCAGGTGAAGCGCCTCAGCCCGCTCGTCGAGGGCGGCGATGCGCTGCGCGTTCCCCTGGCGATGGCTGATCACCAGGGGCAGGTGATCCGACGGCCGGGAACGCCAGGACCGCCCCAGACGCTGGCGCAGGATCCTTTCCGCGGCGAGATGCGGAAACCACAGGGACAGGATTCGCTGACCGTTCTTCCCCGGTCCTTCTTTCCTCGAAACTGCGTTCATCGGGGTTCCACTCCAGTGTGAATTGTCCTGGCAAGGCCGTGCGGCTCTTGCCGATGCTGACGGTGAAGGCGGGGCGGCCGATCGAGCCGGCGAGCGGCCCGGCGATCGTCTCGCGGGGTGCCGACGGCGCCGCCGACAGGACGAGGCGGACGGGTGCCGCCGTCGGCTCGGATTCGCCGGCCTGGCGCAGCAGGAACACCGGCCGGCCGGCATTCTGTGCCCGGGCGTGCAGCCGCCGCGTCGCGGTGAGGTCCAGCCGCTGCGGACTGCCGCGGATTTCGAGGATGACGGCGGCGAGCGCTGTCATCCGGGCGGCCTCCTCGGCGGTCCACAGCGCATCGAGGAGCCTTGGCGCCTCGGAAAACAGCAATTGCTCCGGCTCGATGCCGAAAAGGGCGTGAAGCCCCCTGGCATAGGGAAAGCCGGCCTCCCGGAAGATTTCCGCGGTGCCGATCCACAGGACCGGCAGTCGCGGCTCCTGTTTGAGGATCAGGCTGACGAGCGACAGGGCGAAGCCGGCGACGGCCCCGGCATCGCGGGTCGCGGCGCCATGGATCTCGCTCAGCGCCGCCTTCGGCAGGCCGCCGCCGAGCGCAGTATCGAGAGCTTCGGCGCCGGTGCGCAGAAACGCATCGGGCGGCGCCACGGCGAGGCCGCGGCGGACGATTGTCAGATCGTGGGGCGTGACATCAGCTGTTGGATTCCGGGGCGCATCAACGGGAGCGCCGGCCGGCGCCTCCAGGCGCTCGGGCAGCGTTCCCTCGATCTTCGCGATCTGGCGGCGCAGGGCAAAAACAGTCTCCCGCGCCACGGCGCTTGTCGCCATGACGGTCAGCTTCCACTCACAATTGTTCCTGTTATGTTCTCTAGGATTCCAGAGGGCGGCCGAAGAGTCAAGCGGAGTCATGGGCGGAGTCATGGGGAATTTATTCCTGCCGCACGTGGACGGCAACCCGGCCATTTGCCGAGTCCGGCGCGAAAGCCTATATGCCGGGATCAGAAGGACAACGCATGGCCCGCATCTACAAGACCCGCACCTGGCACGACCAGCTTTCGCCGTCGATGGAGGAAATGGAGTTCCTGGCGCTGGAGGCTTACGCCCATCTGCCGGAGGAGTTTCGCAAGCTGACCGGCGAGATCGTCATCCAGATCGCCGAATTCCCGACCGACGAGATCATGGACGATTTGTCGCTGGAAACGCCTTTCGACCTGCTCGGCCTGTTCGAGGGGCGCGGCATCGCTGAGCGCTGGAATCCGCAGACCGGCGAGGGGCCGAACCGCGTCACGCTCTACCGCCGCGCCATCCTCGACTACTGGGCCGAGAACGAGGAGACGCTGGGCGACATCGTCACCCATGTGCTGATCCACGAGATCGGCCACCATTTCGGCCTGTCGGACGATGATATGGAGCGGATCGAAGAGGCGGCGGAGTAGGCTGTGTTGATATTCAGGTGATGCCGGCCTGCGAACGGCAGTTCCCTGCGCTTCCGGTGCTCACGTACCCAAAAGTACGCTCCGCTCCGGTTCTCGGAAAACCACCCAGTCTGGTCGCTTCGCGCCCGTCTTCGACTCCGGCGCGGCCTGACCTGAATCTCAACACACCCTGCGTCGGAGCTTTGCAAAATCTACCAGTCGCTGAGCTTGGTGCTGGGCCCGTATTCCTGACCCTCGATATCCTTTACCACGGCCTGGCCGCAGCGCATGGCCTTGGCCTCCATGTCGTAGGAATAGGTCGGCGAGCCGAACAGGTGCCAGCCCTTGTTGAGCGCTGCCGTCACCTTGTGGCAGAAGCTGGAATCGTCCGGACCGGACAGAAAGCGGTAGAGTTTCATTTTTCATTCCTGTCGTGAGTTGCCAATCATGCCCCGATGGCGGCCGCCTTCGCCAGCAGTTTTTCGGCCTGCGCCAGATGCAGCCGTTCGACCATTTTTCCATTCAGCGCGATGACACCCTTGCCGGCATTTTCGGCAAGCGCGAAGGTATCCTTTACCGAGCGTGCCTCGGCCACCGCTTCGGCAGATGGCGCGAAGGCCCGGTTCGCGGCATCGATTTGAGCCGGGTGGATCAGCGACTTGCCGTCGAACCCCATGGCGGCCGCTTCCCCGCATTCGCGCGCAAAAGCGTCCAGATCGCGAAAATCGTTGAAGACACCATCGAGCAGGTCGAGGCCGCCGGCGCGCGCGGCGAGCACCATCTGCATCAGCCACGGTGCGAGGTAGCGCCGGTCGGGCGTGGCGAGAGTGCCGGTCTCCTTGACCAGATCGTTCGTTCCGGCAACGAAACAAACCAGCCGCGAGCCCGGATCGCGGCCAAGCTCGGCGATCGGTCCGATGTTGAGCAGAGCCTTGGGCGTTTCGATCATCGCCCATAGTTTCACCTCGTCGGGTGCGAAATTGTCGTCGAGGACGTCGCCGGCTTCCAGAACGGCGCGCGGTGTGTCGACCTTGGGCAGCAGGATGGCGTCGGGCTCGCAGAGTGCCGCCGCCAGCAAGTCCTTGGGGCCCCATTCGCTGGAGAGCGGGTTGATGCGCACGACCATCTCGCAGCGCCGGCCGGGGCGATTTGCGAAGATGCCGGCCAGTTTTTCCCGCGCGGAGACCTTGTCGGCCGGGGCGACGGCATCTTCGAGATCGATGATGACGGCATCGCAGGCCAGCGACGAGATCTTGGCCAGAGCCTTGTCGTTCGAGGCCGGGACGTAAAGCACCGAGCGGCGCGGGCGATAGGTTTCAGTCATCTCAGATCTATGCCGCCTGCGGCCGGTCGAGGCAAGCACGCAGGGCAATCGCTTCGGACAGTCATAGCTTGTATTGGATATGAGCCAATCGTCGAAGTTGGCGCCGCCCCTCATCGCCCTGCCGGGCACTTCTCCCCGTATAGTGACGGGGAGAAGGGGCTGGCGCAGCCTCGGCGCCATTCTTGCAAAGCTGGTGATTGGCGAAACCGGCGATGAGAGCACCCCTCTCCCCGTCACTACACGGGGAGAGGATGCCGGCAGGCAGGTGAGGGGCAGCGCAAGCGCCCGGAAAGGGTGACGGGGCGGATTCAAACCTGAAGTGATTGCCTGACCCTGCACAAAAACTGCACGAGATTGCGGAAATTCTCCTCAGATCCGCCCCGCCGCCTGCATTTCGATCGGCGACATACGCCGCATGCAAGAGCGAGAAAAGCCCCGTTGGTCCCTGCCGTACCGCCTCCGCAATGACGGTTGGTGGCTGGTCGATCCACCCCGGCCGGACGGTTCGGCGACCCTCTTCCCCTTCATCCGCAAATCTCCGCCCCCCGGCCGGATCAAAGCCGCTGCGAAAATCCGATCATGACATCGTGGCTTACGGCCGCGCCGAGCTATTGCGCGCGACTCGGCGTTGCCGTCCTGCTTGCCGCGCTGGCGGATTTCTTCTTCTATGGGCAGCCCGTCGGCATCACGTTTTTCCTGTTCGGCATCACGCTTGCCGCCGCAGCAGCGGCCATCCAGCCGTCGGCGCTCAGCGCCCGCGGCCTGTGGTCCGCTGCCTTGCTTGTCGGGCTGCTGCCGCTTATCGAAAATGTCAGTGCGCTGTCGGTCGCGATCGGGCTTGCGGCGACGGCCGTCTTTGCGCTTTCGCTGGTCGGGCGGCTGTGGCGCGGCCCTGCCCGCATTGCCGGCCAGGTCGCGCTCTTCCTGCTCGCAGCACCCTTCCGGTTCGTCCACGATTTCTTCCGCTGGCGCAAGGCGGCACGGCGGTTCGGTCGGCGGCGCATCCGCCTGGCGGCGATCGCCGTCTGGATCATGCCGCTGACCCTGGGCGCAGTGTTTCTCGCGCTGTTCGGCGCCGCCAATCCGGTCATCGAATACTGGTTGTCGCTGATCGATCTCCTCGCACTGCTCGACTTCATCGAGCTGCCGCGGCTGGCCTTCTGGCTGTTCGCGCTTGCCGGCACCTGGGTCTTTCTGCGCCCGCGGCTGCCGCGCTTTTTGCGCCGCATTGCGCATCTTGCGTTGCCTATCCCCCTCGGGGTGACGACCACAAGAGCCGCCGCCAAGCCGGTCGAGGACATCGTCTTCGGCAAGGCCGCCATTCTTCGTGCGCTGGTCGTCTTCAACATCCTGTTCGCGGTGCAGACCGCACTCGACGCCACCTATCTGTGGGGCGGCATCGCCCTTCCCGACGGGCTGACCTACGCCGCCTATGCGCATCGCGGCGCCTATCCCTTGATGGTCACTGCGCTGCTGGCCGCGGGCTTCGTGCTGGCGGCGTTGCGGCCGGGCAGCACGACCTCCGGCGATCCGTTCATCCGCCGGCTGGTCTATGTCTGGGTGGCGCAGAACATCGTTCTGGTCGTCTCCTCGATCCTGCGGCTCGAACTCTATATCGGCATTTATGCGCTGACCTACTGGCGCGTCGCTGCCTTTGTCTGGATGGGGCTGGTGGCGGCGGGCCTCGCCCTGATCATCGCCCGCATCGCGCTCGGAAAATCCAATGAATGGCTGCTTTCCGCCAATCTTCTGACGCTATCGGCGACGCTTTATGCCTGCTCGTTCATCAACTTTACCGCACTGATCGCCAACTACAATGTCGAGCACTCTTTCGAAATGACCGGCCAGGGCACCGAGCTCGATTTCTGGTATCTGCGTTTGCTCGGTCCCAGCGCCTGGCCGGCGCTCGATCGCTTCCTCGAGCATCAGGGCAGGACGAATGCGGCCAGCGTTCCCTCCTACCGCGAACTCGCCCGTTTGCTTGGGCAGGACGAGGCCCGCTACCGCGCCGGCCGAGAAAACTGGCGCGCGTGGAGCTTTCGCGACTGGCGGCTTCTGCGCTACCTCGACAGGAGAGGGTCGCTCGTGGTTCCTGACGGATACGAATCTCACGCGCCGGGTCGCTGATTGATGCCGCATAACATCCTAGTCGCCGACGACGATCCGCACATCCGCGAAATCATCTGCTTCGCGCTCGAAAAGGCCGGCATGAAAACGGTTGCCGTAGCCGACGGCGCCGGCGCATTGCAGGCGATCGAACGCCGCGCGCCCGATCTTGTCGTGCTCGACATCGGCATGCCGGAGATGGACGGGCTGGAGGTCTGCCGGCGGCTGCGGCACACATCCGATGTGCCGGTGCTGTTCCTGTCCGCGCGTGATGAAGAAATCGACCGCATCCTCGGGCTCGAAATGGGTGGCGACGACTATGTCACCAAGCCTTTCAGCCCGCGCGAACTGGTCGCCCGCGTCAATGTCATCTTGCGGCGCGCTCGCCCGACAAAGGCCGAACAGGCCGACGACAGGCAATTCTCGCACGGCAGACTGGCTTTGCTGCCGGCCAGCCACGCCGCCAGCTTCGACGGCAGGCCGCTGGTGCTGACCTCGATCGAATTCGCCATCCTGAAAGGGTTTCTGGAACGCCCGGCGCATGTGCTTGACCGCGACATGGTGATGGCCAGTGCTTATGCCGCTAACATCCATGTCGCCGACCGCACCGTCGACAGCCATATCCGCAACATCCGCGCCAAGCTGGCGGCGGCCGGCTGCACGGATGCGATCGAGACCGTGCATGGCGTCGGCTTCCGGCTGGGCAGGTGCGGCGCGTGACGGCGCAGAAATGGCGGCCGCGCCTCGCCACGGTCGTTGTTGCCATCTTGATCATGGTGATGGCGCTGCCGCTGGTCGGCCTGTTCTTCTTCCGGCTCTACGAGAACCAGCTGATCCGCCAGACCGAGGCCGAGCTGATCGCGCAGGGCGCCGTCCTCGCCTCCATCTATGCGCAAGACGTCCGCGCCGCGGGCATCCCGGCCGAGAGGCTCGGCGCGGCCGTGCCTGCCGACAGAGACAATCCGGACTCTCCCTACCGGCCGATCGAGCCAAGCCTCGATCTCGCCTCCGACAGGGTTCTGGCGACACGGCCTGCGGCGACGGCCGCCACCGTCGATCCCGCCTTCACGGCGATCGGCGCTCGCCTGTCGGGCATTCTTGCCGAGACGCAGAAGACCACGCTTGCCGGCTTCCGGCTGCTCGACCCAAAAGGCGTCGTCATCGCCGGGCGCGAAGAGGTCGGCCTGTCGCTCGGCGCCGTCGACGAGGTTCGCGCAGCATTTGCCGGCCGCTATGCCAGTGCGCTCCGGCAGAGGGTTCCGAACCAGCCGTCACCATCGCTCTATTCGGTCAGCCGCGGCACGAGAGTCCGCGTCTTCGTCGCCATGCCGGTCGCGGTCGACGGCAAGGTCGCCGGCGTGGTCTATCTGTCGCGAACGCCGAACAACATCGTCAAGCATCTCTATAGCGAGCGCGGCAAGGTGGTGCTGGCGGCGATCGCCGTCCTCGGCGGTACGCTGCTCATCGGCCTGATCTTCCTGCGCACCGTCAGCCGGCCGATCTACGCGCTGATGGAACGGACAAAGCGCATCGCCGCCGGCGACCGCGAAGCCATCAGGCCGCTCGATCATCACGGCACGCGCGAGATGGCAGCGCTTTCCGACGCCTTCCTCGACATGGCCGAAAAGCTGCATGCGCGGTCGGACAGCATCCAGACCTTCGCCACCCATGTCTCGCACGAGCTCAAATCGCCGCTGACGGCGATCCAGGGTGCGGCCGAATTGCTGCGCGATTCGGGTAGCGCAATGGACGAGGCCGAGCGGCGGCGGTTTTCGAACAACATCGTCACCGACGCGGGGCGGCTTAATCTGCTGGTACGCCGTCTGCTCGACCTGGCGCGCGCCGAAAATCTTGCGCCCAGCGGCGAAAGCACGTCGGTTGGCGCCGCGCTGGCACTGCTGCCGGCCGAGGATAGGCTGGCGGTCCGCGTCGAGGCCGGCGGCGATATCCGCCTGCGCATCTCGGCCGAGAACGCGGCGATCGTGCTCGCCAATCTCATCGACAATTCGGAGCGGCATGGCGCGACGCTCGTTTCGATCACGGCGGCGAGCGCGGACGGCAAGGCGACGATCCTGGTGAGCGACGACGGCGCCGGCATTTCGCCCAGCAACCGGGGGCGGATCTTCGAGCCGTTCTTCACCACGCGCCGCGATTCAGGCGGCACCGGCATGGGCCTCGGCATCGTGCTGGCCCTCCTGAAAGCGCATGATGGCACGATCCGGCTGGTTGACTCCGAGCGCGGCACGCGCTTCGAGATCATCCTGCCGGCTGCATGAATTGGAGCATTTATCCTTTCCGAAAGCCGGCTTTCGGCATCATGCTCTGGAACTGGAGAATCGAAAAAGTGCGCTACGACGTCGTCATCATCGGTGGAGCCATCGTCGGCTCCTCGATCGCCTATTATCTGCGCGAGGAAGGCTTTTCGGGCTCGATCGCGCTGGTCGAGCGCGACCCGCAATTCGCCCATGCGGCAACGACGCTGTCCTGCGCTTCGATCCGCCAGCAGTTTTCGATTCCCGAAAACATCCGCCTGTCACAGTTCACGTTGAAACTGTTCCGGCGACTGACGGAAGAATTCGGGGCCGACGCCGATATCGGCTTTCGCGAAGGCGGCTATCTCATCCTTGCCGGCGAGAACGGGTTGCCTATCCTCAAGGCCAACCACGAGACGCAGTTGGCCGAGGGCGCCGACATCGTGCTTGAGGATGCGGAGGCGCTCGTCCGCCGGTTTCCGTGGCTGTCGACGGAGGGCATCACCGCCGGCGCCTACGGCCGCACGGGCGAGGGCTGGTTCGACGCGCATGCCATGCTGATGCTGTTCCGCAAGGCCCTGCGGGACAAAAACATCGATTTCATCACCGCTGATGTGACCGGTATCGAACGGCAGGGCGACCGCGTCACCGGGGTAAACCTCGACAACGGCGAGCGGCTCGACGCCGGCATCGTCGCCAACGCCGCCGGGCCAAATGCCGGCAAGGTTTCCGCAATGGCCGGACTGGCGCTGCCGGTGGAGCCGCGCAAGCGCAATGTCTTCATCTTCGAGGCGCGCGAGAAATATGATGACATGCCGCTGCTGGTCGATCCCTCAGGTATCTATGTCAGGCCGGAAGGCTCGGTCTATATCACCGGCGGTGCCGAGCCGGAAGAGGACGACGGCCCTGCCGATCCCAGCGATTTCGAGCCCGACTGGCCGCTGTTCGAAGAGGTGATCTGGCCGGTGCTGGCGACCCGCATTCCCGCCTTCGAGGCGATCAAGCCGACGCGCGCCTGGGCCGGCCATTACGACTACAACACGCTCGACCAGAACGCGGTGATCGGCCCGCATCCGCAGGTCAGGAATTTTCTCTTCGCCAACGGTTTTTCCGGCCACGGCCTGCAGCAGGCGCCGGCCGTCGGCAAGGCGCTGGCCGAGCTGATCGTGCATGGCGGCTACCGCACGGTGGACTGCTCGGCGTTGGGGTATGAGCGCGTCGCCGAGGGGCGGGCTTTCAGGGAATTGAATGTGATCTAGCCAAGAAGGGCTGGCGCCGCGACGGTCCTTTAGATGCTGGAGGGACAGCCCCCCTCTGTCCGGCAGGACAGAGGGGGGCGCGAAGGATCGCGACAGGCGAGCCGTCAGCGCTCGCGGCCGAACCAGAACGCGTCGGCCATGCGCGCCATGCCGATCCGTTCGTAGAAGCCGACGGCGTCGGGCACGGAAATCAGTGAGATGGCGACGGACGGCCCGAGCTGCCGCCGCGCTTCGTCAAGCAGGCCCTTGCCGACGCCGAGCCCCTGCGCCGATTTGCAAACGGCGAGCTCGGAAATATAGCATACCCACGAGAAGTCGGTGATGCCTCGGGCGAGGCCAATCAGCGGCTTGCCAGGCGCATCGAGGCGCGCCGTCAACACCAGATCTGCATTGGCAAGCATCGCCTTCAGACGAACGTCGTCATCGATGGGCCGAGTGACACCGAGGCCGGATTCCACCAGCATGCGGCGGAACTCGGCTGCGTCGAGGGTCGGTTCGCTGGCGTAGAGGACTTTGGGACGTGTTGTCATGCCGGCCAAGGTGCACCATAGGGGGCAACTTTGAAGCGGCCTGTGCTCCAGGACCAGGGCCAGCCCAAAACAGCCGCCTTTTATTTGCCCGCAGCTTTGTGTAAACCGGGCGCCAACACATCCCCGCAGCGAAAAGAAGACGGGCAAAGACCATGGAAAAATTCACCAAGCTCACCGGCGTTGCCGCGCCGATGCCGATCGTCAATGTCGATACCGACATGATCATCCCCAAGGATTATCTCAAGACGATCAAGCGCACCGGGCTCGGCAGCGGGCTGTTCGCCGAAATGCGCTACAAGGACGACGGTTCGGAAAATCCGGACTTCGTGCTCAACAAGCCGGCCTATCGCAAGGCGCAGATCCTGGTCGCCGGCGACAATTTCGGCTGCGGCTCTTCGCGCGAGCACGCGCCGTGGGCGCTGCTCGATTTCGGCATCCGTTGCGTCATCTCGACCTCGTTCGCCGACATTTTCTACAACAACTGCTTCAAGAACGGCATCCTGCCGATCACCGTCAGCCCCGAGGATCTGGAGAAGCTGATGGACGACGCCTCGCGCGGTTCCAACGCAACGGTGTCGGTCGACCTCGAAGCCAAGGAAATCCGCGGACCGGACGGCGGCGTGGTCAAGTTCGACCTCGACGACTTCAAGCGGCACTGCCTGCTCAACGGGCTCGACGATATCGGCCTGACCATGGAGAAGGCCGACGCTATCGCCTCGTTCGAGAAGAAGAACGCCGCTGAGCGCCCCTGGGCCTGAGCGGTACGATGACCCGGCCGCGACAGGCCGGGTTCGTGGCGGCTGAACTGAGGGACAGTCATGACACGTTCGCTTCTTGCCGGCGCCTGCGCGCTGGCGTGGATTCTGATGCCGGTGGCTGGCGCGCATGCACAGACCGACATGGTGCTCGTGCCGGCTGACAATGCGTCCGGCCGGGCCGCCGACCTGGGCGCGTCGAGCAATGCGGCCCTAGCCGACGATGACAGCCAAGCACCGGTCCCGTTCGAGAGTGGGCAGCTGACCATCACCCAGCAGGAAGAGTATGGCGAGAAGGTGCTGGCCTATGACGGCAAGCAGCTGGCCAGCAATTACGAGGTGTCCTTCGACAAGATCGTCAAGGTCGGCGGGGTCAACGTCGCGCTGGTCGATGTCGGCGATGGCGGCAACCAGTGCGGCCCGGCCACGGTGATCGTCTGGAAGCCAGAAGGCGGCACCATCCAGAGCATCACGGTCGAGCAGGATGAATGCGGCGCACCGCCGGCTGCGATCTCCGACAGCGCCATCTATTTCGTGCCCTATCTGCTGCCGGGCGTTTCCAAGCCGGCGCTGCAATGGTCGCCGACGGACGGGCTGACGATTTCCGGCAATCTCACCTATATGCCGGAGCCCGGCACTGACTGGAAAGACGTCGATCCGTCGAAATACGACAACATCGTCGCCGCTTTCCACAACGAGGCCGTCTACAGGCTGGCCGAGACGCTGCTCGGCAAGGAGATGCCCGAGATGGCGACCAGCCTGCTGGTCGGCGGCGGCACCGAGAAAACCGCCTCGGGCGCCTTCTATGCCAGCGGCTGCGTGCCGCACAATTGCGGTGGCAATGACGGCTTCATGGCGGTCGACCCGGCCAACCACAAGCTCTATTTCGCCCGCCGGGGCGACAAGCCCGAGCCGGACGCGTGGCCAGCTGTGAACACGTGGCCCGCCGAGGTCAGGGAAGCGATGGACAAGGCGCTCGGCTCGCCGAATTAGCTTCTCTGCTTCGCGCCTTCGTTCCCGAGGCGGGGCCGAGCGGCGGCAGTCGTAACCCTAAAGCGCGTTGCGTCTGAAAGGATTCACGCAACGCGCTTTAAGTTCTTGTTTTTATGCATTTCGCTGTCCCAAAACCGCTGCGCACTTTTGGGCGACATGCATTAGAGCATCAACAAAAAGGCCCGGCGCATGGCCGGGTTTTCCGTCGAATAGAGATTTCCATCAGTCGCCATCGATCGCCGTGGCCATGCGGGCGATGGCCTGTTGATAGACGCTCGCGGAATTCCAGCCAGCAATTGCGCCCATATTCGCCTGCGCGCTCCCGCCGGCCCGCCAACCATGACCCTTGAGGAAGTTGGCGGTGGAAGCCAACGCAGTGCTCTTGTCGCGCAGATTTTTGTTGCCGACTCCATACTTCAAAACATTTCCGGGCAGGAACTGCGTGTGGCCAATCTCGCCATGCGCGGCACCGACCGACGACGCGCTCAACGCGCCGCGATCAACCAGCTTCAGGGCTGCAATGGCATGCGGATAAAAGAACTCCGGTCGGCGGCAATCATAGGCAAGCGTTAAAATGGCAGAGACCGTATTCTGGTTGCCCATGGAGGAACCGAAGCCGGTCTCCATGCCCCAGATGGCGAGCAACACACCCGGCGACACGCCGTAGGTTCCCTCGATCTTGTCGAACAGCGCCGCGTTCGACTTCTTCAGCGAACGGCCCTTGGAAATGATGGTGGATGCGCCACGGCGCTTCATGAAAGCTTCCACCGAGCCGCTGAAAGCCTTGTGGATAGCGCGGTCGGCGGCGATCGTCCTTTTTGCGTAGGTCGCGTTAGCCAGTGCGGCCAGACCCTTCGAGCCTACACCGTTGGCTCTAGCCTCCGAGGCGAACTCAGCCTTCCACGCTTCGAAGCCCGCGCCAGTATTGCCGCACTGGGCGGCCTGTGCCGCTGTTGCCGCCGCAAGCATCATCAATGCTGCCGCCGCGAAAATCTTTCCCTTGGCAAAAAATGCCATGTTTCTCTCCTGGTTGCCTGGATCTTGTCCCAAATACGAATTTGCCAGCGAAACGCCCGCTTGTCACCGTTGGAGCGACGTGCGCCCAGTTGGACGCAGTACGCTCCAACACTTTACAATCAGCGCATCGTGCTTTCCGACAATCGAAACCGATTTTCGAGCCGCCGCGCTAAGAAGTCGTTTACGCATCGCCACCGCAGCGCTGGCGAATGCCGGAGAACTTGCTTACGATCAAGCAATTATTGTGTCGGGGGCTAGAATATTCATGGAAGACGTTGACGTCGTGGTCATCGGCGCCGGTTCGGCGGGACTTTCCGCCGCCAAGACCCTGCGTGCGGCCGGCCTTTCCTTCAAGCTGCTCGAAGCGATGAACCGTATCGGCGGCCGCGCCTGGACCAGCGATCAGCATTTCGGCGTTCCTTTCGACATCGGCTGCGCCTGGCTGCACGCGGCCGACCGCAATCCCTATTTTGCCGAGGCGCAAGCCGCCCGCTGGACGCTTCATCATCACGACATGAATGTCGACCATCTCTATTATCGCAACCGAAAGGCGAGCGAGGACGAAGAGGCAGCAATGAAGGCGGCCGATATCAGGCTGTTCGAGCTGCTGGCGGCGCATGAGGTCAAGCCCGGCGACGACGACCGTCTTTCGGCGTTGCTCGCCAGGGGCCATGCGCCGCGCGCCGCCGCCACCTTTGCCGGACCGATGGACTTCGGTGCCGACGAGGACGAGATATCGATCCGCGACTTTCAGGCCGCCGCCGATCTCGAGCCGAACTATTTCACCAAGGAGGGGTTCGGCGCGCTGGTCGCCCGTTTCGGCGTCGACGTGCCGGTCGAGCTGTCGACGCCGGTGCGGAAAATCCTCTGGGACGTGCCCGGCGTCGCCTGCGTCACCGATCGCGGCACCATCCGCGCCAAGGCGGCCATCGTCACCGCCTCGCCGGCGGTGCTCGCCTTCGAGGAGGTCGAATTCGCGCCGGCGCTGCCCGACACGCATTTCGCTGCCTTCTTCGACCTGCCGATGGGCATGCTGACCAAGCTGCCGGTTGAAATCACGGGCACAAGGCTCGGGCTGGCGCCCTTCGACGACCTGCTGATCGAGCGGCTGGCCAGGCACGACATCTACTTCCTTTGCTTTCCCTTCGACCTCGACCTGATGGTCGGCTTCGTCGGCGGCGATTTTGCCTGGGAGATGTCGGCGGCGGGCGAGGCGGCAGGCGTCGACTTCGTCGTCGACCGGCTGTGCGCCATCTTCGGCGGTGACGTGCGAAAACATGTCGGGCGCGCCATGATGACCAATTGGGGCGGCGAGCGGTTCGTGCGCGGCGCCTATGCGGCGGCCCGACCCGGCCGTTCGCAGGCGCGCGCCACGCTGATGCAGCCGGTGGCGGAAAAAATCTTCTTCGCCGGCGAGCATCTGGCCGGTCCGCTGATGCAAACCTGCGGCGGCGCCAGGCTATCGGGCGAGGCGGTGGCGAGAACGGTCGCCGCCCAGCTTGCGGCAAAATAGCAACGGCAGGAACGCCGGCCGCCGACAGGCGTTTGGGCGATATGCCGCTCCGCACTATATCCGGGCTGATGATTTGAGACCTGGTGATTTGAGATTGGTATGAAGCTCTTCGATTGCCCGCATTGCGGCCACCGCCTCTATTTCGAGAACGCCCAGTGCCTGAACTGCGCCAGCTCCGTGCTCTACGATCCCGGGCATGCGCGCTTCGTGTTGTCAGGCGCCGGCGGCGTTTTCCAGTGCACCAATGCCGACGAGTGCGCCTGCAACTGGATGGCTGAACCTGGCCATGCCTTCTGCCGCGCCTGCGTGCTGAACCAGTTGATCCCGGACCTTTCGGTCGAGGGCAACCGCCGTCGCTGGATCCGCGTCGAAGCGGCAAAGAAGCGGGCAATCTATTCGCTGCTCGCCGCCGGACTGCCGGTCGCACCCAAGCAGAACGCCGGCGACGAGGCCGGCCTCGCCTTCGACTTCCTCGCCGATCCGATCGGCGGTCCGGGTGGCGAGCGTATCCTGACCGGCCATGACAACGGCCTGATCACACTCAATGTCGCCGAGGCGGACTCGGCCGAGCGCGAAAGACGGCGCGTCGAGATGGGCGAGAACTACCGCACTTTGCTCGGCCATTTCCGCCACGAGCTCGGCCACTATTTCTGGGACCGCCTGATCCGCGACGACCCGCAACGGCTTGCTGCCTTCCGTGCATTGTTCGGCGACGAGCGCACCGATTATGAGCAGGCGCTGAAGGCCTACCATGCCAATGGCGCGCCGCCCGATTGGCAGCAGGACCACATTTCCGCCTATGCCACGTCCCATCCCTGGGAGGACTGGGCTGAGACATGGGCACACCATCTGCACATCACCGATACGCTGGAGATGGTGCATGCGCTGAATTTCCCGCTCGGCCGGCTGGAAACCGTGGAGGCCAATGACCTGTCGCGGGACGACACCGGCGGCGAGCTGCAACCGGCGCCGTCGGAACCTGCCGCCGTTCCCGAACCGTTCGAAAAGATCCTGGCCCGCTGGCTGGTGCTGTCGGAAGCGTCGAACTCGATCAACCGCTGCATGGGCCTGCCGGACCTCTATCCCTTCGTCATCTCGGAGCTGACGGCACAGAAGCTGGCCTTCGTCCATGAACTCCTGACTGGTGTAGTGAAAGAAACCGGAACAAAACGTGAGCCGGCCGAGGCCTTTTAGCCGGAACGCATGAGGCCTTGCTTCGTTTTCGTTCGCGAGGGACCATCAACACGGAGCGAAACCATGAAGCGCATACTGTTTCCTGCTGTCGCCGGAGCGCTTGTCGCCATGTCGGGCACGGCCTTGGCCGATACCGCCGTCTCGGCTGTCGCCGATCTCAACATTCGCGCCGGCCCAGGCCCGCAATACCCGGTCATCGGCGTGCTCGCCGCCGGCCAGTCGGCAACGCTCGATGGCTGCATCCAAAACAGCAAATGGTGCACCATAGCCGAGGCCAATGGCCAGGGCTGGATCTATTCCGACTATGTGACGGCCGATTTCGGCGGCAACGAGGTCGTCCTGACCCGGCGCCCGGCCGACGCAGACATTACCATCGTCGAAGCGCCCGCCGACGTCGACGATCCCGACACCTATACCGGAGCGATCGTCGCTGGCGAGCCGATCGAGCCGATCAGGCGGCCGCCGGCCGAAATCCGCACCTATATCGAGACCAACCGGGTCGACCCGGTCTATCTCGAGGGCGAGGTGGTTACGGGCGCGACCTTGCCCGACACCGTCGAGTTGCGTGAGATTCCGGACTACGACTACCGCTATGTCTATGTGAACGGTCAGCCGGCACTGGTCGATCCCGGCACCCGACGCATCATGTACGTCGAGCGCTGACATCAGCGAGCAATCAGGCGGCCGCCCGGCAAGAGCCAACGTCGGCCGCCTCTGTCCGATATCGTTAACCTGAGCTTCGTGCTGGAGCGGCGTGCCCGCCGCTCCAGCCTTTTGTTCGAGCATCGGATTTTCCCAAAACCGGTTCCACTTTTGGGTCCGATGCTCTAGATCATGCGACCCGATGCATCAGGCAAGGAACCCGCGTGATATCAGACCCTGCCGCCTTCGAGCATTATCGGCGCTCTCCCAACGCCAAGACGACCCTGCCGCGGCTCCTGCTCGGAACGGCGATCGTCGTCCTGTTCTGGGTCGCGACAACCATCGCCGTGCTGTTCGGCGGCGCCTATCTTTTTGTTATCTGGCAGGCATCGTCTGGCACCCCGATGGAAGGAGGGGCGGTGCAGAATTTCTTGGCCTCGCCCGCCGGGATCCTCGCCGCGCTCGCCTCGTTCGCCGGAATCTGGCTCGGCCTGTGGGGTGCCATGCGCTGGGTCCATCGCGAACCGCTGATGGCGCTGATCGGCACCAGCCACCGCGTTTCGCGCTCGGGATTTCTTAGGGGATTGGCCGCGGTGCTGATCACATCGCTGCTCTCCGAAATCCTGCTCTATCTCTTGCAGCCCGACATTGCGCGCGGTGCGATCGGCCTGTCGTCCTGGCTGCTGTTCCTGATCCCGATCGCTGCGCTGGCCCTGCTGCAGACCTCGTCCGAAGAGGTGCTGTTTCGCGGCTATCTTCTCAGGGGCCTGGCCAACCGGTTTCAAAACCCCTTCATCTGGGCATTGCTGCCAGCGCTTCTGTTCACTTCGATGCATTGGAGCCCAAGCTCGACGGTCGCCATCAACGCTTGCGTGCTGGCCTCGATCGCTGCTTTTGCGCTGCTCCTGACGCTTATGGTCTATGCCACGGGCAACCTCGGCGCGGCCTTCGGCGCCCACCTCGGCAACAATCTGACCGGCTTCCTGCTGATTTCGCATCAGCAAAGCTACAATTCCTTCGCCCTGTTCAACGCCATGCCGCTCGAAGGCCCCGGCTGGACGACGCTTGATGCCGTCCTCATCGCGGCGATCGGCATCGTCTGCAGCCTGTTGACTGTTCTGCTGCTGCTGCATCCGCGCTCGCCGCTGAAGGTCGAGCCGGATAAGTCGGAGTCGGGAGAAAACGCCTGATGTCACTATACGGGGAGATGTGCCCGGCAGGGCGATGAGGGGCAGCGCAAACCTGAAGCGATTGGCCATCGCTTTTTGTCCGCGCCTTGACTCCGCGGCCGATTTCCTGTCTACACGCCGCGAATTCCGCGACGAGTATCCCTCCGAGCAAGCCGACCGGGACGCCGAAGCCTCTTTGAGGTGACGTGCTGTAAATCGATCCTGGAGGCCAACATCCGGCAGCGCTGTGCGCCCCCGGGTGCTTTTTGGCTTTGGGCTTTTGCCCGGGCTGGCTTTGTTTGGGCTGGCTTTGAGTTGGATACTGGGCGCGAACGCATTACCTCTCGGATCGAACCCGAACCGAGATTGAAGGAAGACAGATGTTTGAATCCCTTCAGGAGCGCCTTGGCTCCATCCTGAACGGCCTTACCGGCCGCGGTGCCCTGTCCGAGGCCGATGTCTCGGCGGCGCTGCGCGAGGTGCGCCGTGCGCTGCTCGAGGCCGACGTGGCGCTGGAAGTGGTGCGTTCCTTCACCGACAAGGTGCGCGAGAAAGCCGTCGGCGCCGCCGTGCTGAAGTCGATCAAGCCCGGCCAGATGGTCGTCAAGATCGTCCATGACGAGCTAGTCGAGATGCTGGGCGCCGAGGGCGTCGCCATCGACCTCAATGCGCCGGCTCCGGTCGTCATCATGATGGTCGGCCTGCAGGGCTCCGGCAAGACGACGACATCGGCCAAGATCGCCAAGCGCCTCACCGAGCGTCAGAACAAGAAGGTCCTGATGGCCTCGCTCGACACGCGGCGCCCCGCCGCGCAGGAGCAGCTCCGTCAGCTCGGCGAGCAGGTCAAGGTCGCCACGCTGCCGATCGTCGAGGGCCAGACGCCGGTCGACATCGCCCGCCGCGCCGTGCAGGCGGCAAAGCTCGGCGGCCATGACGTGGTCATCCTCGACACCGCCGGCCGCACCCATATCGACGAGCCGCTGATGGTCGAGATGGCCGACATCAAGAAGGTGTCGTCGCCGCACGAAATCCTTTTGGTCGCCGATTCGCTGACCGGCCAGGACGCCGTCAATCTGGCGAAAAGCTTCGATGAGCGCGTCGGCATCACCGGCCTGGTGCTGACCCGCATGGACGGCGACGGCCGTGGTGGTGCAGCACTTTCCATGCGCGCCGTCACCGGCAAGCCGATCAAGCTGATCGGCACCGGCGAGAAAATGGACGGGCTGGAGGAATTCCATCCCAAGCGCATCGCCGACCGCATCCTTGGCATGGGCGACATCATCAGCCTGGTCGAAAAGGCTGCCGAAAACATCGACGCCGAGCAGGCGGCGGCGATGGCCAAGAAGATGCAGTCGGGCAAGTTCGACCTGAACGACCTTGCCGGCCAGCTTCAGCAGATGTCGAAGATGGGCGGCATGGGCGGCATCATGGGCATGATGCCGGGCATGGGCAAGATGAAGGACCAGATGGCTGCCGCCGGTCTCGACGACAAGATGTTCGGCCGCCAGCTCGCCATCATCTCGTCCATGACCAAGGCCGAGCGCGCCAACCCCGATATTCTGAAGCACTCGCGCAAGAAGCGCATCGCCGCCGGCTCCGGCACCGATGCGGCCGAGATCAACAAGCTCCTGAAGATGCATCGCGGCATGGCGGACATGATGAAGGCGATGGGCGGCAAGGGCAAAGGCGGTGGCCTGATGCGCGGCATGATGGGCGGCCTGGCCCAGAAGATGGGCCTCGGCGGCATGGGAGGCATGGGTGGCCCGGGCGGCATGATGGGCGGCGGCATGCCGGACCTGTCCAAGATGGACCCCAAGCAACTCGAAGCCTTGCAGAAGCAGGCGCAGGCAGCCGGTCTCGGCGGCATGAAGGGCCTGCCCGCTGGCCTTCCAGGTGGCGGTGGCCTGCCTGGGCTGCCCGGCGGCATGAAGCTTCCTGGTTTGCCGGGATCTGGCGGCGGTCTGCCAATGCTTGGCAAGAACGGCCCCGGCAAGAAGAAGTGAGGGCGCGATGAACGAAGAAAAGGACATGGCCGACGCACGTGCGGCGCTGGTCGACTACCGCGCCTCGATCGACAACATCGACGCAGCGCTCATCCACATGCTGGCCGAGCGTTTCCGCTGCACCAAGGCGGTCGGCGAACTGAAGGCGTCGCATGGCCTGCCACCGGCCGATCCGGCACGCGAGCAGCAGCAGATCGCCCGCCTTCGCCAACTGGCGAAGGACGCCCATCTCGACCCGGATTTCGCGGAGAAATTCCTGAACTTCGTCGTCCGTGAAGTGATCCGGCATCATGAGCATATCGCCGCATCCAACGGCGTAACGAAAACCGGCTGAGGACCAGTGCATGTCGCCCAAAAGTGCGCAGCGGTTTTGGGACAACGACATGCATAAAGACAACAGTCATAACCCCGATCAACGAAAATCAGAATTTTAGGAGAAAGAAAATGCCACTGAAAATCCGACTGTCCCGTGCGGGCTCGAAGAAGCGTCCCTATTACCACGTCGTCGTCGCCGACGCCCGTTCGCCGCGCGACGGCCGTTTCATCGAGTCGCTCGGCTCGTGGAACCCACTGCTGCCCAAGGACGGCGAGCGGGTCAAGGTCGACGCCGACCGCGTCAAGCATTGGCTTTCGCACGGCGCCCAGCCGACCGACCGCGTGCTGCGCTTCCTCGATGAGGCCGGCATCGCCAAGCGTGAGACCCGCTCCAACCCGAAGAAGGCCGAGCCCGGCAAGAAGGCGCAGGAACGCGCCGCACTTCTGAGGAAGGCGCAGGACGATGCAGCCGCCGCTGTTGCCGCCGCGGCCGCCGCGCCGGCCGAGGCGGAAGCCGCGACCGCCGAATAGTCGACCTTTATCGGTCATGAAGACGGCGGGCCATTGCCCGCCGTTGTCTTTTCAGGGCATGCCCGTGAGGGAGGCCGCGCCTGTTCAATAGCCCTGCGGGCAACGGGCGATGTATACGCGGCCATAGCGATCCCGGTAGCGGCAGCGGCCGGGTTCGGTAGCACGACCGATCAGTGCGCCGGCGAGGGCGCCGACAGCACCACCGACCACCGCACCTTCAACTGCGTCATCGGCCACTGCAGCACCGACCGCCGCGCCACCCAGGCCACCGACCGCAGCGCCCTGTTCTGTCCGGGAACAGGCTGCGAGCGAGGTTGCCAGTACCATCAGGATTACCAGTTTCTTCATCGTCGTTCCTCTCAACCGGGGTTTTCCGTCCTCGCCGCCACATCTTCTAACTCGCAACCGGGCGATTTGATCCAAAGACAAAGAAGAAGGGCGGCGGCAGACGGCGCCTTCTCTGGCGGCGTGACCGCCATCGAACGGCTTTTGAAGTCGCCGCTATCGGTTGAACTGGATCAGCGCTCGCATCCTGGGATTGCGCAGGAAAAGGCCACCCCACAAGATGAAGCCGAGATAGACGCCGAACAGTGTGTGCGAAAACAGCGGGCTGCCGATACGTATATGCGTTGCGATGGCGCCACCGAGGTAGGCGGTGAGCAGGATGGCGCCAAGCACCGAGGTGCGCGGCACCGCATAGAGCGCGGTCGAGACCAGTCCGATGATGCCGAGCATGCGCGAGACGTTGGGATCGGCCGGCCAGCCGAGCTGCACCATGGTCTGGGTGACGACATCGAGCGGCGGCAGCTTGATGACGCCGTCGAAGATCATGAACAGCACGATGAGGGCGCTGAGCCCTCGGCCGGTCCACAGCGCGCCCGGCGTGACGGATGCTGTTTGAGACATGGTCATTGGTCCTCCGGTTGTTTCGAGCCCTCTTGGCGAGGGTCGAACCAAGGACGCGGCGTGAGGCGGCGATCCGACACGTCTACGATCTTTTGAGCGCACGGCGCTGCCATACGCGTGGGAACAAACCCTAGGAAAAATAGTATTTTTCGGCGGGGATCATTTTTGGCGGCGCCTCGCCGAGCGCCTCGAACACCGAGATTTCACAGACGCGGCACAGGCCGTCGAGGGCGAGATCGTTGGCCTCGGTGCCGAACGGGTCCTCGAGTTCCTCCGAAAGCGCGTCGAGGCCGAAGAAGGTGTAGGCGATCAGCGCCGTGAACAGCGGCGTCGCCCACCCGGCAGTCGAGGCGAGCCCAAACGGCAGCAGCAGGCAGAAGATATAGGCGGTGCGCTGCAGGAGCAGCGTGTAGGCAAACGGAAGCGGTGTTCCCATAATGCGCTCGCAGCCGGCCTGCGCTGCGGCGATTTCAGCCAGGCGCTCGTCGAGGATGCGGTAGCCCATGACGTCGATCGCCCCGGCCCTGTATAGTGCGGCGGCTCGCTCGCCCATCCGCCGCACCATGGCGTCGGGCGCGTTGGCCGTCTTGGCGGCACTTTCGGCTTCGTCGCCGATGAACGCGCGTGCGTCCGACGTTGCGTCCACCCGCCGAAGCAGGCCGCGCAGGAAGTGGCAGAAGGCCATCGCCTCCATCAGCAGGCCGCGCAGTTCCGCCCGGTTTTCGATCAGCCCGGTGCTGGCGCGCGCCAGATTGCGAATGTCGAAGACAAGCTGGCCCCACAGCTTGCGCGCTTCCCACCAGCGGTCATAGGCGGCATTGTTGCGGAAACCGAGATAGATCGACAGCGCCACACCGAGCAAGGCGAACGGCGCGGGGCCGGCATTGCCGAGGTCGAGCTTCAGGGCTCTGACCGCCAGCACCACCAGCGCGCCATAGACGCCGAAGCCGAAGATCTGCGGCAGGATGCGCGGCACCACCGAGCCGCGCATGATGAAGAACAGATGCAAGAATCCCGGGCGCGGGCGAACGATCATCGAAACCCCTTTCACGGACCGGCAATGATCCTGATCGGTTCCATTGTTTGACGCAATACACGCACAAGCCCAGCCGCCAGCGACATGGCGATGTCGTCTTGCCGGTCTGGGCCCGAGCACGTTATCGAAAATCCGCAAGACATTCGGGAGCAATCGATGGCCGGCGAGACCGATCTGAAGAAACTGCTGGCAACGATGACGCCGGAATTGCGTCCCGGCGTCCACGTCTTCGCCACATTGCCGCGCGATGCGCCCATACCAGACGCCTTTGAGCCAGTGATGCTGTTTCGCGAGCGCGAGGGCACGACGGTGATCGCGCTAGAGGAGAAAGCCAAGGCCGCTGGCCTGGAGATCGTGTTTCGCTGCCGCATGGTGACGCTGAACATCCATTCGTCGCTGGAGGCGGTAGGCTTTCTCGCCGCCATCACCACGCGTCTTGCCGCCGCCGGCATGGGCGTCAATCCGGTCTCGGCCTTCTACCACGACCATTTGTTCGTCCCGGCCGACCGGGCGGAGGAGGCGGTGGCGATACTGACGAAGCTGGCGGAAGAGAATCGTGGGTGAGGCGGGCGCCTGCCTCGTTTACGATAGAGAGACGCCGGAGTTGGTGAGGCGTTGCGTCAAAACTGACCAGAACTTGAGACGCCGTGCCGCCCCTCATCCCCCTGCCGGGACCTTCTCCCCGTGAACGGGGAGAAGGGAGCTATCGGCCGAAGGCCGAGCCCGCGACTGCGGGCCGCCGGTTGTCCGGCGCCCCCGCGGAGGGCCCGCCGCGGCAGCGGCGATACGGCCCGCGAGCGAAAACTAAGCCGCCTTCTTCTTCGGCTGGATCAGCCCGCGCTCGATCAGCAATTCGGCGATCTGCACGGCGTTGAGTGCCGCGCCTTTGCGCAGATTGTCGGAGACGATCCACATCGACAGGCCGTTGTCGATGGTTGAATCCTCGCGGATGCGCGAGATGAAGGTGGCGTCCTCGCCGGCCGAGTCCAGCGGCGTGATGTAGCCGCCGTCCTCGCGCTTGTCGAGAACCTGGCAGCCCGGCGCTTCGCGCAGGATCTCACGTGCTTCCTCGGCGGTGATCGGCTTTTCGAACTCGATGTTGACCGCTTCCGAATGGCCGATGAACACCGGCACGCGCACGCAGGTCGCCGTCAGCTTGACCTTGGGGTCGAGCATCTTCTTGGTCTCGGCGACCATCTTCCACTCTTCCTTGGTGAAGCCGTCGTCGAGAAAGACGTCGATATGCGGGATGACGTTGAAGGCGATGCGCTTGGTGAACTTCTTGACGTCGACCTGGTCGGCGACGAAAACGGCGCGGGTCTGCGTGAACAACTCGTCCATGCCTTCCTTGCCGGCGCCGGAGACCGATTGATACGTGGCGACGACGACGCGCTTGATGGTGGCGAAGTCATGCAGCGGCTTCAGCGCCACGACCAGCTGCGCCGTCGAGCAGTTCGGATTGGCGATGATGTTCTTGCGCGTGAACAGCGAAATCGCGTCCGGGTTCACTTCCGGCACGATCAGCGGCACGTCCTGGTCGTAGCGGAAAGCCGACGAATTATCGATGACGACGCAGCCCTGCTTGCCGATCTTCGGCGACCATTCCTTAGAGACGTTGCCGCCGGCCGACATGATGCAGATGTCGGTGTCGGAAAAATCATATTGGTCGAGCGCCTTGACCTTCAGCGTGCGGTCGCCGAACGACACTTCCGTGCCCTGGCTGCGCCGCGAGGCCAGCGCCACCACCTCGCTCACCGGAAAGCCGCGCTCTTCCAGTATGTTGAGCATTTCCCGGCCCACATTGCCCGTGGCGCCGACGATTGCAACCTTGAAACTCATCGAAATCTCCTGTCCTCTCCGCTCGGTTTTGGAGAAAACCCGCCGGCCGATGCGGGTTTCAACCCCCGGGCCGGACCCGGGAGAGGGTGGTTAGGCCAAGGGAATCAGACCGTTTGAGTGGTCGTTTTAGCCGTAGTTTTGCTGGAACGAGGAGACGCGCCGACACGCCCGGCCCAATGGTTCGCATTGCGGCCGGGAAAGTCGAATGCAAGAAGCGCCATCAAAAGGCCGCGCATCGAAACTATCCCGTTCGGTGCCGGCTTTTACCCGGTTTGCGTAAAGAGTCAATCGCGATGCGGCGAGGCGGCTTGCCCTGTACAATGGCGGCGGCGCGAAGTACGAACGATTGGATCGTTTGGCTTGTGGCGCTCCTGGCGCTCGCCGACGGATGACCCATTGCCGGGCATAAAAGAATCCGAATTCCGAAAGAAGCATATGTCCAATTTCGAAGCACTTGTCCCTGCGCTGGCAAAGGCGCTGGAAAAACGCGGTTATGTCGAGCTGACACCGGTGCAGAAGGCGGTTCTCGAGCTCGGGCAGGCCGATGCGCTGGTTTCGGCGCAGACCGGCTCCGGCAAGACCGTCGCCTTCGGGCTGGCCCTGGCGCCGACCCTTCTCGATGGCGCCGAGCGCTTTTCCCACGCCGCCGCACCGCTGGCGCTGGCCGTCGCGCCGACGCGCGAGCTCGCTTTGCAGGTAACGCGCGAGCTCGAATGGCTCTATGAACTGACCGGCGCAGCGATAGCGTCCTGCGTCGGCGGCATGGACATGCGAACCGAGCGACGCACGCTGGAACGCGGCGCCCACATCGTCGTCGGCACGCCTGGCCGGCTACGCGACCACATCACCCGCAGCTCGCTCGACATGTCTGATCTGAAGGCGGTCGTCCTCGACGAGGCCGACGAGATGCTCGATCTCGGCTTTCGCGAGGATCTGGAATTCATCCTCGACGCTGCCCCTGCCGAGCGTCGCACGCTGATGTTTTCGGCCACCGTGCCGCGCTCCATCGCCACGCTGGCCAAAGGCTATCAGCGCGATGCGGTGCGCATCTCGGCCGCCGGTGAGGAAAAGCAGCATCTCGACATCGAATACCGGGCGCTGAGCGTGGCCCAAGCCGACCGGGAAAACGCCATCATCAACGTGCTGCGCTATTACGAGGCGAAGAACGCACTGGTGTTCTGCAACACGCGCGCCGCCGTCAATCACCTGACTGCGCGCTTCAACAACCGCAACTTTTCCGTGGTGGCGCTTTCGGGCGAGCTGAGCCAGAACGAGCGCAGCCACGCGCTGCAGGCGATGCGCGACGGCCGCGCAAAAGTCTGCATCGCCACCGACGTGGCGGCGCGCGGCATCGATCTGCCCAATCTCGAACTGGTGATCCACGCCGACCTGCCGACCAATCCGGAGACACTTCTGCACCGAAGCGGGCGGACCGGACGGGCGGGACGCAAAGGCGTCAGCGCGCTGATCGTGCCCAACAATGCCCGCAGGCGCACCGAACGGCTGCTGCAAAGTGCCGGTCTTGCGGCGACATGGGCAAGCCCGCCTTCGGCCGACGACGTGCTGCGCCGCGACGACGAGCGCATCCTCGCCGACCCGGTCTTCAGCGAGCCTGTGACGGATGATGAGCGCGGCTTCGTCAGCACGCTTCTCGACCAACGTGGCGCCGAACTGGTGGCGGCGGCCTTTGTGCGGATGTGCCGCTCCAGCCGCTCGGCGCCCGAGGATCTCCTTGACGTCGCACCGTTCACGCCGTCAGGCGACAGGCCCTCTGGCGATCGATCCGCCCGTCGCGACGAGGCGCCAAGCCGCCGCGACGATTTCGGCGACAGCGTCTGGTTCTCGCTGTCGGTGGGGCGCCGGCAGAATGCCGAGCCGCGCTGGCTGATCCCGATGCTGTGCCGGACCGGCGGCATCAGCAAGCGCGAGATCGGCGCCATCAAGATGCAGCCGGAGGAAACCTTCGTGCAGATCGCGGCGGATTGGGCCGACCGGTTTCTCCAGGCGATCGGCCCCGACCGCAAGCTGCAGAACAACATCGCGGTGAAGCGGCTGGACGGCACGCCCGACCTGTCGCGGGCCGGCTATCAGGAGCCACGGCCGGACAAGAAGCCACACCGTGGCAAGCGGACATTCGACCAGAACGCGCCCAAATTCGAGAAGCGCGCACCGTCAGCCGATCAGCGCCCTGCCGCGTTCGAGGCAAAGCCTTGGGCCGGGAAGGCGGGCAAACCGAAATTCGACAAGGCCGGACCCGCCAAGAACAAGAAATCGAAGAAGCGGCCGGCCTGAATTATGCGATCTTGACAGGTGGCCAAAGAACGCCGCGGAAAACGAAAGCTGTAGCAAGGTTCTGCACGTCGCTTCGCTCCTGCCGCCCCGGGGATGACGAAGGCATGGTGGCGCGACATGCCCACAGCTCCATTTCGCACGCACCCCTTGCGGTCTGCCGCAACTTTGAACAGTCTGGCCAGCGGGACGAGGGGCAGGACATGCGCGGCGAAGTGCTTCACTATGACGAGGACCACGGCTTCGGTTTCATCACCGGAGCCGACGGCAACCGCTACACGTTCGCGCGCGAGGATCTGCGCCGAGAGGCGACGATAGGCAGGGGCACAGCCATCGAGTTCCAGCCGGCTGGCGGACGGGCACGCGACGTTTTTTCGGTCCGCGCCCAAACCGCCAGTCCGACGGACGCATCCGTCGCCCCGTCTCAGGCCGGCAATGCGCCCGGGGCGCCGCAACATTTCGGCCGGTCCGCTGAAAGTCGTCCCGCCGCGGCTACCGGATTGTGGGATTATTTCTGGCGGGGCCTGACTGAAAATTACTTCAACTTCGCCGGTCGTGCCCGCCGCAAGGAATATTGGGGCTTTTGCCTGTTCTGGACGATCGCGCTGATTGTGGTCTTAGGCATTGGCCTCTTCATCGACGACGCCATGGGCAATATTGACGAATTGCCGGCAGTGACGGTCGGTCTTTGCGGTACGTTTGTGCTGGCGACGATCCCGCCATGGATCGGACTGAACGTGCGTCGCTTGCACGACATCGGCCTGACCGGCTGGCTTTTTCTGGCGGTGCTCATCCCAACCATCGGCTGGCTGATCATCCTGGTCTTCGCGCTGATCCCAACGCAGGCCCGTGAAAACCAGTGGGGTCCAGTGCCGGCGGGCGTCAGGGCCTAGCTGCTCGACACAGTGATTTTGAGGGGCTGGAAGGCGGGCGGACTTCGACCGCCACAGGCTCAGCCCAGGAACTTGGCAATGATCGCGTCGCCCATCTGAGTGGTGCCGACCTCGGTCATGCCCTCGGAAAGAATATCCCTTGTGCGCAAGCCCTGGTCGAGCACGGCGGCGATGGCGCTTTCCAGACGGTCGGCCTCGGCCACCATGCCGAAGGAATAGCGCATGCACATGGCGAAGGAGGCGATCATGGCGATCGGGTTGGCGATGCCCTTGCCTGATATGTCGGGCGCGGAGCCATGCACCGGCTCGTAGAGCGCCTTGCGCTTTTTCGTCTTGGCATCCGGCGCGCCGAGCGACGCCGACGGCAGCATGCCGATCGAGCCGGTCAGCATGGCGGCGATGTCGGACAGCATGTCGCCGAACAGATTGTCGGTGACGATGACATCGAACTGCTTGGGCCAGCGCACCAGCTGCATGCCGCCGGCATCGGCCAGCATGTGGTCGAGCTTGACGTCGGCATATCTGGCCTTGTGAGTCTGCGTGACGACCTCGTTCCACAACACGCCTGATTTCATCACATTGCGCTTTTCCATCGAGGTGACGTGGTTCTTGCGGGTGCGCGCCAATTCGAACGCAACTCCCGAAATGCGCTCGATCTCGAACGTGTCGTAGACCTGCGTGTCGATGCCGCGTTTTTGGCCATTGCCGAGATCGATGATCTGCTTCGGCTCGCCGAAATATACGCCGCCGGTGAGTTCGCGCACGATCAGAATGTCGAGTCCTTCGACCACCTCTTGCTTGAGCGAGGACGACGCCGCCAGCGCCGGATAGCAGATGGCCGGCCTGAGATTGGCGAACAGCTCCATGTCCTTGCGCAGCCGCAGCAGTCCGGCTTCCGGGCGCACTTCATAAGGCACCGCATCCCATTTCGGCCCGCCGACGGCGCCGAACAGCACCGCGTCGGCAGCCATCGCCTTGGCCATATCGGCATCGGAAATCGCCGCGCCATGCGCGTCATAGGCGCAGCCGCCGACCAGCCCCTCATCGGTGACGAAACCACTGCCGAGCTTGTCGTTCATGGCGGCGATCAGCTTCTTCACCTCGGCCATCGCCTCGGGGCCGATGCCGTCGCCGGCGAGCAGGAGAAGATTTTTCGAAGCCATTAGAACCGTCCTAACTGTGGCGCATGACCCCGAAATCGGCATCGATTTCGGAAAGATCATGCGCAGAACCAAAATTCTACAGGGTCGTTTGCGTCCAAAAGGACGCGCGGCGCTGTAGAGCCGCGGCCTTGCTAAACGCCAAGCGGGCTATGCGCAAGCGTTTGGTTCAGAGCATCTTTGGCGATGCTTGACGCCCGCCGACGTCGCGCAAGCTTCTGCACCGCCGCCGCGCTCAGGCCGTGCGCTTGAGTGCCGTCACTTCGATCTCGACCTTCATTTCCGGCTTATTGAGCTGGCAGACGATCATCGTCGCCGCTGGCCTGATGTCGCCAAAGGCCTCGCCGAGGATCGGAAAGACGATATCCACGAAAGCCGCGTCGGTGATGTAAAAATGCGCCCGCACCACATCGGCCATCTCGAAGCCGCCATCCTGCAACGCCTTGGCGATCGTCGCCAGGCAATTGCGCGTCTGCCCCTCGACCGTCTCCGGCATCGACATGGTCGCATAGTCGTAGCCAGTCGTTCCGGAAACGAAACACCAGTCGCCTTGTACCACGGCGCGCGAATATCCGGCGGCCTTCTCGAACGGCGAGCCGGTGGAGATCAGTTTTCGCATGGTTCCCTCGCATATGCTTCAGGCAATATGAGCTGAAGACGTGCCTTCCAGCTATGGGCCAGGCGGGCGCCTGGGCACATCACGCTCAATAATGCGCGTAGCCGCTCAATGGGCATTTCTGGGAAATGGGAACCTGGAAGGTGCCGTCAACACCGTTGCAAGTACGGAACTTGAGCATCCACGGCGCCGGGGCAGCCGCCTTTGGAATGCCCTCGACGACCATCGGGACTCCGGGAGCCTGCGCGTAGCCGCTCAACGGGCATTTCTGGGAAGCGGGAATCTGGAAGGGGCCGTCAACACCTTTGCAGGTACGGAATTTGGAGTTCCGCGGCGCCGGGGTAGCCGCCTTTGGCTTGCCCTCGATGACCATCGGGACTCTGGAACCCTCCGCGTAGCCGCTCAACGGGCATTTCTGGGACGCGGGAATCTGGAAGGGGCCGTCAAAACTTCTGCAGGTACGGAATTTGGATGTTTGCCCCGCCAGGGCTTGCGTGGATTGACACCCGGTAAAAACGGCGACCGCCGCAAGCAGAAGAAAAATTCTAGTTTTCACTGTCAAAGCTCCCCGACCCGAAAGAGAAGTAAGATCAAACCACCGAAAAGTCAAACAGGAGACGATCTGAGAGCGCGGCCTCTATTATATTAGAAGCGCCAAATAAAACCCGGCGTCTTCACCGGGCTCCTAACTCGTCTAAGCATTGGGCCTGGTTGGAATATCAACCCTTACGACTACGCGCCGCCAGCGTCCTCAGCCTCAGCGCGTTGAGGCGGATGAATCCCTCGGCGTCCTTTTGGTCGTAGGCGCCACGGTCGTCCTCGAAGGTGACCAGCGCGTCGGAATAGAGCGTCTTTTTCGACTTGCGGCCGGTGACGATGACGTTGCCCTTGTAGAGCTTCAGCCGCACCGTGCCTTCGACATCTTCCTGGCTCTTGTCGATCATCGCCTGCAGCATCAGGCGCTCGGGCGCGAACCAGAAGCCGTTGTAGATCAGCTCGGCGTAGCGCGGCATGAACTCGTCCTTGAGGTGAGCGGCACCGCGGTCGAGCGTGATCGATTCGATCGCCCGGTGGGCTGATATCAGTATGGTGCCGCCGGGGGTCTCGTAGACACCGCGCGATTTCATCCCGACGAAGCGGTTCTCGACAAGGTCGAGCCTGCCGATGCCGTTGTCGCGGCCGAGATCGTTGAGCGCCGCCAGCATCGTAGCCGGCGACAGTTTTTTGCCGTCGAGCGCGATCGGATCGCCCTTCAGGAATTCGATTTCGATCTCGGTGACCTTGTCCGGCGCGTCCATCGGCGAGATGGTGCGCTGATGGACGAATTCCGGCGGCTCGCTCCATGGATCTTCCAGCACTTTGCCCTCGGAAGACGAATGCAGCAGGTTGGCGTCGACCGAAAACGGCGCGTCGCCCTTCTTGTCCTTAGGCACCGGAATCTGGTGCTGCTCGGCAAAATTGATCAGGTCGGTGCGCGACTTGAACGACCAATCGCGCCATGGCGCGATGACCTTGATGTCGGGGTTGAGCGCATAGGCCGAGAGCTCGAAGCGGACCTGGTCGTTGCCCTTGCCGGTGGCGCCGTGCGCAATCGCATCGGCGCCGGTTTCTTTTGCGATCTCGACCAGGTGCTTCGAGATCAGCGGCCGTGCGATCGAGGTGCCGAGCAAATACGTGCCTTCATAGACGGCATTGGCGCGAAACATCGGGAAGACGAAGTCGGAAACGAACTCCTCGCGCACATCCATGATGCGGATGTCGTTGATGCCCATCATCTCGGCCTTGCGCCGCGCCGGCTCCAACTCGCCGCCCTGGCCGAGATCGGCGGTGAAGGTGACGACTTCGGCGCCAAGCTCGGTCTGCAGCCATTTCAGGATGATGGAAGTGTCGAGGCCGCCGGAATAGGCGAGCACGACCTTCTTGACGGCTTTTGCTTTTGACAGGCTGGGGGACATATTGGCGGTTCCGCGACAAGGGTTCTCGCCGGGCGAGGTATCACGGGCTTTCCGGGCTGCGCAAGAGACGAACGGTGTTCAGGCCGTCGGTGAAGCTGCCGATCTCCGCGCAAGCGGGGAGATCGGATGTCGCTGCGGCCTTCGCCAACTACCAACGGCGCCGACATCGACCTTTCGACCCGGCTGGACCAGACGCTTTGCTAGCGAGAAGCTGGCGCCGGCTTGGCGCCTGCGATATAGGCTCCACCTGTTTATCCAGGGCCCGCCCATGTCCTTCATTCCCGACACCACGACGCTGATCCAGTTCGCCATTGCCACCGTGATCCTGGCGATCACACCCGGGCCTGACATGACACTGTTCGTGTCGCGCACGCTGAGCCATGGCCGCGCCACCGGCTTTGCCTCGATGGCCGGTGCACTGTGCGGCACACTGATCCACACCACGCTGGTCGTGGTCGGCATCTCGGCGCTGATCGTCGCCTCGCCGATGTCCTTCCTGGCCCTGAAGATCTTCGGCGCCGGCTATCTCGTTTTCCTGGCCTGGCAGGCGATCACCAAGGGGTCGGCCTTTTCACCCGAGAAGAAGAGCGGGCCGGAGATTTCGCTGTTCCGCGCTTGGGCGGCAGGGCTCGGTGTCAATCTGCTCAACCCGAAGATCATCCTGTTCTTCATGACCTTCCTGCCGCAATTCGTCTCGGCGCATGATCCGAACGCGCCTGGAAAGCTGTTCTTCCTCGGCGCGATGTTCGTCATTTTGTCGATCCCGGTAACAGCGCCAATGGTCTTTGCAGCAGAAAAATTCTCCGCGGCGATGAAGACCAGCCCGCGGGTGACGCGCGTCGTCGATTATCTGTTCGCCGGGGTGTTTTCGGCCTTCGCGCTTAAGATCCTGACCGCCCAGGCGAAGTAGGCGCGGACCTTCCGGCTTGACGCCAGCTTCCGGCCGAGCGCCCGGCGCTTAGCCAGTAGAAAATGCCGCCGACCATGCCGCAGCCGATCACGGCAGCGACGACGCGCGGATCGGTGATCTCGAAATTGGCATCGGCGGTCTGGTAGGCGAAGCCGAGGAAGACCGCCGCGACCACCGCGCCCGCCAGCGCATAGAACAGCCAGTCGCGCCGTCCGAGGATTTCCGAGACGAGAATGGCGATGGCTGCCGGCATGAAGGCGAAATAGGCGACGAACAGGGCAACGAAGGGGATAGAAAAATACAGCGAAGCCGTCGCCGTGGGGTGCGCGTGCTCCGGCGTATAGCCCAGCGACGCCAGAAACATGATATTGAGGAAGGCGCTGGCGGCCAGCGCGGCGACGACATAGCCGATCAGGATGACGGCGAAGCGGACGAGATAGGCAATGAGACGGGTCACGCCTCGCCGTGCCCCGCGATCATCATCGCTTCCAGCGCCAGCCGGTCGACCTTGCGCATGCGCTCGGACTCCGACTTGAGCTGGCCGCAGGCGGCGAGAATATCGCGGCCGCGCGGCGTGCGGATCGGCGAGGCATAGCCGGCATTGTTGATGTAGTCGGCGAATTTCTCGATCGTCTCCCAGTCAGAGCACTGGTAGTTGGTGCCCGGCCACGGGTTGAACGGGATCAGATTGATCTTGGCCGGAATGCCCTTGAGCAGCTTGATAAGCCCCTTGGCGTCCTCGATCGAATCGTTGACGTCCTTCAGCATCACATATTCGAAGGTGATGCGCCGGGCATTCGACAGGCCGGGATAGGCGCGGCAGGCGGCGATCAGCTCTTTCAACGGATATTTCTTGTTGATCGGCACCAAAAGGTCGCGCAAATCGTCATTGGTGGCGTGCAGCGAGATCGCCAGCATGACGCCGATCTCCTCGCCAGTGCGGAAGATTTCCGGCACGACGCCGGAGGTCGACAGCGTGATGCGTCTTTTCGACAGGGAAAGCCCGTCGCCGTCGGACGCGATCAGCAGCGCCTTCTTCACCGCCTCGAAATTGTAGAGCGGCTCGCCCATGCCCATCATGACGACGTTGGACACTTTCCGGCCCTCGGCCGGCACGATGGCGCCATCGGGCGTGTCGCGGTCGGGGAAATCGCCGAGCCGGTCGCGGGCGGCCAAAAGCTGGGCGAGGATTTCCTCTGATGTCAGGTTGCGCACCAGCTTCTGCGTGCCGGTGTGGCAGAAGGAGCAGGTCAGCGTGCAGCCGACCTGCGACGAGATGCAGAGCGTGCCGCGGCCTTCTTCGGGAATATAGACGGTCTCGATCTCGACCGGCCGGCCGGCGCCGCGCGGCGGAAAACGAAACAGCCATTTGCGCGTGCCGTCGGAGGAAATCTGCTCCTCGACGATCTCGGGTCTGGCGACGGTGAAATGCTTGTCGAGCTCGGCGCGCAAATCCTTGGAGATGTTGAACATGCCGGCAAAGTCGGAGACGCCACGCACATACATCCAGTGCCAGAGCTGCTGGGCGCGCATCTTGGCCTGGCGCTCCGGCACGATGCCTGATGCAACCAGGGCAGCGCCAAGCTCGGCGCGGGTCAGGCCAATCAGCGACGGTTTTTCGGCCGGCGTGGCGCGGGCGCGCAACGCGTCACGGGCGCCTTCGGCGGTGAGGTCGAATGAAAGGGTCATTGTTGCGCCAATATAAGCGATTTGCGGCCGATTACAGCATCGTGCTGGAAATGAAGCGCGGCGCATAACACAGGTTGACGGCGGAGTCATGCACGGGCGATCTTTACCTTCTCCCCTTGTGGAGAAGGTGGATCGGCGCGCAGCGCCGAGACGGAAGAGGGGTGTTGGAAGAAATGAGGCGTTGGCGCTCCCTGGAACACCCCTCATCTCGCGGAGCCTGTCCTCGGGCTTGCCGGAGGCAAGACCCGTGGGCGAGGCCACCTTCTCCCACAGGGGGAGAAGGGAGAGCCGCGCCAGGCACGGCCCGGCCCTACTCAAACTCCGCTTCGCCTATGGCTATTTGCACTTGGCGATGGACGACAGCGCCGCCGAAATGCCTTTCAGCGAAAAGACATAGGTGGTGGTGTTGCCGCGGCCGGACTTGGCCTGCACCTTCATGTCGCTGCCGGTTTTCATCGCGGCGATCAGCACCGGCTCCTCGGCGGCATTCTCGACCCAGGCCGACTTGCCGCGGGTGAACATCGAAAAGCTCTTGCCGTCGATGGTGACGGTGGCCTTGGAGTTTTCCTGGAAATTGTAGCCGGCGATGAATTGCGGCTCGTAGGACACCTGCTGTCCCGGCCGCTGGCTGACGAAGAAGAACATGTCGCCATGGTCAAGCGTCGGCGGCTGCTTGTCGGTCGGCACGGTCAACACATAGCAAACCTTGCCGCCCGACGCCTGGTAGCTGTAGGTGCCCCAGGCATTGTGCTGGCCGATCTTGGTCGCCGACTGCGCCAGAGCCGGCGCTGTCATGGCCACCAGTGCCAGGCTCGAAATTGTAGCAATCAATCCGCGCATCGCTTTTCCCATATATGGTGCGGAGGCAGGCCGGCTCAGCGTCCTGCCCGTCGCTTCATTTTGATTTAATCTGGGTTACCAAACGGTGAATTTCCCTTGGGAAAAGGACATCCACCCAGGAAACCGCCGCCATCCTTGCGCCCGTCGCTCGAAAAGCGGCAGTTGCAACGTCCATTTCGCGACTTGGAGGCCACGAAAGCGGCAAGAGTTTGACTTTTCTGCCTTGTCGTCGGCTCAGCTGTTGTCGGCAATCGCCTGCTTGGCGGCGAGCCGATGCGCTGATGTGATGTGGGCTTTGACCGTGGTGATCGCGGCGGTAAGCACCGCGATGTCGTCGGTAAAGCCCAGTCCGAAGACGAAGTCGGGGATGACGTCCGTCGGCAGCACGAAATAGCCGAGCGCCGCCACCAGGATGCCCTTGGCGCGCAGTGGCGTGTTCTTGTCCATGGCGCAGTAGTAGGCGGCGACCAGCTCTTCCATGAACGGGATCTGCCGGGCAGCCCTCTTGGCCGTGCGCCAGAATTTCTCGCGCACTTCGCTCTCCTCGCCCGGCTTGCCGCTAAAGCCGAAGAAATCAAAACCTGATTTTTGCGCCATCAGTCTCTCCTAAGGAGGCTACGCATGTCGTTCCACGCGCGCCTGCCAGCGGAAAATGTGGTGAAAGCAGTGCCCCACTACAAGATGCCGCTGTCTCGACGCAGCGATTCTGACAGCTTGGAAAGGACCGGCAGCGAACGTCGGGAACCAGCGAGTTCAACCGCCGAAATAGCGTTCCATCGTCTTGGCCAGTTCGAAATCAAGCGCCGTCAGGCCGCCGGCATCATGGGTGTTCAGCGTCACGTTCACGGTCTTGTAGACATTCGACCAGTCGGGGTGATGGTCCATCTTCTCCGCCGCCAGGGCACGGGTCATGAAGGCGAAGGCTTCGGAAAAACTCCTGAAGGTGAAGGTGCGAGCGATCGAGCCGCCGTCCCTGGCCAGCGACCAGCCGTCGAGCCCGGCCAGCGCCTCGACGACCGCCTCCTTGCTCAGTTTCTCTCTCATCATAGTCGTTTCCCGTGCTATCTGGATCCGCAGTCTTCAGCATAGTGCCGGATCGATGAGCGCAAAGCCGATAAAATCCATTCTTTTCGTCTGTCTCGGCAATATCTGCCGCTCACCGTTGGCGGAGGGCGTGTTGCGCGCCGTCCTGGCGGAGCGCGGTCTCGATCGGGATATCCTGCTTGATTCGGCCGGAACCAGCGACTGGGAAGCCGGTTCGGCGCCCGACCCGCGCTCGGTGTCGATCGCAGAGCGGCACGGCATCGATATTTCCAGACAGCGGGCGCGCAAGCTGACGCCGGACGATTTTTCGCGTTTCGACCTGATTCTCGCCATGGACCGATCGAATCTCCGGGATCTGAAAGCGCTGGTGCCTGCCGCCATGCGCGACCGTGTCCATCTGTTCCTGGAGTTCGCGCAGGGAAGGGTGAGCGATGTGCCGGACCCCTATCACGAGGGGCCGGAGGCGTTTGCCTCGGTCTACCGCATGATCCGCGAAGCGTCGGAGGCGCTGGCGACGCGGCTCGAGGCACGGCTGTCGGCGCCCGACAGCGGCCAGGCCTCCTCGACGATGTAGGGTCCGCCGCCGACCGAATCGCGCGACGACATCAGGACGAAGCGGCTGACACGGAAGGGGAGCGTCGAAAAATTGCCGCGTGCCGAAAGATACTGGGCGACGTCGAGCGGGCTCGAATTGCGTAAGCGGGCCAAGGTCACATGCGGCATGAACTTGCGCGGATCAGCGGGGATGCCGAGGCGCTGGCAGATGCGCTCGATCTCGGCTTGCAGTGCCAAAAGATCGGGCGAGGCGGAGGCGCCGGCCCACACCGCATGCGGTTTCTTCTGGCCGAAGGCGCCGACTCCGGACAGCGTCAGCGGGAAGGATGGCCGGTGGACACGGTCGAGCGCGTTGGCGATCTCGTCGGCGACATGGCCCTCGACATCGCCGATGAAGCGCAGCGTCAAATGGTAGTTCTCGACGTCGATCCAGCGGGCCCCGAGCAGGCCGCCCCGGAGCAGGGACAGCGAAAGGGCGGCGTCACGCGGAATTTCGAGGGCGGTGAAAAGACGCGGCATGGGAAGCCTCCTGTCCTCGAATCGAACTCTTGTCCCTAGCGAATCATCGAAAATCGAACGGGGCAAGCGGTTTATTGGTCGCAGCCCTGCCTAAAATTCAAATCGTCCCTGCGGAACGCATAGCCATTCCTTCAAGAGTTGCCCTTAGCCACGGCAATGGCCTTTTCGACGGCCGGCAGAATGCGCTCGACCATAAGGTCGACGCCTTGCGCATTCGGGTGCAGACCGTCGAGCTGCAAGGCGGGCTCGCCGGCGACGCCGTCGAGAAAGAACGGATAGAGCGGAACGCCGTATTTTTCCGCCAGTTCCGGAAAGATCGCGTCAAAGCCGTTCTGGTAGTCGGCGCCGAGATTGGGTGCGGCGCGCATGCCGGCCAGCAGCACCGCGATCTTGCGCTGCTTCAGCTTCGCCAGCATGGCGTCCAGATTCTTTTGGGTGATGGCGGGAGAAACGCCGCGCAGCATGTCGTTGGCGCCGAGCTCGAGGATGACGAGCTGAGTGCCGTCCGGCACCGACCAGTCGAGCCGTGACAGGCCGCCACTCGACGTATCGCCGGAGACACCGGCATTGGTGACGGTCACATCGTGGCCCTTGGCGCGAAGTGCTGCCTCAAGTTTTTGGGTGAAGCCCTCATCCGGTCCGAGGCCAAAGCCCGCCATCAGACTGTCGCCGAAACCGACGATCTTGAAGGGCTCGGCGCGCGCCGACGAAATGGCGCCGCAAAATCCGAGGAAAAGGATCAAGGCTGCGGCAAGAGTGTGTTTGAAAGCCATGCGGCAGGCCCCATATGACCGAGAACATTATACCAGCGGATTCTGGCCACCCTTTCCCATATAGGACGATTTTATTTTGACAGAAACCGTCATCGCGCTGAAAAATGTATCGTTGACGCTCGGCGAAGGAGCGTCTTCCGTTCATGTGCTGAAAGGTGTCAGCCTCGATGTGGCTGATTGCGAGGCGACCGGCATCGTCGGGCCGTCGGGCTCGGGAAAGTCGACGCTGCTGATGGTGTTGGCCGGCTTGGAAAGGGTCGATTCGGGTACGGTACGAATTGCCGGAGAATTGCTGAACGGCAGGAGCGAAGACCAGATCGCATCGTTTCGGGGGCGAAACATTGGCATCGTCTTCCAGTCCTTCCACCTCATCCCCAATATGACGGCGCTCGAAAATGTCGCAGTGCCGCTGGAACTTGCCGGCCATGCCGATCCGTTCGGGGTGGCGGCGCGGGAGCTGGAGGCGGTGGGCTTGAGTGACCGCATCACCCACTATCCCGGCGAATTGTCCGGCGGCGAACAGCAGCGTGTGGCGATCGCCCGGGCGCTGGCGCCTTCGCCGCGCATCCTGATCGCCGACGAGCCGACCGGCAATCTCGACCAGACCACGGGACGGCAGGTCGCCGATCTTCTGTTCGCCAAGGCTGCCGAGCGCGGCATGACGCTGGTGCTGGTCACCCACGATCCGGCGCTTGCCGCACGCTGCTCCCGGCAGGTATCGATGCGGTCGGGCCGGATCGAGGGCGCGCCATTGCTTAAAGTGACGGCGTAGCGCAAATGGCTGACAAGATCCCCTCATCCGGCCCTTCGGGCCACCTTCTCCCCGGCGGGAAGAAGAGGCTGGCGCCGGCGCTGGAGACCTCCTCTCCCCTCGGGGAGCAGGTGGACGCCCCCGGGTCTTGCCTTCGGCCAGCCCGCGGACCGGCGCCGCGGCCGGCTGCAGCGGCCACTTGGGCGCGCACCTTTTCACTCGCCTTCCGCTTTTCGCTGCGCGAGATGCGCGGTGGGCTGTCCGGCTTCCTGATCTTCCTTGCCTGCATCGCGCTCGGCGTCGCGGCGATCGGCGGCGTCAATTCGGTGGCCCGGGCGATTACCGCCGGTGTCGCCAACGAGGGCCAGTCGCTGCTCGGCGGCGATCTTCGTTTCCAGCTCAATCAGCGCGCCGCGACGCAAGCCGAGCACGTCTTTCTTGACGGGCTGGGCACGGTCTCGCACAGCGCCAACATGCGTTCGATGGCTCGGCTCGAGGACGGTTCCGATCAGGCGCTGGTCGAGGCCAAGGCGGTCGATGGAGCCTATCCGCTCTATGGCGCGCTGGAGACCGAGCCGGCGCTGTCGAAGCAGGAATTGTTCGGCGAAGAATCCGGTGTTTTCGGCGCTGCAGCACCCGACCTTTTGTTCGAGCGGCTGAACCTTGGGGTCGGCGACCGGCTGAAGCTGGGCAGCGCCACCTTCGAACTGCGCGCCAGGCTCGTCAACGAACCGGACGCGGTGTCCGACGGCTTCGGCTTTGCGCCGCGGCTGATGATCTCGACGGACGGGCTTGCCGCTTCCGGTTTGATCCAGCCCGGCAGCCTGGTCGAGAACGCCTACAAGGTCCGCCTGCCCGGCGGCACCGGCGAGGCGGGCATAAAAGCCATTCAGGATCAGGCGGCGGAGGATTTTCCCGAGTCCGGCTGGTCGATCCGCACGCGCAGCAACGCAGCACCGGCGTTGTCCTCCAACATCGAACGGTTTTCGCAGTTCCTGACGCTGGTCGGGCTGACGGCGCTGGTGGTCGGCGGCGTCGGCGTCGCCAATGCGGTGCGCGCCTATCTCGACGGCAAGCGCGGCGTCATCGCCACCTTCAAGAGCCTGGGGGCTTCGGGCGGTTTCGTCTTTACCGTCTATCTGGTGCAGATCCTGATGATCGCCGGGCTCGGCATCACGGTCGGCCTTGTGCTTGGCGCGCTGATGCCGTTTGCGGCGAGCGCGGTACTCCAGTCGGTCATTCCGGTGCCGGCGGAAGGTGGGTTCTATCCCGGCGCACTCGGCATGGCGGCGCTGTTCGGGCTGCTGGTGACGCTGGCTTTCGCCTTGCTGCCGCTCGGCCGTGCGCGCGACGTGCCGGCGACGGCGCTGTTTCGCGAGATGGGTTTTGAGGGCCGCGGTTTTCCGCGCCCACTCTACACGGCGGCGGCGCTCGGCATCGCGCTGCTCCTGGCGGCGCTGGCCATTCTGTTTTCCGGCGACCGCTATATCGCCTCGATCTTCGTCGGCGCCACCATTTTTGCTTTCCTGGTGCTACGCATCGTCGGCGCGCTGGTGCAGTGGGCCGCCAAAAAGAGCCCGCGCGTTGGCTCGACGGTGCTCAGGCTCGCCATCGGCAACATCCATCGGCCAGGTGCCTTGACGCCGTCGGTGGTGCTGTCGCTGGGGCTGGGATTGACGCTTCTGGTGACGCTGGCGCTGATCGATGGCAATCTCAGGCGGCAGATTTCCGGCAGCCTGCCGGAACGGGCGCCGAACTTCTTCTTCGTCGACATCCAGAGCAGCGACGTCGACGCGTTCTCTGCGCTGGTCGGCAGGCAAGCGCCGAAGGGCACGCTGGTCAAGGTGCCGATGCTGCGCGGCCGGGTGATGGCGCTGAACGGCGTCGACGTCGACAAGGCTAGGGTTGCGCCGGAAGGGGCCTGGGTGCTGCGCGGCGATCGCGGGCTGACCTACGAGGCCAGTATTCCCGCGAATGCGACGCTGACCGAAGGCTCCTGGTGGCCGGACAACTATGCCGGCGAGCCGCTGGTGTCGTTTTCGGCCGAGGAAGGCGCAGAGATCGGGCTGAAGCTCGGCGACACCATCACCGTCAACGTGCTTGGCCGCAACGTGACGGCGAAGATCGCCAATTTCCGCCAGGTCGAATGGGAGACGATGGGCATCAATTTCGTCATGGTGTTCTCGCCCAGCACGTTTGCCGGCGCGCCGCATAGCTGGCTGGCGACGCTGACCGACAAGGGCGCGTCGCCGGCCGACGATGCCCGTCTTCTCAACGCCGTCACCCGTGCCTTTCCGGCCGTGACGACAGTCAGGGTCAAGGACGCTCTCGACATCGTCAACCGGCTGGTGGCGCAACTCGGCACTGCGATCAGGGCCGCGGCCGGCGTGGCGCTGATCGCCTCGGTGCTGGTGCTGGCCGGCGCGCTGGCCGCCGGCAACCGCGCCCGCATCCACGATGCAGTGGTGCTGAAGACGCTGGGCGCTACCAGGAAGACGCTGATCGCGGCCTTTTCGCTGGAGTACATGCTGATCGGCCTCGCCACCGCGATCTTCGCGCTGGCGGCAGGCGGGATTGCGGCGTGGTTCGTTGTCGCGCGCGTCATGACGCTGCCGTCGCATTTCATGCCCGATGTGGCGGTGGCAACCATCGTCTTTGCGCTGGTGGTCACGGTCGGCATTGGCCTCGCCGGCACCTGGCGGGTGCTGGGCCACAAGGCGGCGCCGGTGCTGCGCAATCTCTGATCCGCAGGCATCTGCAGGCTCAACGCGACTGGGATTCGGTTAAATCTTGTTAATGTTGGGGTTCGGAAGGCCGATAAATCCGGATTTTCGTGTCTTCACGAAGCATTACGCCCGGTTACGGTCTTGTTCTTGGCGCCAATAACCATCATATTTCGCCGCAGGCATGCTGGAGCCCCGCCAGCGGCGCCGCGGTCCAAATGGGCCGGACACCGGACGGGGCAGAAGCAATATGAGGATTTCCATGGCTGAACCCGTTCGCAATTATCAGACGCGTGCCGTGCCCGGCGCCGGCGTCGATGCTGCTATCGACCAGGGCCTGCGCGCCTATATGATCAAGGTCTACAATCTGATGGGGCTTGGCCTCCTCATCACCGGCCTCGCCGCGGTCGGAACGATCATGCTGGCCACTACCACCGATCCGGCTTCGGCGGTCGCCACGCTGCCGAATGGCGACATGCTGACCTCCTTCGGCTACGCGATCTTTGGTTCGCCGCTGAAATGGCTGGTGATCTTTGCCCCGCTGGCAGCGGTGATGTTCCTGTCGTTCCGTGTCCAGTCGATGAGCGTTTCGGCCGCGCAGACGACGTTCTGGGTCTATGCCGGCCTCGTCGGCCTGTCTCTGTCGTCGATCTTCCTGGTCTACACCACCGCCAGTATCTCGCAGACCTTCTTCGCCACCGCCGCCGCCTTTGGCGGACTGTCGCTCTACGGCTACACGACCAAGCGCGACCTTTCCGCGTTCGGTTCGTTCCTAGTCATGGGCCTGGTTGGTCTGATCATCGCGATGGTGATCAACATCTTCCTGCAGTCGTCGGCGCTTTCCTTCGCCGTTTCGGCGATCGGCGTGCTGATCTTCGCGGGTCTCACCGCCTATGACACGCAGAACATCAAGGAGATGTATTTCGAGGGCGACGAGACTGATGTCGCCGGCCGCAAGGCGATCATGGGCGCTCTGAGGCTCTATCTCGACTTCATCAACCTGTTCATGTTCCTGCTGCAGTTCATGGGCGACCGCCGATAGAGCCGGGTCCATCCCGATAAAGTCGGGATGGAGCCCTGTCTTTTTGTTTGACCATGATCTTTTCCGAAAACCGGTTCCCACTTTTCGGGATCATGGTTTAAGGCAAGTCCTTGGACCAGTGAGTTTGGAAAGGGCGGCCCAACGGCCGCCCTTTTCTTCTGCCCCGGTCTTTGATGAAATGGCCGGCAGATGATTGACGTGCATAAATTATGAGCAACATCACGATACGCGCCGCGACTTCGGCCGATCTCGATCGGATCACGGATATCTATGCCGACGCGGTGACCCATGGCACGGCGAGCTACGAGCTGGAACCACCTGATCGCGCCGAGATGGGCCAACGCTTCGATAGTCTGATGGCGGGTGGCTTTCCCTATCTGGTGGCGGAAAAAGACGGCATTGTGCTCGGCTATGCCTATGCCGGCGCCTTCCGGCCGCGGCCTGCGTACCGTTTTGTCGTCGAGGACTCCGTCTATGTCGCGCCCGAGGCCAAGGGCCATGGCATCGGGCTCAAGCTAATGCAAGGGCTGATCGAGGCGGCCAAGGCGGCGGGCTTCCGCCAGATCATCGCGGTAATCGGCGACGGCCGGCCGGACAGTGCCTCGGTGCGGTTGCATGAAAAGCTCGGCTTTCGTCATTCGGGCCGCCTGGAAGGCTCCGGCTACAAGCACGGACGCTGGCTCGACACCGTTTTCATGCAACTGCCGATCAATGATGGAGCTCTGGTTCCGCCCGACCCCAACTCGTTGCCGGAACGGAGATTCCGCCAGCAGCAATAAGTAGTTAGGCCTCGACCAGCTTCAGCGTGCGGTCGAAGACGCCGAGCACGCGGCCAAGTTCCTGGCCGCGCTTGAGAATACGGCCGCCGGCGGCAATGACGGCGAATGCGCCTTGCCGGCGCGCCAGCTTCGGATCCTTGACGATCTGGAACAGCGGCACCTCGCTGGTGCGACGAAAGACGGAAAAGACGGCGCGGTCGGTGAGATGGTCGATGGCGTAGTCGCGCCATTCATTGGCGGCGACCATGCGCCCGTAAAGCCTCAGGATCTGGTCCAATTCACGCCGGTCGAACCGCACCGGCTGGTCGAGGCGTTCGCCTCTTGCCTCATGCAGCGGGATCAGTATTGCGGATGCGTCCCCATCCTCCGTCCCGCTGCCGTGATCAGTCATGCCTCGATCCCTTCGAATGAATCTTACGCCAACCAAAGTTGGCGCTTTCGCCGTGGAATTGCAAGCCCAGCCGGACAAAGGCGGCGCCGCACCGTTTCCCCGGTGTCCAGTCACGTTTATAAAACGCTCGTTGGAATTGGTGATGCTTCGCCACAATTCTGCCTTCTTTTATCCGCGCTAATGCCCCAATGTCCGACGAATTTACGGGTGTTGCCTGAGACGGTTCGGTCCGGCACTGGCTCGTAAACCCCAAGCCCCCCGCCCACGGGTCTGCGTCGGATCGAACCAACCTCGGTTTTTCCTTGGGAAAAATCGGGTGCGACGATCCCAAAACCTAAATGACCGGCGTCAGAAGCAAGCTGACGTCGGTTTTTTAATGCCTGGATGAAAGTGGGATGCGCGCGGCTTCCCTTCTCCGCTTGTGGGAGAAGGTGGCCTCGCCCACGGGTCTTGCCTCCGGCAAGCCCGAGGACAGGCTCCGCGAGGTTGGATGAGCGACTATCTCTGATGTCAAGTTGCATTAGCGAACTCTTTGCGCGCATCGCGTGCTTTTCCATTGAGAATGACGAGCAGCTTTCTGGCGAGTGCGATGCGGATAACCATCTTTTCCTTTCCGGCGGCCTGCAACCGTTGGTGGAAGGCGCCGAGGTGAGGATCTAGCGGGCAATGAGGAAGAGGATGGAGCGCGGTCCTGCGCGCCGATCCACACCCGGGGCGAGTCGCGGGCCTCGCCCGCCCTTCGGGCCCCACAACGGGAGAAGGAGAGGTCCCCGCTCAAGGCTTGTGGATCAAGGCGGCGCCGAGGATGGGACCCGGCATGCCGTCCTTGCCCACCGATTGCAGCAGCACGGCGCAGCCGCCTTTCTTGGAAATCACGCTCATCGGCAATTCGTAGCGCTGCGCCTTGCCGTGCCACATGCCGGCGGTCTGGATGCCGGAGACGGCGTTCCAGTAGGTCATGCTGCGGCCGGTGTTTTCGCCCTTGCCGATCTTGATCGTCTGCGGCGGGTCGAAATAGACGATGACGACATGGGCATCGCTGGGGCCGGTCCCGGCATCGCCGGCGTCGATGATGACGCGGTCGCTGGTCCGGATGACGTTGATGCTGACCCGCATGCCCTCGCCGGATCCTTTCATGCGGGCGAGCGCGCCGTCGACTTCCTTGCGGCGGGCGCCGTTGACATGGCTGCGGCCATTGATGACGGCCTGCGGCGTATAGACCGAGCGGCTGCCGAAGGCGCGCATATACTCATACTGCCGCTCGGTGTTCTCCTTGCGGCTCAGCGTGTCCTTCCAACCGAGATAATCCCAGTAGTCGACATGATAGGCGAGCGCGACGATGTTCTCCTTGGCGGCAAGCTCGGCAAAAAACTCATCGGCCGGCAGGCAGGAACTGCAACCCTGGCTGGTGAAGAGCTCGACCACGCCCAAGAGCTGATCAGTCGAGGCTTTGTCAGCCTGGGGTTTGTCGGCCTCGCCGGCAAGCGCATTGCCGGCAAGTCCAGCGCCGGCAAGCACCGAGAGGGCCAGCGCCAATGCCGCAAGCCGCAATGGTCTTCGAGGTGTCATAGCCGTTTCGACTCCCGCCGGTGATGGCCGGCTTTATTCTGATTGGCGAAATATGTGGCAGAAGCGGCAGTCAACGGGAAGTCACGTTGCGGTGAAATTTACCGCTGTAACCAACTGCAAGGGCGCAATAGGACGGCTACACTTCAGGGTAGATACCGATTCGGGCGACAATCAGCATGTGGCAAACTCTCCTGACGCCGGTCGACCTGTACTGCGAGCGGGTCGGGCCGGGGCTCTGGGCCGAGCCGGTCAACGCACTGACCAATCTGGCTTTTCTTGTCGCCGGGCTGTGGGGTGTCCGGGAGGTGCGCCGGCGTGGCACCGGCATCTTCGCCGAAGTGCTGGCCTGGTGGGTGGTGGCGATCGGCATCGGCTCGGCGCTGTTCCACACCTTTGCCAACCACGGCACGGTCTGGGCCGACGTGCTGCCGATCGCCGGGTTCACGCTGGCCTACACGCTGTTCAACCTGCGCCGGTTCCTCGGCATGAAATGGGGCAAGACGGTCGCCATCTTCGTCGCCTTCTATGCCGTCACCGGGTTGTTGACCTGGGCCGTGCCGGACTGGCTGCGCCAGGCATCGAACGGCACGACCGGCTATCTGCCGCCCTTCCTGGCGCTCGCCTTCTTCGGCGTCATAGTGGCGGCGAGCGGCAACCGCGCCGGCTGGTACAATCTGGCGGGCTCGGCGATCTTCGTCGTGTCGGTCATCTTCAGGATGATCGATCCGCTGGTCTGCGGCAGCTTCCCGCTCGGCACGCATTTCCTGTGGCACATCCTCAACGGGCTGATGCTCGGCGTGCTGCTGGCGGCGGCAGCGCGCTTCGGGGCGCCGAAGAAGGGGAATAGGGGAATAGGGGAATAGGGGAATAGGGG
>NZ_JBVVQC010000020.1:0-109715 GCF_055811515.1 Mesorhizobium sp. WSM4841
TATGGCGACATGATCGCCATGGGTATCGTCGATCCGGTCAAGGTCGTGCGCACGGCTCTCCAGGACGCGGCCTCGGTTGCCGGCCTGCTGGTCACCACCGAAGCCATGATCGCCGAGGCTCCGAAGAAGGAGTCGGCTGGCGGCGGCATGCCTGGCGGTATGCCTGGCGGCATGGGTGGTATGGGCGGTATGGATTTCTAAGGTCCACGCACCTCAACAATCTCGAGGGGCGGCAGCGATGCCGCCCTTTTCTCTGACGCGGAGCCAAGCCCGATCGCCCATCCACAAGGCTACATACGGCGGCACTTTCACGGCGGACACCAATGACTGACTTCATTCTGTTCGCCATGGTCGGCTTCCTCGCCCAGGCGGTTGACGGCGCATTAGGCATGGCCTATGGCGCGATCTCCTCCACCGTGCTGCTCTCCTTCGGTGTTCCGCCGGCGCAGGCTTCCGCAGCGGTGCACGCGGCGGAAATATTCACCACGGCCGCTTCCGGCACGGCGCACCACTACCACCGCAATATCGACTGGAAGCTGTTCTGGCGGCTTGCACCGTTCGGCATTCTCGGCGGATGCCTCGGAGCCTTCGTGCTGACCTCGTTCGACAGCGACATAGTGAAACCCTATGTTACGACCTATCTCGCTGTGATCGGGCTCTGGTTGTTCCTCCGGTCGTTCCGCAAGATCCCCAGCAATCCGGTTCCTACCCGCCTTGTGGCGCCGCTGGCCACCGTCGGCGGCTTCCTCGACGCGGCAGGTGGCGGCGGATGGGGTCCTATGGTCGTGACCGGGATGCTCGGCGCCGGCGCGCCGCCCCGCTACGTGATCGGTACTGTCAATGCGGCCGAGTTCCTGATCACGCTTTCGGTGTCCATTACCTTCATCGTCGCGCTCTTCACTGGGCACTGGCAGGAAGCGGGGGCGCTGTCGACACGTGCAAGCTCGGTGCTGGGGCTGATCGTGGGCGGCATAGTCGCCGCTCCGCTTGCCGCATGGATGCTCAAGGCGATCGCCGAGCGCACGCTTTTGCGCCTCGTCGGCTGCCTGATCATGCTGCTCGCTTTGTTCCAGACCGCGCAACAACTGGGATTCGTCTGACCTGAGCAAGCGGACTGCCCTTCTAAGGCTGCGCTTTTCCTGCTTGCCATTGTTGTCTTTTTCGGCGCGGGATTTGGAGTTGCTATGCTAAATCAACGCTTGTCTTCCGCACATCCAGCGGCGATGTTCATGTGTTCTCGTCATTTGACAAAGTGCTCATAGCGCAGATCAAAGGGGCAATCGAACAGGCATTCAGCAACCGAGGAAGCCCACAATCGGGATGAAGCCGATCTTCGTTCTGCCACCGTGCGTCATGAACAACAGCGCGCCGGTCTGATCCGACGCAGTTTTCCTGGAGTGGGATTGCCACTACAATCTGATTGTAGAGCGAAATGAAGTGATGTCGGACATTCGCCCCAACAAATTCAACGACGTCGCGCTCTGGGATGAGGCTGATGCTGAAACAGTGGCTGAGAAGATTACCGACCTCTATGGATCGTATGCGATCACTGCCGCCGCTCATTGCGCACTAGATGCGCACTTTGACGGCAGAGAGCGCGACTATCATTTTTGGTTCAACGTCTTCTCGCTGCTGGGAGGGGCTGGGGGCGTGAGTCGAAATTGAGGAGCTTCGCCACACCGTGACATTTCTCGACGAGTTGCTTCGCAAATATCGCGAAGACACGCTGTTTCGTCGTCTGGCAATCAGATCACGCGACAGGCTCGGCCGTGGCCCGCCGACGTTCGGAATCGGCGACACGGTCGAGATGGTCCGGCGGATGAGTCCAAGTGCCGTCCGCTTCGCGCGCTACGCCGCCGGTCGCGCGGCGGATCGATTCCAGCCGCCGCACGGGTTTCGGCGAAGCGTTCGGTGGCGGACCGGTCATGCCTCAAATGAATGTCGATGTTGCAGCGCCGGCCATGGGCGGCCGCGACATTGGCCGCGTCTATGTTGGGGCGGAAACGGCGACGCAGTCCTTCGAGCGACGGGGCTTTTCACAAATCTACGTCAAGCGTGGCTTAGCTGATTGCGGAGCCTCAATTGTTATTCCGAGTCGGCTGACGGCTGGCATGCGCACAGCGTCGGGACAGCGATCTGGCTCAGCGTCCCGGCTTGTCGTCCCGGTCGATGAGGATGCGCTCAACGGCTCCATCAAGATCCTCATATTGGCCACTTCTCAACGCCCATAGAAAGCCAGACAGCCCCAGTGCGCCAAAAATTAGGGCGACTGGTATGAGGTAGACGAGTGTCGTCATGACGGCCGCGCTGATGAGCGAATGCCGGAACGCGTTGCCGAAGAAGCGCTCGTCAGCGCGGCGAGCACAAAGCCCTGCAGCCGCAGCGCGTTTCCGATCACCAGCAGCGACGAGGCGGACATCGCGATCGCGGCGATCAACGGCGTGACATGCCCCAGAATGGCGATCGGCACGGCAACGGCGTTGTAGATGATCGCGATGGCTATGTTCTGGCGGATCAGCCGCCCTGCCTTCCGCGAGACGTCCAGCGCAAGGGGTACTGCCGAAAGGCTTTCACGCAGGAACACGAAATCCGCGGCGTTGCGGCCAATGTCGGCGGCGGTGGCTGGAGCGATCGAGACATGTGCCGCGCCCAGCGCGGGTGTATCGTTGAGCCCGTCGCCAACCATCAGAACCCTGTGGCCGGCTCGCGCCAGCGCTTCGATGCGTTCGACCTTGCCGGAGGGAAGCAGCGCTGGAACAAAGCGGTAGATACCCAACATTTCCGCGACTTCGCCACAGGCGGCAGCGGTGTCGCCCGACAGCATTTCCACCGACACTTGAGCATCATTCAGCTGCGCTAGGGCGGCCCCGGCATCGGCACGCAGCGCATCCTCGAAAACGAAGGACGCGACAATGATCCCATCTTTCGTCAGGACTGTTCCGCCATGCCCGCTTTCGCCACCGGTTCGAGCCTTCCACCCGGCCCAGCCGCGCCGGCCAAGCCGCCAGGTGCTGCCCGCGGCGGTGGCTTCGATCCCGAAGCCGGGGTGCTCGCTGACGGACTCCAGTTTCGGCTGACCGGCAAAGCCCGTAGAGCCGGCTATCGCTCTCGAAAACGGATGACGGGAATGCGCGGCCATCGCGGCTGCGATTGCCAGCATGGCCGGATCGATGGACGCCGCGTTGACGAGCCGGGGCTGTCCGAGCGTAAGCGTTCCAGTCTTGTCGAACACCGCCGTATCGATCGCCGCCAGGCGCTCCATGGCCGAACCGTCCTTGACCATGACGCCGCTTTCAAACAGACGCCGCGCCGCGACCACCTGCACGATCGGCACGGCGAGGCCGAGCGCACATGGGCACGTGATGATGAGAACGGCGATGGCGATCGTCATTGCCCGGTGCCAGTCGCCGGTGGCCGCCATCCAGCCAAGGAACGTCATGAAGGCGGTCAGATGGACGACCGGAGCATAGAGCGCTGAAACGCGGTCGGCGATACGGCGATAATGCGCACGACCGCCCTCGGCGGCTTCCATGAGCCGAACCATTTCGGCCAGGAAGGAATCCTTCGCGGCGGCCGTGGCCTCGATGGTCAGCGGGCCGGTGATATTGAGCGTGCCGGCCTGCGCGGTTTCCCCCGACGTCACGGTTCTAGGCGTGCTCTCACCGGAAACCAGAGAACAGTCGAGATCTGAAGAGCCTTGAATGATCTTGCCGTCGACGGGAATCCTCTCGCCGGCCGCGATCAGCAGATGCATGCCTGGTTCGATCTCGTCAACCGGCAGATAATCGCGCGAACCGTCGCCGCGCAGCACCATGGCGCCACGCGCTGCCAGCCGTGACAGGCCGTTGACCGCGGTCCGGGCACGCTCCCGCATCACGTGATCCAGTGTGCGGCCGATCAACAGGAAGAACAGCAGCGATACCGACGCGTCGAAATAAGCGTGGTCGCCATGGTTGATGGTTTCGTAGAGGCTCATCGCGTAGGCAAGCGAGACTCCAACCGCAATCGGCACGTCCATGTTCATGCGGCCGTGGCTCAACGCATTCCAGGCCGAGCGGAAATAGATGCCGCCGGCGAAGGCGAGTGCCGGGATGGCGATCAGCGCCGAGACCCAATGGAACAGGTCTCGGGTCGCGCCTTCAGCGCCGGACCAGACCGAGACCGAAAGCAGCATGATGTTGCCTGCCGCAAAGCCGGCGACCGCCACGGCCCGGATCAGCTCCGAAAGCGTTTTATCCTTCTCGCCAATCTCGGGGTCGAACAGATGCGCCGGGTAGCCTAGCCGTCCAAGTGCGGCGACGAATGGCGGAACCTGATCCCCACGCCACCGGACGGATACCCGTTTCGTCGACAGGTTGACACGAGCGCCCTCGACGCGATCGAGGCTTCCGAGAGCCGTCTCGATCGTCTGGATGCAAGCTGCGCAGTGAACCGTCGGTACTGACAGATCGGTCTGGCGAAGGTCGCCGCCAAGCGAGCGGCTTGCCAGCCTGATCTCCTGGCTCGACGGCAGGGCGGATGTAAACCCGTTCAGATCCAGCGCTATTTCAGCGCCCGGCGCACAGCAGCTCATTGCAGCGCTCCTTGCGAAATCATGATTCGGCGAACGTCGCGATAGGGCTCTGTCAGACCGGCATCGGCGTCGACTTCGACGATCCAGACGCCATCCCTTGGCAAGTGCTGAGCGGCAAATTCCTGGTCCGAGGCGAGGGCGAGAGTGACGGCCTTGTCCCCGGCCTCGTAGGCGGGATGACGAAACAGTATCTTCACGCCATGCAAGGGGACCGGCTTGCCGGTGGCATCGCTTAAGCTATAGCGGACCTCACCCCCAGCGATCGTCAGTTTGCCGGTCCAGCCGAGTGCCGCCTGCGCACGCCCTTCCTCGGCCTTTCGGTTGAATTGCTGGCTTGCCACATAGGTGTTCTCGACGACAAGCCCGGTCCAACTCGTGCTGGCGAGTGTCGCCATCGTCAGATTGACCGCGATGATCACGCCGAAAAAGGCGAGAATGGTGACCAACATGTGCCTGCCGGTGAATTCGCGGGATTTTTGCGTATTGGCGCTCATCTGGCGGCCTCCGGTGCGTTGAAAGTGGCCGTGTATTCGTCCGTTTCGAAGCTCGCCTTGTCCTCGACGCGGAATTTGAACGTTTGCGTTGCGCTTCCAACCTGATCCGCTGGCTGGCGCACGAAAACCTTCAGCGTCTTCAGCCGGTCGGGTTCGGCCGCGACGGCGAAGGACCGGTCTGCGGGAAGATCGACACCAACGACGCTCATTTCGGCTCCCCGCAATCCCTGCATCGTGACGACGATCGTTCTCGGCTCGGGGATCATGTTGAGCAGCTTGACGGTATAGCCGTTGCGGATCGAACCGTCGGACAGCGTGACGAATTGCGGGTTGCGGTCGTGCAGAACGTTGACCTCGAGCCGGTCGCGGGTCAGCAGCGAATAGAGCAGCGCAAGGCCGACCGCCGACCACGCGCCCATGTAGATGAAGGTGCGCAGCCGAAGTATCTTGCGGAGATGGAAATGGGCTAGTTTGTCGGAGAAAGCGCCGCCGTCGGTCCGGACGAGCGACGGGTTCACCGAACAGGAGCCGCCTGCGGTCGCCACCGCCATGTTGGCGTTGTAATCGGATAGCGTCGCGTAGGAGATCAGCCCGCGCTCCTTGCCGAGTTTGTCCATGACGCTGTCGCAGGCATCGATGCAGAGCGCGCAAGTGATGCATTCGAGCTGCTGGCCGTCGCGAATATCGATCCCCATCGGGCAGACAGCGACGCAGGCGTTGCAATCGACGCAGTCTCCGACCGGTTGCCCCGCAGCCTGGACCTTCTTTGCATGACGCGACCGAGGTTCGCCGCGCCAGTCGTTGTAGGTCACGGTGAGCGAATTTTCGTCGAGCATGGCCGCCTGGATGCGCGGCCATGGGCACATGTAGGTGCAGACCTGCTCGCGCATCAGCCCGCCGAATGTGTAGGTGGTCGCCGTCAGCACGGCGATGGTGAAGTAGGCCACGGGCGCGGCGGTGCCGGTGAAGACCTCGCCAGCCAGCGTTGGCGCATCGGCGAAATAGAAGATCCAGGCGCCGCCGGTGGCTACCGCTATGACCAGCCAGATGGCGTGCTTGGTTACGCGCAGTACCAGTTTGCGCGCCGTCCATGGGCCGGCGTCGAGTTTCATGCGGGCATTGCGATCGCCTTCGATCGCCCGCTCCACGACTAGGAAAAGATCGACCCATACGGTCTGCGGGCAGGTATAGCCGCACCAGGCGCGGCCAACGGTGGACGTGATCAGGAACAGGCCGATGCCGGCCATCATCAGAAGGCCGGCGACATAGTAGAATTCCTGCGGCCATATCTCGATGAAGAAGAAGTAGAAGCGGCGGTTGGCAAGATCGAGCAGCACAGCCTGGGCCGGCGCGAACGGTCCGCGATCCCAGCGCAGCCACGGCGTCAGGTAGTAGATGCTGAGCGTGATCGCCATCACCAGCCATTTGAAGCGGCGAAAGCTGCCTGAGGCGCGCTTCGGGAAGATCTTCTTGCGCGCGGCATAGAGCGGCTGACGGGTCTTGGCGGAATTTACCGCTTTTGCCTCGAGCCGCTCCATCTGCGTTTTATCCAGCACGTGTATCTCCACTTGCGCGCGGCCCCTGACATCGTTGTGCGATGGACTTGTCTGCTTCGACAGACGTCCGGTCTGCAGTGAGCCCGCTTCGCCGCATGGGGCCGCGCCGCTTGCTGCAGGGTCAATCGCCGCATGCCGGAATGGTGTCGGGGCCCGACTCGTGCCGGGCCCCGTCGCTTGGCGGGGAGGGCCGAGAATAGGCTTCCGTTCCTATTCTCCGCCGCCAAGCGAATGGACATAAACCGCAAGTTCCTTAACCTTGGTCTCGCCGAGACGCCCGATCCAGGCCGGCATGACACCGTGCTTCGGCGCTCGAACTTGGACGGCGACGGCTGTCTCGCCGGATCCGTAGAGCCAGATCGAATCGGTCAGATTGGGCGCGCCGAGTTCTCTGTTGCCTTTCGCGTTATCGCCATGACAGGCGACGCAGTTTTCCGCGAATACCTTGGCGCCGGGCTCGATCAGACTTGCATCCTGGACCTTGCCCGAGAGGCTGGCGACATAGGCGCCAACCTGTGCGATCTGTTTGGGCGTAATGATGTCACCGAAGGGGGGCATTTCCGACTGCCGCGTTTCCGAGTCGGATACGAAACGGATGCCGTGCGCGATCGTTTGCTGGATCTGCTCGGTCGTGCCGCCCCACAGCCAGTCATCGTCGTTCAGGTTTGGAAAACCCTTCGACCCTTGGGCGCCCGAGCCGTGGCATTGCACGCAATTGACCTTGAAGGTAGCTCCGCCCGCCGCTACCGCGAATTCACGCAGCGCGTCGTCGGCTGCAATCTCGGATACGGTCTTCTGCTGGATGGCCGCGACAAACTTGCCCTTGGCAGCTTCGGCAGCCGCCAGCTCATTCTTGACATCGTTGCGGCTGGAATAGCCAAGCACACCCTTGGTCGCGGAAGACAGCATGGGCCAAGCCGGATACGCAATTGTAAAAGCCACTGCCCAACCGATGGTGATGTAGAAGGTTATCACCCACCATCGGGGCAATGGAGTGTTGAGCTCCCTTATCCCGTCCCATTCATGACCGGTCGTTGAGATGCCCGAGACTTCGTCGATGTGCTCACTGCTCATGATCAGTCGCCCTTGAGTGGAATCTGGGCGGCTTGCTCGGCCTGCGTTTTGCCGCCGGGACGCAAGGCAAAGGCAATGCAACCGACGAAGAAGAGCGCTATGGCAAGCAGACCCCAGCTGTCCGCGAATTCCCGCATCAAGTCATAGCTCATTGCGTCCCCCTCAGCGGTAGCCGGCTGCATCGTCATAGGTCTTGAAATCGACCAGTGTTCCCAGCATTTGCAGATAGGCGACGAGGGCATCCATCTCGGTCACCTGCTGCGGATTGCCGTCCAGATCGCCGACCTTGGCTTTCGGATAGCGTTTCTCGAGGCCGGAGGTGTCGGCATTGGGGTCGGCCTGGACCATCAGATCGGCATTGGCGTGCGCGATCATGTCATCGGAGTACGGGACGCCAACACGCGCGTTCGCAACCAGATGCGTCGAGAAGTCCTTCACGTCGATCAGGACGTCCTTCAAGAACGCGTAGCTCGGCATGATAGATTCCGGCACCACCGAACGTGGATCGGAAAGATGCCCGACATGCCATGCATTCGAGTAGCGGTCACCGACCCGGGCCAGATCCGGCCCCGTCCGCTTCGAGCCCCACTGAAAGGGGTGGTCGTACATGGACTCGGCCGCCAGGCTGTAGTGGCCGTAGCGCTCGACCTCGTCCCGGAAAGGCCTGATCATCTGGCTATGGCAGAGGTAGCAGCCCTCGCGCACATAGATGTTGCGTCCGGCGAGTTCGAGCGGCGAATACGGCCGCATGCCTTCGACCTTCTCGATCGTGTTGTCGAGATAGAAAAGCGGTGCAATCTCGACGATGCCGCCGACGGTCACGACAAGAAGGGAGCCCACGAGAAGTAGTGTGGCGTTCTTCTCGATGATCGCGTGTTTGTCCATCAAGCCCATTGTCTGACTCCCTATTCGGCAGGCCGAAGGGCGGGCTCGGAACCCGGCATTGGTTGCTCTTCGCGCTGGTGGCCGAGGATGGTCATGGTGATGTTCCAGGCCATGATGAGGGCACCGGAGAGGTACATGGCGCCGCCGATTGTTCGCATGACATAGTAGGGGTGCATGGCGGCGACGGTTTCGGCGAAGGAGTACACGAGGGACCCCTGCTCATCGTATTCGCGCCACATCAGGCCCTGCATGATGCCGGACACCCACATCACCGCGGCGTAGACGACGATGCCCAGCGTCGCCAGCCAGAAATGCCAGGTGACGAGGCGCATCGAATAGAGCCGGTCGCGGTTCCACAGTTTCGGCACCATGTAGTAGATCGCGCCGAACGAGATCATGCCGACCCAGCCAAGCGCACCGGAGTGCACGTGCCCGATGGTCCAGTCCGTGTAGTGCGACAGCGAATTGACCGTTCTGATCGACATAATCGGACCCTCGAAAGTCGACATGCCGTAGAAGGCGACTGCCATCACCATCATGCGGATGATCGGATCGGTGCGTAGCTTGTCCCAGGCGCCCGAAAGCGTCATCAGGCCGTTGATCATGCCGCCCCATGACGGCATCCACAGCATGATCGAAAAGGCCATACCAAGCGTCTGCGCCCAGTCGGGTAAGGCGGTGTAATGCAGGTGGTGCGGGCCGGCCCAGATGTAGAGAAAGATGATCGCCCAGAAGTGGACGATCGACAGCCGGTAGGAATAGACCGGCCGGCTCGCCTGCTTTGGCACGAAATAATACATCATGCCGAGGAACCCGGCGGTGAGGAAGAAGCCGACCGCGTTGTGGCCGTACCACCATTGCGTCAACGCGTCCTGGACGCCGGAAAAGGCGGAGTAACTCTTGGAACCCAAGAGCGAGGCCGGCATCGACAGGTTGTTGACCACGTGCAGCATCGCGATGGTCACGATGAAGGACAGGTAGAACCAGTTGGCGACGTAGATATGCGGTTCCTTGCGCTTGAGGATCGTGCCGAGGAACAGGATGAGATAGGCGACCCAGACGATGGTCAGCCAGATGTCCACATACCATTCCGGTTCGGCGTATTCCCGGCTCTCGGTGATGCCGAGCAGGTAGCCGGTCGCGGCCATGACGATGAACAGCTGGTAACCCCAGAACACAAACCAGGCCAGATTGCCGCCAAACAGCCGGGCGCGGCAGGTGCGCTGCACGACATAGAGCGACGTGCAAAGCATCGCGTTGCCGCCGAAGGCGAAGACGACGCCGGATGTGTGCAGCGGCCGCAGCCGTCCGAAATTGAACCAGGGTTGGATGTTGAGGTGAGGGTAGGCCAGCTGTAACGCGATGATCACACCGACGAGCATGCCGACGACGCCCCAGGATACCGTTGCGATGGCTCCGTAGCGGATCGGGCCATCCATGTAGGCGGAGTTGTCGATCGGAGCCGCCGGCTTGAAATCCCAGTTGCGCAGCAGGATCGCGTTAAAGCCAGCCACGGCGAAGAACAGCACCCACATATGCTGGCGAAAAGGTCCGTCTACGCCGAAGCCGGCAGCCACCACTGCCGCAAAAGCAAACAGGCTTAGAACGACGATCTCCGTGCCGAATTTCATGACATGTCCCCGACCAGGATTCCAATGCGCGGACGCCAAATCCGCGGTGCATTAATTCCGTAGTTGCCGCCCGCTCGCCCTGATCCATGTCAGAGCCGCACGATTTTGCTTCGGGCAGCATCGAGTTCGGTGCAATCAGAAGGTGGCGATTTGAACAAGGAAACGCAGCACGGGCCAACCCGCTCATGGACAAGTGCGGCTTTCTCGCGCCAGGCCGGCACAGAGGCGATTCCGGGCGAGGTCATGAAGCTTGCCCATCGGGAAAAGCTGGAGCTCTGCTTCTCGCTGGAAAGCATTGCCGATGCACTGCCGAACGTCGACCGCCTCAAATGTGTTGGAACGGCCAAGAAGATCGTTCCGCTGCTCCGTGACATTCATGGGTTTGAGGAGAGGGTGATTTTCCCTGCGTATGAGGCGCACTTGACCCCGGCCGAGGCCAAACTTGCCTCTACCAGCCGGTTGCGCATCGAGCACCTTGAGGATCAATGCTTCGCTGGCGAGGTGGCCGAAACGCTCCTAGCGATCGGTCATGGTGATCCGATAGAGAGCGCGGAAGCTGTCGGATTCATGCTACGCGGCTTCTTCGAAGGCTTGCGGCGACACATCGCTTTCGAACGCGAGCATGTCCTGCCGCGGATCGTAATAAGCGACGAAGGCCCCGACGCTTAGGTCTCATTCAAAGGCCGGTTGCCGCGCGCCTCGGCCGCCGCAGCGCTGCTCCAGCCGGCTCATGCTGTCGACCGTTACATGGCGTTTGTTCTCGATCCGAATCACGCCGTCAGCCCGCAATCGCGTAAGCTGGCGGCTCACGGTCTCGTTCGTCAGTCCAAGGAAATCAGAGATGTCGGCACGTGTCAGCGGCAGATCGAAGCATGCCGACCCAGCCGCCGGGTCGATACTGGAATCCATATTCCGGGCGATCATGAGGAGAAAGCTCGCCACCTTCTCCGGTGCGGTCTTGCGCCCGAGAGTCACCATCCATTCAAGTGCCTCGTCGAGTTCGTCCAGCGTCTGCTTGAGCAGGCGATGCTCGAGTCCCGGTGATTCCTTCATTATCCGTTCAACGGCCGCCTTCGGAAACGAGCACAGCGAGACGGAGGTTGCCGCTTCCACATTGATCGTGCTTTTCACCTTAAAGGGCCGTCCCAGAAAATCCGGTGCGAACCGAAGACCGACAATCTGCTGGCGGCCGTCCGAAAGGCACTTCGTCAGCTTCACAACGCCTGAAAGCAAGTTTGAATAGCTGTCGACGGCCTCGGCGTCGGCGATCAGTTCGACCCCCGGCTCGATCTTGTGCCGCGACGAAGTTTTGGCGAGCCCAACCAAATGGTTTGGATCGAGCGCACCGCAGACGCCGCGATGTCGTGCTGCGCAAGACAGGCAAAGAACGGGAATGCCGGAACTGTGAATGTCTTGCCGTACTGTCATTACGCTCGCGCTACCGATCCCAAGTTTCGGCAGGATAGCAAGCGATGGCAGAGAAATCCTTGCGGCAGTTTGTCCGTGCTGGAGGCTGACCGAAATCAGGGCTTTGGCTCTTCGACGCGTCCAGACTTCCGGCGAGGCAAAAACGGCGGACCACCAAATGAGACCGGAATTAGCTGCCAGGCTTGGCGAGAACGTCCCGCGTTATACCAGTTACCCGACCGCGCCGCATTTCCATCCTGGCGTCGACGCTGATGTCTATCGAAGCTGGTTGAAGGCGCTCGAAAGCGGTGACGAGGTCTCGCTCTACCTGCACATCCCTTATTGCGACCGGCTGTGCTGGTTCTGTGCGTGCCATACAAAGCAGACCCGCCGCTACGAGCCGGTGGCTTCGTATCTCCGCTCGCTTCACGCGGAGATCGCGACTGTCGCCGGTCTTGTCGGCGGCAAGGCCCATGTCCGCGCCGTGCATTTCGGCGGCGGCTCGCCGACCATGCTGAAGCCCGAGGATATGATAGCCTTGGGAACTGTCCTGCGGGATAGCTTCGATTTTCTTGCCGATGCGAAGATCAGCGTTGAAATCGAACCCAACGACATGGACGAAGCCCGCCTTGATACACTTGCCGAGATCGGCATGGCGCGGGCGAGCCTCGGCGTTCAGGATTTCGATCCGAAGGTGCAGAAGGCGATCAACCGCGAGCAGAGCTTTTTGCAGACCAAGGCGGTTGTCGACGGCATTCGCTCTCGCGGCGTAGGGTCCGTGAACCTCGATTTGCTTTACGGCCTGCCGCATCAGACCAGGGAGAGCGTCTGTTCCACCGTGGCGCAGGCGCTGACTCTGGAGCCGGACCGGATGGCGCTGTTCGGCTACGCGCATGTGCCCTGGTTCAAGAAGCATCAGACTATGATCGACGAGGCATGGTTGCCGGGTCCGGCCGAACGGTTCGCTCAGTGGCAAATTGCCGCCCGTCTGATCATGGGCGCCGGATACGAGGCGATTGGAATAGACCATTTCGCCAGGCCGGATGATGCGCTTGCAGTCTCGGCTCGCGCGGGAACAATCCGCCGCAATTTCCAGGGCTACACCGAGGATCGCTGCGAAACACTGATCGGGCTCGGGCCGTCATCGATCAGCCGGTTTCGACAGGGCTATTCGCAGAACATGCCGTCGACAGCCGAATATGGACGCATGGTCGAGGGGGGACATCTGGCCGCGGTCCGCGGCATCGCGTTTTCCGAAGATGACCGTGTTCGCGGCTGGATCATCGAGCGCTTGATGTGCGATTTCGGCTTTTCAGCAGCCGATCTGGTGGAACGGTTCGGGGAAGCCGGACAAAAGCTTCTTTTCCAAGCAAGCTCCATCGCCATTGGCGACCCTGCTCGACCGCTTGAACTCCAAGGTGACAGTTACGTCGTATCGGCGGAAAGTCGTCCCTTTGTAAGGAGCATTGCAGCGAAGTTCGACAAATATTTCGAAAGTGGAACGGCCAGGCACTCAGTGGCAGTCTGAGTGCCACAGACGAACGTCACCGTCTTCAGTCGATCGCGAACCTCCTCAAAATCGCCGAAACCAGCAGCTAACAATTCGATAGTGTATATGGCGCCACTTTACGATGCTGTGACGACGCGGGTATTTCCCAAAGGGGGTCGCATGGCAGAGGGCTGGGACCCGCCGGAACCCTGCAGGCAGGGCTCCACTTCGTATCCGCCCAAGCAGGTTGGATTGTTCGGCCCAGTCTTTCACTGAATGTCAGCGACGCACCCCATTGCGGCTTCCGCTACTCAGCGCTGCGGCTCTTGAATGCCCCTTTGAGATGAGCTCATTCTGAGTAACAACCGCACGGCGTTCCCACGTGTCTGAAACCATGCATCAGTGCGGCTAGCACGCCCTGCGCCTGTTCGCGGTTTCCGGGCCGCCCAGGCACTTACTTGACCTCCAGCTTGCTCGAAGTTCGCGCATAGGCCTCACCATGACGGATCGGTAGGCCGCGACCGCCGGGGTATTAGGCAATCGGGCGGCTTGCGCCATTGACCAACTTTGTGCTTCGATTACTCGGAACCTGACACGCGTCGCGATTTCTCTGACATGCCCGCGGCAGGCAAGCTTTCCTTTCTGGCCTTCGCAAACGCTTTGTCACCTTCCAGAAACCCTGCCAGCATGAAAGGTATGAGTTCCGCTACCGTTTCAGACTCGCCATAGGTCTGACGGTAAAGCGCCGCATAGTCCTTGAGTGCTTGGTTCAGGTCGGCGCTAACGGTAATGGTCATCTTCGAAGGTGTCCGGTCTGGAAGTTTTCCAAGTTTCAGATCTACCATGATTACTCCTGTTCAACTTGGGTATGGGCGCAGCACGTGATCATATGCCGCCCTGTGGACTATCCCGAGTTGCGTGCGCATGTGCTTCCTTTCTGTGGTAATATTAGGAGAACCAGTCGGCATAGTTTGGTTCGTCCAGAACCCGCCGACACTGTGTTTCCGATGAACAGAGCAAGTCGAAAGAGGCGCTCTCGGCTTTTGGTCGAGGGTCCGCTGGCTCCCTATTTTGAGCCCTATGCCGAGTATCTTGCCGATCAGGGGTACTCGCAGGTTTCTTATTGGAAGAAAACGTTCCTCATCAATGAGTTCAGCCGATGGCTGGACCGGGAGGGCATCGCGGTCGAGGAGATAACGACCGCACATGAAGAAGCATTCCTGCGTGATCGGGCTCAACTCCGCTGTCTCAAGGGCGGCGACCGCATCACGCTGTCCGGCGTGACGGCCTGGCTTCGTGAAAAAGGCGTTATCGACGGCAGGGCCACGGCTTCGGTCGAGATATCTCCTGTTGACTTGGTCTTGCAGGAATACAGGTCCTACCTGCACGATGAGCGCGGCCTGGCAGCGGCGACCATCGAGAATTACCCCGGATATGTCAGGCGCTTTCTGACGGACATATCCGGCGAGGGCGAACTGCATCTCGCATCCGTGCATGCCAGCCAGATTGCGGACTACATCCGGCGAAATGCGCCGCAGGACCGCACATTCGCTTCGGCAAAGCACATCGTCACGGCACTGCGGTCGTTCTTCCGCTTCGCGCGGTACCGCGACTACATCCATACCGATCTTGCCGCGGCAGTCCCATCCGTTGCCGGATGGTCGATGGCGTCGATTCCGAGAGCGATGCCAGCCGACTGTGTTCGGGTTCTTCTGAACGCGAGCAAGGAATGGCGGGCGCCAGCCGGGTTGCGCAATCGAGCCATCCTGTTGTTGCTCGCGCGGCTCGGGCTGCGCGCAGGAGAGGTTGTCCGGCTTGAACTGGGGGATATCGATTGGGGTGAAGGCTCGCTGAGCGTGCATGGCAAGGGCCGTACGGAACGGCCGTTGCCCTTGCCTCATGACACGGGGCAGGCGATTGCAGCCTATCTGGAGCGCGGACGGCCGGAATCGGCCAGCCGCAGAGTGTTCTTGCGCTCCCGCGCCCCCTTTGAAGGTTTGAGGTCGTCCAGCGACGTAGGCCAGATCGTCGCGCGTGCGATCAGGCGTGCCGGGATTAAGCCCGGTCTCACTGGGTCGCATCAGCTTCGTCATGCGCTTGCCGTCGACATGCTGCGCCAAGGGCTGTCGCTGACGGATATTGGCCAGATGCTGCGGCATCGCAGCCCGGATGCAACGCGGCGATACGCGAAGGTCGATCTGGATGCTTTGCGCAAAGTCGCCCTGCCATGGCCGGGGACTATGCCATGAACAGTTTGCGCGACGGCATTGTCGATTACCTGGAGTTGCGCCGGTCCCTCGGCTTCAAGCTGAAAAAGGACGAGCGGCTGCTCTTGGATTTTGCGCAGTTCATGGAGCGGCGGCGCGCTGCCTGGATCACATCGAAGCTGGCTCTGACCTGGGCGCAACAGCCTGAATCGACCGATCCTAACTACCTCGCCGGACGACTGCGCGCCGTGCGCAGTTTTGCGCGCTACCGTATCGTGACGGACCCGCGCACCGAGATTCCCCCGACGGATTTGCTGCCGCGGCAACGAAGCACCTTCCAGGCTCATATCTTCCGCCAGGAAGAGATAGCCCGCGTTCTCGCCGCCAGCCTGCAACGACGGCGGGGAGCCAAGCCGATCTCGCGCTGGTCGCGCTATACGATCTTCGGCCTGCTGAGTGTCACCGGGATGCGTCTCGGCGAAGTACTGAACCTTGATTTGGAGGACGTCGATCTCGACCACGGTGTCCTGACCATACGCAACACGAAGTTCGGAAAATCCCGCCTGGTCCCAGTCCATGCGACGACCTGCGCTGTCCTCAAGCAGTACCTGGAACAGCGCAATGCGTTCCTGGCGGGACACAGCGCCCGGCCATTCTTCATCTCGCCGCTTGGCCGTCGCATTACGCATTCGGTTTTGGAACTGTCGTTCCGCCGACTGTCCCGGAAACTCGGATTGCGCGGCATCTCGGATGCGACGGGGCCACGTTTGCACGATCTGCGCCACACCATGGCCGTCGAGGTCTTGCGGCAATGCTATTGCGCAGGCGCGGATCCCGAGCGCCGCCTGCCGGCGCTGTCCACCTACCTCGGGCACACCCATCTCAACTACACCTACTGGTATCTGCACCAGAACCCATCTCTCATGCAGCAGGCTGTGACGCGGCTCGAGCATTATTGGGAGGCCTCCACATGACCCTCGCGCTCCCGACCTTCCCGGCGCTCTTGCAACGGTTCTTCACCCAGCGGCTGATGCAGCAGAAGCGGGTCAGCGCGCATACGATCAGATCTTATCGGGACACGTTCAGGCTTCTGCTGCGCTTCGCGCAGAAGCGGTTGCGCACGTCGCCGGATCGCCTGGCATTCGAAATGATCGACGCCCCGTTCATCTCTGCGTTCCTGAACGAGCTCGAGAAGACGCGGAGCGTTGGCGCGCGCACCCGCAATCTTCGCCTCACCGCCATTCGGTCGTTCTTCCGCTTCGCCGCCTATGAAATGCCGACCCACAGCGCTCAAATCCAGCGCGTCCTCGCCATGCCGGCCAAGCGTTTTGATCGCAAGCTGATCGACTTCATGACGCGCCCGGAGGTCGACGCGCTTCTGAACGCGCCGGACAGGAGCACCTGGAAGGGCCGACGGGATCACGCGCTGTTGCTGACGACCTTGCAGACGGGCCTGCGCCTGTCCGAAGTGACCGGCCTGAGACGCCAGGATGTTACGCTGGGCACCGGCGCTCATGTCGAAGTCCTCGGCAAGGGGCGAAAGCAGCGCGCCATCCCACTTTGCAAACCTGTCGCCAAAGTCCTCGAAGCATGGCTCGATGAAACAAGCGCCGCCGAAGACGGCATTGTCTTTCCAAGCATGCGCGGCGGGCGATTGAGTGCGGACGCCGTGGAGCGCCTGCTGACAAAGCATCTGGCCACCGCCAGCGGAGTCTGTGCCTCGCTGAGGAAGAAGCACATCACATTCCACTGCTTGCGCCACACGACGGCGATGGACCTGTTGCATGCCGGGGTGGAGCAAACCGTTATCGCGTTGTGGCTGGGGCATGAATCCATTGAAACCACCCAAATCTATCTCGATGCGGATCTGGCCCTGAAGGAAAAGATCCTCGCAAAAACCATCCCCTTTGACAGCAAGCCGGGCAAGTTCCGTCCCGATGACCGGCTGCTGACGTTCCTCAACCAGCTATAGAAGGACCAGAACTATGCCGATATTTGGCGCCCCGATCCTCTCGCTTTATTGCCCCTTCGACCACCACCCGCCCACGCAACTCGGGATAGTCCACAGGGCGGCATATGATCTCGTATTCCGCTAGCGGAATACGAGATCCTTGTGTACAATGACGCGTAGGGGCCAACCGGGGCGGACGGTAATGGTGGGTTGAATATTGAGGTTCCTTTCGGTGATGCGCTGGCCGGCTTGACTGATGTTTTGCTGAGTGGATTCCCGGATCGCCTTGACCAGGTCGCTTTCGTTTTCCCCAAAGCTTAACTCGGTACCAACGCCCAATAGCGTCGCGAGAGCAACTCCCTTGATCAGCTGCCAGGTGTGAAAATCGACCTTGTCCTCAAGCCCGGCATAGCCGGCAGTATCCGTCGCTGGCAGATTGTCGATTTCGATCGAGGAACCGTCGGGCAGGATTATTCGCTGCCAGACCAGCAATGCGCGCCTCTGCCCAAAAGCCACGACGCTGTCATAAGTGCCGATGAGGCGTGAGCCTTGCGGAATGAGCACAATGCTGCCGGTGACTGTGTCGTGCACATTCTCGGTGACCTGCGCGACGACAAGGCCAGGCAAGTCGGAATTTATGCCGGTGACGAGACTGGCCGCAATCACGCTGCCGGCCATCAGTTGGTAGGGTGAGGCCGGCGTCTGCAGCGCGTGCTGATTGTAGATCCCGCTTGTGTTCCGCTGACTGATAAAATCGAGCTTGCGCTGTTGGTTGTTCTGGTCACCCTCGGCTGGGGCAACGGAAGCTGACGCGCGCGTCGCTCCGGATTGCGGAAGCGCCTCAGACGGCTGCTGCGCACGCGGCCCGTCGCCGGCGACATCTGTCTGTCTGGGTCGATTGTCGATCCGGAATAAGACTTGCGACTCGCGCGCCTCAATTGCTTGCTGGGCAAGGCGCTGCTCCTCGGCGGAGATATCCTGCCCTGGCGCGATGCCGAGCTGACGTTGGCGTTCAAGGATGGGGCGACCGAGGTCGCCGGGCAGTGGCGGTCCGAGCACAGGGGCCTTCGGCATGATCCCGGAATAGTCCTTGGGAAGCGCTTCTAGTCCCTCGGCGGGTGGCTTGCGCTCGGTGTTATAGCGGTCCTTTGCCTGGTGCTTGATACGCCATGCCGGTCCTTGAAGCGCCATCATCGTGACGCCCAGAATGGCACCGGATCCGACTGCAGCGATGGCGACGATCACACCGCGCCTGAATCGGACAGCGCGGCGGGGCGAGGCTCGCAATTGCAGCTGCTCGGGATCGAGTTTCGGCGGCGCATCGGATCGGGAAGTATCGGTCATGAGCGCTCCCCTCACCTGCTGGGCCGCGCAAAGAGCGGAATCCGCCGCGGCGGTTGCCGGCCGTCAGTCCTGGTGATGCGCACCACTTGCTGCTGTTTGGCGCCGAGGCGCAGTTCGGCGGCAGCAAAGAGGCGATCGACGATGTAATAGTTGCCGCGCATACGGAAGTTGACGAGCTGGTCATTGTCATCAGCGCCGACGATGAAGAGAGGAGGCGCTTCACCCTGATCAATGCGACGGGGGAATTCGATATAGACCTTGCTGCCATCGTCGAAAGCGCGCATCGGCCTCCAGGGTGGTGTGTCGCCGGTGATTGAATACCGGAAGCGGATATTCTCGAGCGCCACATTCGAAGCTACCGGCATGGCAGCCTCGGCTTGAGCGTTGCGCTGGCGTAGCGCGATGATCTGGTCCTCGCTATAGGTCCAAGAGATCGCCGCCATTGAGGTTTTCTCGGTGCTTTGAAGCTGCAAATGGTAGGTGCGTCGTTCTGTGGTGATCACCAGATTGGTGTTAAGCCCCGGCGCGAAGGGTTTTACCAGCACATGGGTGCGCTGATTGTCACCGGTGCCGCTGACGGTATCGCCGATCACCCAACGCACCGTGTCGCCGGCCGACACGGCTGTTAGCTTCTCGCCCGGCTGGAGTGCGATATCGGTGACGCGCTCCGGTGCGGCGTAGAGCTGATAGAGCGCGCCATCGGCGAATGGATAAACCTGAACCGCATTCATGTACCCATACCTGGTAGGTTGCTGCGTCGCTGCTTTATTGGCATCGGAGACCCGTTCTTCAGGAGAGCGCTTGTCTTCGGCCACCCTGCCCGGATTGGGCTGTAACTGACCGGGTAGCGGCAGCGGCTTTGGCACCTCGACTATCTTGACCGGCTTCTCCGGCGGCTTCTCGATTGCGGCTGGTTTGAAATCGGCAGCATCATAGGAAATCTCAGGCGGCGGTACCGGCTTCGACGCGCAGGCGGAGAGGACCGCTGTAGAGGCCGACAGGATCAGCACGGCACGGACCGACGACATTCTATTCTTCATTGGTGGACTCCTTTTGGGGAAACGGACGTCGGCGCAGCACTGTCGAGCTCGCGCGACCAATCGATGGCGTTGATGAAGACGCCGAGCGGGTTGTTGCGCAGTTGGTCAGTATTGCTTGGCGGGCGGATCACGATGGTGAGGATCGCGGTCCAGCGCGTCGTGCTGGCAAGGCTGCCGCGCTCAAAAACCTGCTCGGCCCATTTGACCTGGAACGAGCTGTCGGAAGCTCTGACCACGCTGGTCACTTGCACCGACACGCTGCGTGTGCCGATCTGACCGAAAGGATCGTTCGCCTTGGCGTACTCGTTGAGAAAGAGCGCCGCGCGGTCGGTGGCGAAGTCATAGGCCGAAAGCCAGTTCTGCCGCACCAGCACCGGATCGGTGGAAACGGAACGGACATTCTGAATGAAGCGGCCGAGATGCCACGCGATCTGGGCATCGGAGGGCTCGTAGTCCCGGATTGCCGGCGCAACGGCGCGTGCCTCGCCGAAGCCGTCGACCTCGACGACGTAAGGCACGACGCGGCTCTGCATCGACTGCCACACGAGTCCGCCGGAAAGTCCGGCCGCCAAGGTCAGACAGCCAAGAGCCATGAACCGCCAGTTGCGGGCCTGCACTCGAGATGAGCCTATGCGCTCGTCCCAGAGCTGCGCGGCCTTCTGATACGGCGTGACCGGCTCGGGCGTCTTGCCGTAACGTTGAATGGGTCGCTTGAATAGCATTTAGTCGTCCTTGTCATTGAGAGAGGGATTGGCGCTGCCTCCCGGCCTGTCGCCTTCACGGACGGCCTGCATGGCGGCGTGACGGTGGGCACGGGCTGTCTGTTCGGAACGCAGGCGCCTGGCCCAGCCGGGCGCGGCATCAGCGACCGGACCAGTAGGGCTTCCGGTCATGGATGCGGTCGGCGCACCACCGGTCGCGGTCCAGGCAGCTTCGCGCCCGGCATCAACGCTGCGCCCGAAGCCTCCTGCGGCAGATCGTGCCGCCCGCATTGCGGCGCCGCCGGCGGCGCTGGTCACACCATGCATTCCAGCAGCTACACCGGGCAGGCCGGACTCGGGCGATGTTGCGCGCCCCATCTGCCAGGCCGTAGAAGCCGCTGACCCCATGGTCGTGCCGGCACGGAGTGCGGCGAGACCGCTGCCGGTTGCCATGCGCGCGCCGGCAAATGCTGCGCCTGCGGCAACGAGCGATGCACCGGCTGCGGCTGCCGTGGTTCCAAGTGCGGCGCCCGCGCCAAGCTGCGGCGCGCCCGAGACAAGACCGGAGGCTATCCCAGGTCCGAAAATGCCGAGACCAAGGAGCGCCAAGGCGCCCAGGACCTGTGACATGGCGGCGGCCAGATCCGGCTCCTTGCCTTGCAGCGCGGAAGCGAACTCGCCAAAGAGCGTGGAGCCGATGCCGATGATGACGGCCAACACCATCACCTTGATGCCCGACGAGATGACATTGCCGAGCACGCGCTCGGCGAGAAACGCTGACCGGTTCCAAAGCGCGAAGGGCACAAGAATGAATCCGGCCAGAGTGGTGAGTTTGAATTCGAGGATGGTGATGAAGAGTTGGATGGAGAGGATGAAGAAGGCGATGATGACCAGGAACCAGGCCACGAGCAGCACGAAGATGGTGAGCGCGTTGCCGAAGATTTCGGGGAAGCCGAGAAGCTGGCTTGCCTGATCGAGAAGCGGCCAGGCGCCCTCGAAACCGGTTGCGGCAATGCGGCCCGGATGCAGGAGATTGTCGGCAGATAGGTTGCCGGATGACGCATTAATGCCGAGACCGGCAAAAGACCGATAAATGATGTCGGCGAGGTTCTTGAAGTTATTCAAGATGAAGGCAAAGACGCCGACATAGAGCACTTTGCGGATGAGCCGGCCGAATATGTTGGGTTCGCCGCCGAATGCCCAGGCGAGGCCGGCAAGTGTGACGTCGATGCCGATCAGGGTCGTGGTAAGGAAGGCGACATCGCCCGAGAGCAGACCGAACCCGCTATCGATGTAGCGGATGAAGGTCTCCATGAAGCGATCAATGACCCCAAGGTCGTTCATGCCGCCTTCCTCGTCGTCAAGAGATTGGTGATCAGTTGCCGGGATAGGCCGTGCCTGTGCCGAGGAAGCGCTTTGTCGTCTCGCGCGCGGCCTCCTCGGACTGCGCCTTGCGCGCCGCATCCTCGGCCTCAGCGCGGAACTGCGTTGCGAGCAGCGTCTGGATCTGCATCTGCTGCTTGGTCGAAAGCGCAAGGAGCTGGTTAGTGGCCTGACTTGCCTGAAGCGCACCGGCCGCGCCTTGGCTGCGGTTGACGAGATCGGCAAGCAGGTCGCCATCACCGCGAACATTCTCGACGATCTGCGACTGAACACCCATGGTCTGACGGAATGCCTGCATTGCGCTTTGCCAGCGGTCACGTGCGGCGCTCGCCACATCGCTGACCTTGATCGTGGCGTCGTAGCTTTCCGGATATTGATTACGCCACTGGTCCTGAAGCTTGTTGAGATCAAAGCTCAGGCCACTTGCCTGGTCCATCAGACCGTCGATCCGTTGGAGCGAGCCGGTAAGCTGACCCACGGAAGAAAAATCCAGACTCTGAAGATTGCGTGCCATGTTCTGCAGCACGGTCGCCTGGTTCTGGAGCGACTGGATCTGGTTGTTGATCTGCTCCAGCGAGCGCGCCGCCGTGAGCACGTTCTGTGCGTAGTTCGACGGATCGAACACGATAAGCGCGTAGGCCGGCTGCACGTAGTCGGCCATCGGCTTGGCGATCAACGAAAGGGTGATCAGGCCCGAGAGAAAGCGGCGCCGCATCATGACGATTGCTCCTTGGTTGGTTGAGGGAATTGCTGGAGAAGCTCGGCCGCCCAATCCAGGCCGCGGGCGCCGAGGAAGCGAAAGACAAAGCTGTCCTGCCCGTGCTCGGACAGGACCCTGTCGATCAGGCTTTGCGCGGCTGGACCCGAGGCGCCGCAAAGTGCAAGCGCGATGGGGCCGAGCCCGAGCTCGAAGAGACGGTTGCCGCAGCGCGACTGCAAATAGTAGTGCCGCTTCGGCGTGGCCCGGGCGATCAGTTCAATCTGCCGGTCGTTGAGACCGAAGCGCTCATAGGCAGTCCGTGCCTGCGGTTCCACGGCACGATCATTGGGGAGAAAAATGCGCTGTGGGCAGCTCTCGATGATCGCCGGCGCTATTGCAGAGCCGGCGATGTCGGCAAGCGACTGCGTGGCGAAGATCACCGATACGTTCTTCTTTCGCAGCACCTTCAGCCATTCGCGGATGCGGGCAGCAAAAAGCGGATTGTCGAGATAGACCCAGGCCTCATCGAGCATGAGCAGCGTCGGTCGCCCGTCGAACCGCTCCTCAAGGCGATGGAAGAGATAGGTGAGCACAGGCAGCACAGCGCTTTGGCTATGCATCAGCTCCTCGGTCTCGAAGCACTGCACATCCGACAAGGCCAGCCGATCGTCGTCGGCATCGAGCAATCGGCCGAAGGGACCGTCGAGCGTGTAGGGCATTAAGGCGGACTTCAGCGCATTGGACTGAAGCAGGACCGACAGACCGGTCAGCGTGCGCTCCTGCGCCGGCGCGGTGGCGAGGCTGTTGAGCGCCGACCAGATCGCCTCTTTCACCTCCGGCGTGACGGTGACATTCTCATGAGCGATGAGGCCGGCGATCCATTCAGCTGCCCAGCTGCGCGTACCCTGATCACCGATATTGCGCAGCGGCTGGAAGGCAAGAGCATCGTCCGAACCCAACGCATGATGCTGTCCACCCATGGCAAGCGTTGCCGCGCGCGCCGAATTGCCTTTGTCGAAGACATAGACCTGCGCGCCGGCATAGCGACGAAACTGCAGGGCGATCAGGGCAAGCAGCACCGATTTTCCGGCGCCGGTGGGTCCAACGATCAGCATGTGGCCGACATCTTCGACATGGGAAGAAAGCCGGAACGGAGTCGACCCGCTGGTTTCGGCGATGAGGAGCGGCGGGGCCTCTCGTCCAGTGACTTCAGCCAGATGCTCGTTCGCCGCAGGACCGGCCCACACCGAGGAAAGCGGCATGAGATGGGCAAGGTTCAGCGTGTGAACGAGCGGCTGACGAACGTTGGCATAGACATGACCCGGCAGCGAGCCGAGCCAGGCTTCGACCGCATTGACGCTTTCGCGGATGGTGGTGAACCCGAGCCCATTGATGATGCGCTCGACCGCGCGAAGTTTCTCAGCGGCGGCTTGGCGATCCTCGTCCCATACCGTCACCGTTGTAGTGAGATACCCGAAGCCGACATAATCGCCGCCCAAGGCCTGAAGTGCTTCATCGGCATCGAGCGCCTTATTGTCGGCGTCGCTGTCGACGAGCGGAACGGGTTCGTTGCTTACAACCTCGCGCAGGATTGCGACGATCGATTTGCGCTTGGCAAACCACTGCCGGCGCAAGCGGGTCAGCGTCTTGGTGGCCTCGGTCTTGTCGAGCGGAATGAAGCGCGTCATCCAGCGATAGGCGAAATCCTGATGATTGAGGGCATCGAGGATTCCGGGCCGGGTGAGGTTCGGAAAGCCGAGGATGGTAAGTGTGCGAAGATGTTGCTCACCCAGCATCGGCTCCAAGCCGCCGGTAAGCGGCACATCGACCAGGATGCCGTCCAGATACATCGGCGTTTCCGGCACGGCGACCGGATGGCGGCGGGTCGAGATTGTGTCGTGCAGGTATGTCAGCGTCTCGGCGTCATCGAGCAGACGCACTTCGGGCATGAAGCCCGACAGAAGATCCAGCACACGGTCGGTCTCGTCACGGAACCGCGCCATCTCCTGGCGCCAGTCTCTTTCGCCTTCTGAATGATGCGAGTCGACGAGCGCGCTTTCCGCCCGCGCCTGGGCGTCCGGTGGCGGCATGGACAGCAAGGTCAGGTGATAGCGGCTCTCGAAATGCGCGACCTTGCCTTCGAAGGCAGCACGCCGTTCTTCATCAACCAGCCATGACGCCGCGTCCGGGAAACGCGAGGACGGATAGCCCAGCGCTTCGATGCGCTCGGCCTCGAAAAACAATGTCCAGCCGGAGCCAAGGCGTCTAAGCGCATTGTTGGCCCGGGCGCAGATGCCGATGAGTTCGGCTTCGGTCGAGCTTTCCAGATCGGGCCCGCGAAACCGAAGAGTCCGCTGAACGCTGCCGTCCTTGTTGAGCACGATGCCGGGCGCCACCAGTGCTGCCCAGGGCAGATGGTCGGCAAGCCGGTCGGCCTTGCCGCGGTATTCCGAAAGGTTCAGCATGCGAGCCATCCCCTCAGGCGAAGGTGACGGACAAGCACGCTGGCAAAGTCGGGATCGCGCCTTGCGGCAAAGACCGCGAGCGTGTGGCCGCCAAGCCAGAGCACTAGCCCGGCAATCCATTGCTGCAAGCCTAGTCCGATGGCCGCAGCCACCGTGCCGTTGAGGATCGCCACCGCCCGCGGCGCGCCGCCCAGCAGGATCGGTTCAGTCAATGCCCGGTGAACGGGAACCTCGAAGCCCTCGATATGTTGCACTCCGGCGGCCATCAGACGAGCGCCCCGCCGCCGAAGGAGAAGAACGAGAGGAAGAAGCTCGATGCGGCGAAGGCGATCGACAGGCCGAAGACGATCTGAATCAGCCGGCGGAAACCGCCTGCAGTATCGCCGAAGGCAAGGGTCAGGCCGGTGGTGATGATGATGATCACCGCGACGATTTTGGCGACCGGTCCCTGCACCGATTCCAGGATCTGCTGCAGCGGCTGTTCCCAAGGCATGCCGGAGCCGGCAGCGTGCGCCGGAACTGTGAGAAGAAACGCGAGCGCGGCAAACGAAAGAAAGCGGAGCTTCTTGCGCATAAGGGGGCCTTTCAGAGTTGCTGGAGTTGCGGAGGCGTGAGTGGGGTGACGGCGTAGTCGCCGCTGCCGTCGAGACCTGTGACCTCAGCGATTGCATCGATGCGGCGCGACGAGCCGCGCCCCGCGATGAAGACGATGAGATCGATGGCATCGGCGATGAGGCGGCGCGGCACGGTGACGACAGCTTCCTGTGCAAGCTGCTCGATGCGATAGAGGGCAGAGCGCGCCGAATTGGCATGAACCGTGGCGATGCCGCCGGGGTGCCCGGTGTTCCATGCCTTGAGCATGTCCAGCGCTTCCGCGCCCCTGACTTCACCGACGATGATGCGGTCGGGGCGGAGCCGGAGCGTCGAGCGCACGAGATCGGCGAGTGTGACCGAGCCCCGCCTGGTTCTCAGGGCAACGCAGTCCTTTGCTGCGCATTGCAGTTCGCGGGTGTCCTCGATGAGGATCACTCGCTCGTCGCTTTCGGCGACTTCGGCCAGCAGCGCATTGGCAAGCGTCGTCTTACCCGACGACGTGCCTCCGGCGACAAGGATGTTGCGCCGTTCTCGGACTGCCTTTATCAACGCATCGGCCTGCAGCGGCAACATGATGCGATCCGCAACATAGTTGGCCAGCGTGTAGAGCTTTGCGGCTGGTTTGCGGATGGCAAAGCAAGGCGCCAGCACGACAGGCGGCAGCAGTCCCTCGAAGCGTTCGCCCGATGGCAATTCGGCGCTGACAATCGGATTGTCCGCATGCGCCTCGGCACGCACGTGGGAAGCGACCAGGCGGATGATGCGTTCCGCCTCGGAAGGATGCATATGCACGGCCGTATCGATTCGGCCTTCTCCCAGCCGGTCGAGCCGCAGCGCACCATCGGGATTGACCATCACCTCGATGACCAATGGATCGGCCATCGCCTCAGTGATCGTCGGACCCATGGCGGTGCGCAGCATGGCGCGGCGTCGGTGGTCGGCCTCTGGATGAGCGCTCATCCTTCCCCTCCTCCGCCATTGTCTTTGCCAAGCGAGCGTTTCCCCGATGCGATCTGGCGACCGACCTGCTCGACGAATTTGTCGAAACGCTCCTGGGCAATCGCCTGCGTCGCCTTGTCCGGAACAGGCGTGTGGGCATGAAGCGTGATCGAAAAGCGGATGAAGAGCGCCAAGCTTTCCAATGTCATCTCGACATCGCGCCTGACGTGACTGAGGTCGCGGGAAAGACGGTCCAGCCTCATGCCATAGCGCCGATCGAGTTCATTCTCGCCACGCCGCTCGATGAAAGCTTCTACGGCCTTCGCGACGACCGCGGATTTTGTGGTCGAGGGATCGCGGCTGAGGTTGTCCAGCTTCTCGCTCAATTCCGGTTCGAGCAGAAACTGGTGACGAATGCGGTGGGGCTTCATGCGCTTGTTCCAACTGGCCGGCGCTGGCGGGCCGGCGGCGGAACAAGCATTATCGAGATGCCCAAAATTGCTTACGGCCGTTATCTACGCTGAGATACGCCCGAGCTGCGGAAAGCGTTCAGAAGCCGGGGACGATATCCTTATCATCGCCCCTTCCCTCGTTGATGCCATAGGCACCTGCGACGGTGGAGATCCGGTCCATGACGCGCTTGTCCGCCATCGCCTCGCTATCATCGTCTGCGGGTCTGGACAGATCGTCCTGGTCCGGTTCCTGGGTGACGGCGGTATGTTCTTCGGGTAGGCCAGGATGGCGCTGCTGCTGAACACCTCCCTCGTCCGCAAGCGCGGCGCCAGGGCTTTCATCGTCGGACGCAAGACGAGGGTCGACGCCGCGTACTTGCCCAGTCCAATCGTCCGGCCGCGACATCGGGCAGTCCGCGTAGGGTCCGTCGCGCAACACCGGCGAAGGCAGCACCCGCTCGGTGAAATTGTGATCCTCATAGTATCGCAGCTTTTTGGCCCGGATGGGGGGCAATCCCGAAACCAGCACCAGTTCGTCCGCGGGCGGTAATTGCATCACCTCGCCCGGTGTCAGCAGCGGGCGGGCGGTTTCCTGGCGGCTCACCATGACATGCGAGAGCCAAGGTGCCAGCCGGTGGCCCGCATAGTTGCGCATGGATCTGAGTTCCGTGGCCGTGCCAAGCGCGTCCGAGATTCGCTTGGCCGTGCGCTCATCATTGGAGGAAAAGGCAATTCGCAAATGGCAGTTGTCCAGAATGGCATTGTTCTCGCCATACGCTTTGGAAATCTGGTTCAACGATTGCGCGATCAAGTAGGCACGAATTCCGTAACCGGCCATAAACGCGAGCGCGGTCTCAAAGAAGTCGAGGCGACCGAGCGCCGGAAACTCATCCAGCATCATGAGCAGTTGATGCTTGCGGCTCTTCTTTGGGTCACCCTCGAGCCGCTCCGTCAGCCTCCTGCCGATCTGGTTCAGGATCAGTCGCACCAAGGGCTTGGTGCGCGAAATGTCCGATGGCGGCACGACCAGATAGAGCGACATCGGCCACTCGGCATCCATCAGATCGGCAATGCGCCAGTCGCAGTCCGATGTTACCGCCGCCACGGTCGGATCACGGTAGAGCCCGAGAAAAGACATGGCGGTCGAGAGGACGCCTGAACGTTCGTTCTCCGATTTGTTCAACACCTCTCGTGCCGCCGAGGCCACGACGGGATGGACCTGAGGCTTGTTGGCCGCGCCGAGATGGTTGGTCGTCATCATTCGCCGCAAAGTCGCGGCAAACGAGCGTTGCGGGTCCGACAGAAAGGTGGCGACGCGGGCAAGAGTCTTTTCCTCTTCGGCGTAGAGCACGTGCAAGATAGCGCCGACCAGAAGTGAATGACTGGTCTTCTCCCAATGATTCCGCCGCTCCAGCGCGCCTTCCGGATCGACTAGAATGTCGGCGATGTTTTGGACATCGCGAATCTCGTCCGAACCTTTGCGTACCTCCAGCAGCGGGTTGTAGCGGGCCGATCGCGGATCAGTCGGATTGAACAAAAGGCAATGCGAGAACTTCGACCGCCAGCCGGAGGTCAGCTGCCAGTTCTCGCCTTTGATGTCGTGAATAACGGCCGAGCCGGACCAGGAGAGAAGAGTTGGGACAACCAGTCCGACGCCCTTGCCCGAACGTGTCGGCGCAAAGGCCATGACGTGCTCCGGCCCGTCATGACGCAGATACCGGTCCTTCAGTTTGCCGAGGATGACGCCTGCCGGCTGAAACAGCCCTGCTTTCTCGATCTCCCGCGTCGCCGCCCATCGAGAGGAGCCATAGGTGGTGACCAACCCGCGCTGGCGCGCGCGCCAGAGGGAACCAGCGATCGCAGCGGCACAGCCCATGAATCCACTGGTGCCCGCAAGCATGCCCGCCTTGTCGAATATCTCGGGCGCATAGGCATCGAATTGGAACCACCATTCCAACAGTTTCCACGGCTCGTAGATCGGCCAGCCAGCCGCGACAAACCATGGCGCGCCGAGTTGTTCCTGAAAGGCCAGCATATGAGCGCACCATTGCGTGGCAGCCCACACGCCGACGAGAACGATGGCGAACACAATGGCGATCTGCCCAATCAGAAGCTTCGTGGGCGTCACTGGCTTGCTCCGCTGTTCTGGAGAGGTGGATCAAGCATCGCCCGGGGCGGCCGGAACAGGAATGCGCCCTATGTGCGACTTGGTGCGATGAGAGGCTGTTTGGCGCGCCGTTGCTCTCCTTGGAGGTGTGTCAATATTCGCGCATTCCCGAGCGAGTCTTGACTGCTATGTCGGAGGGGACCCATATCGTTCGTGCTTATCGTGAGCACGTCGGATATTGGGTCGGGGAGCTGGCGGTGGTGTGCGGGCAAGCCGCTGAGGAAATCCTGAACATCGAGTCCGGTCTGAGGTACAGCAGGCCTATCGAGATCTGATCGCGAAGTGGCCCTGCCCGCCATGGGAATTCCTCAGGCGAACTCGGACATATTGGGCGATGCCTTATAAGTGGAAGGCGCCTTCCCGTTGCCTCTATCTCAGGTAAGTTACCTTACCTTCCGGCCTTCGCGCTGGGTTTCCCAGCTGGACTGCGTTTCAGTCTCAATTCGCTGTGCTCCTTGTTAGCCAGACACCATTTCTGAGCCAAGCATCTTTCTTTTCAGATCAACGCCGAGGCGAATTCAAAAATCCACAGATGCGTTCCGCCAAGCGCTAGTTGCCAAGCATATGACCGGCATTTCGCAACGCGCCTAGGAAGAGGCCGGCATGGTGAGTGACATCGATTTTGGCCTGCATTGACACCGGCATGCTGGTCCAATTCTCCAGCGGTGCAATGAAGCGGGAGAAGGTACCGTTGACAACGCAGTAGCGGCTAATAAGGCCTTGTCTGTCCAACGCCACCACACCAATCTGGCCGCCTTGATATCGGATGGCTGCGACCCGCTGGATCTCGGCGTCATCATTGACCCGCACGTCGAAAAGCAGGATTCCGCGGCTCCTCGCGGCTATTTCCGCCGCTTTGTCGTTGAAGCTCAAGCAGAGTGAGCGGACGCTTTCCACTGCCATCTGGAAAACCAACAAATCCAGTTCATTCACGGCCATGTGGGCAGTTGAGCCAATAGATGGATGATTGCAATGTCGCACACGGCTTGTTCACAGGTGTCGGCTCACGACTGATCGTCCGTGGCTTTCTGTCCGCTGCCGGCGATGGAATATCTGAAGGACGGCGAGTCCCGTATTTCCTGTGGCGTTGGCAATCGCGGCGGCCGCCTGCCGGGGCGGCAGCGGCGGCAGAGATATTGTCATAGACAGGTCGAAGCGTGGGCTTTCTGCCCTTCAATAGTTCCTCGACCCTACGGATTTGCACGCGCGGCCGCAGCGTGCCGCCCGCCTCTACGGATTCGGCTTCTCTGGCAGCACGTTCCATTGCGGCTGTCGCCTTGTTGAGCGCCACCAAAACGCCAAGCTTCGCGCCTTGGCTATGCATCGTTCGCGGAATGTTCCGCGTGGATATTCTCGCCGCCCTCGACTGAGACAATGGCTGTTCTGACGGTGCGCACTTCGTCTTGGAAATAGATAAAACCATCAACGCCTATGCTTTTACGCAGGACGGGCAGCTCCACCAACTGATATCGTCGCTGGCAAGATCGCCAACTCGCTAAAACTCACGACCCCTATTCGATGGACGGGCACGGCCGTGCATCGCCGCGGCAGGGGGACAACATCGTCGTGACCGACCCTCTGGGAGGCAAGCTCTATATCGTGTCGGCGGGATCGTTCACCAGCCGTGGAGGGCAGGCCCTTCAACATCGTGGCCGTCGGCGGGAGCGGCAAGATCCACGATCAAGCAGCTGAGAAAGATCACGCACATAGCCACGATCCCGCGGTCCAGCAGATCTACATTTGAGGACGACCAGATCAAGCAGCGCGCCCTGTCGGATTGGGCCGGGGATTAGCAGTTGGTCTATCCCTTCCTGAAGGATGGAAACTCGATCCAGTCATGGCTTATAAGGCGGAGAGCGGCGACCATAGCTCAGACGAGTACGCACCTATTACGAGATCGGCTATCGCACCAACGTCGAGCGGATCACGATCGATGGCGACACCGTGGCCTTCTTCGAGGGCGGGAAGCCGCTTGAGGCCTGCTACGCTGCGACGGCTATGAAATCCTGACCTACAAGAAGGGAAACCGCATGGGCGTCGAATTTCGCTTCGGCGTCGCCTTGGCCTCCTCACACTGGTTGGCTGACTCACCGGGCAACCCGGTCGAGAAAAGCATCGAATGCGGCAGCGACAGCGCGAATCGCAAAGCGATGCTGCCGCCGTACGCGGACAAAACCCTTTTCGATGTCCACAATCCCGTCCTTGGCAAGCATCGCCAAGCGTTCAGCTGAATCGAGAAAATGGATCGGATCAGATCCGTGGGCGGCACAGATTGCCGGCACATCGGCCTCGAGATCGCACATTAGTCGCTCGATGATTGCGGCTCGCGCGCGGTCTTCGTCGGTGAGACGGTAGCCCTTTGACGTCGCCAGACGGCCAGCTGCGATGTGCCGGCAGTAGGAATCCCGTGTAACCTCGTTCTGGACGTAACCCTCGCCGACACGCCCGATAGCCGACGCGCCGAAACCGATCAGGGTTTTGCAGGTGTCGGCCGAGTAACCCAGCGAGTTGCGCCGCAGGCGACCGGTTTTCTGTGCCAGCGAGAGATCGTCGTCCGGCAAGGCGAAATGGTCGAGCCCGATCTCTCGGTAGCCGGCGGCAATCAGCGTCACGGCAATGGCCGCATCCTGTTCGGCGCGGGCAGCGCAGCCTGGAAGAGATGCCTCCTCGATGAGGCGCTGATTCTTAATAAAGGACGGAATGTGCGAGTAGCCGAACACCGCGAGCCGGTTGGGGCGCATGGCGACCGCCGCCCTCGTGGTCTCGACGCAAGACTGAACCGTTTGATGCGGGAGACCAAAGATGAGGTCGAAGTTGATGCTTCTCACTCCATGCCGACGCAGCATTTCGACGGCAGCCGCCGTCTGCGCCTCACTCTGGACCCGGTTGATCGCTTTTTGAACAATGGGATCGAAGCTCTGCAGGCCGAGGCTCGCGCGGTTCACGCCGGCTGCTTCCAAGGCTTCGGCCATCTCGGCCGTGAACGTGCGTGGATCGATCTCGACGGCGATCGTAGCTGTTTTCGCGAGCGCAAATTGGCGGCGCAGGAACTCCATCAGGGGGAGGAACTCAACTGGCCCCATGAGAGTTGGCGTTCCGCCGCCGAAATGCACATCGCTCACGGGCAGCGCCTGCGGCGCGTGCTCCGAGACCAAACCTATCTCGTCACGTAGCGCCGCCAGATAGTTGAGGATCGGCGCATTATGGCGAGTGATGGCGGAGGGGAAGCCGCAAAACCAGCACTTTGATCGGCAGAACGGAACGTGCAAGTAGAGTGACGCCGGATCGTCAGCCGGTAGATTCCTGAGCCATTCCTCATAAGCCTCGGCGCCGACCGCCCCAGAGAACTCCGAGACAGTCGGATAGATGGTGTACCAAGGCAGGCGGGCCTCGCGATATTTTGTGGTCTGCAACAACAGTTACCGTCCCATGCTGATGCCTTCCATCCTTACCGCTGCGCTCTCCTGTGTCTTTGCGCTATATCAGGCCGTTCCGCTTTAGGCCCGATTTTTTCCCAGCGACAAGCGCCGTTCAGCCTTGGCTGGACAGCGACGGCATGAGCACGCGCTGGTCAGCGACAAGCGCCATGGGTTTCCCGTCGAGACTATCGTGCACACCGTTTTGGGCTACTATCCCCTCCCTTCAGCGTCCGGCCTGGGGCGAGGAGATGCTGGAACGCGGCATGCCGCATCCGACCAGTCGATTCGGCGTTGGGACCAGACTTTTGCTCGCCGGCTGGTCGTAAGACGGCGTCACGTAACGATATCTGGCATCTCAGAGTTCGTCGTTTAATTGCCGACACGAGGCTTTGGCTGTGGCGCACCGTCTGTCAGGGCGGGAATGTGCTTGAGGAGACCGTCCAGGTCTGCCGCAATGCCAAGGCTGCAAGCCTGATGAACCAATTCTGAAAGTAGCGCTACGCCAGGCGCATGATCACCGACAAATCGCGCTCCTGTGGCGCGGCAAAGCGCCGGAGTGAAGCGCAACTCAAGCATCGCTCGCAACTGACAATCGAGCGAATTCGCACGGTTCGTTTCGACCTTCCCCGCCTTTCGGAACACTTTGTCCGGACTAACTGGAAAGCTGGTGCACCTCCGCCGAAGTGTCGCCCTTCGCCCTAACGAGGACGCTTACGCGTAGGCATGTCGGCATCAGTGGGGCATCTCAGCTGACGTACCGAGCGGTGCCCCCGCGTGACGTCAACAATGTCGAGGCTCAAAACAAACAAAAAGCTATCGCCATTGAACGATACTGTCGCGAAGCGAACAGACGAACCATGTCCGAAACATTTGCTTTTCGTGCTCAGCTTGACCCTCGGAGCAAAAAAAGGAAACGCAAACCAAGGTCCGACGGCAAACTTGAGTGTCAATCGTAGCTTGGTCGTGAGGTTGGCACGTCACTTGCGGGGTGATTTTCGAAGCCGTTGTGACGGTACGCCCGCAGCTATCGGAGATAATCATGGCGATCGACTCAGAAGTGTTTGATTCCTTCCTGGGCATTTCAAGCAGGTGATATGAGAACAACATCTCATCGCGTGAAAGTATGATTCAGCTTCATCGCCGCTGTTGTTGAATCATTATTATGACCCGTGCGTCACACTGCGATGGGCGCAGCGCGATGTGCATCGTTTTCGATTGTGGGGACAGGAAGGGGCTGGCTCGTTCGTTGACGTCCCCTTCTTTAATATTTGAACGGAGATCAAGTATGAACATCAGGAGCCTCCTGCTCGGCTCAGCTGCGGCCCCGATCGCCGTTTCCTGTGCCCGAGCCGCCGGCGCCATCGTCGTGGCCGAGCCTGAGCCCGTTGAATACGTCAAGATCTGCGACGTTTACGGCGCTGGTTACTTCTACATCCCCGGCACCGAGACCTGCCTGCGCATCGGCGGCTATGTCCGTTACGACATCGGCCTCGGCGATGTCGTAACGTATGACCAATTTAGAACCACGGATGTGAAGACTGGCGAGGCCCAGGGCATATGGCAAAACCACACGCGCTTCACATTAAAAACTTGGACCGGGCAAGAGACCGAACTCGGTACATTGCAGACCTTCATCGAGACCCGCATGAACTACGGCAAGCACACCGCCTATTCCGGTTCGGACAGTCCTCGATACTATGCCTTCAGCCAAGGCATCACGTTGACTTTCGCCTGGGTTCAGCTTGGTGGCCTCCGAATTGGCAAGGACTGGTCCGCCTTCGACATGTTTATTGGCTACGCGGGCGACGTGCTCAATCAGATGCTTATCCCGTACGGCGCCTTCGATACCAATGTGGTTCAGTACTACTTTGACGCCGGTAACGGCTTTTCGGCTGTGGTTTCACTCGAAGAAGGCTCGGGCCTGGTCGGCACCATCGACAGCTACGTTCCGCACCTAGTCGGCGGAGTGAAATACACACAACACTGGGGCGCGTTCACCGGCGTTGTCGCTTATGATAGCAACTACGAATCGGTCGCCGGCAAGGTCCGCATCGACGTCGATGTTACCGACGAACTCTCGCTATTCGGAATGTTCGGCTACGGCTCCAGCGGCAAGCTCAACGATGACGTCACTAACGCAATCGACGCTCATGGTCGCGGGTTCTACAAAAGTTGGGGCGGTAACTGGGCTTTCTGGGCCGGCGCCACTTACAAGCTCAATGAGACAACTTCGTTCAACCTTCAGCTCTCGGGTGATCAGCTCAAGAACTATGGTGTGGCTGCAAACGTCGCCTATGCGTTACTTTCAGATTTCACAATTACAGCCGAACTCGACTATGACCGCTACGGCGACTTCGCCGTCGGCAAGGTCGACCCTTCCATTAGCTGGGCTAATGCCAACAAAAAGAGCAGTGTCGGCGGCATCCTCCGTTTCGAACGTTCATTCTAACGGGAGGAAGAGCTTCATCTCGGTGGCCTCAGGCGGCGAATGACGATTATGCGGGGGACCTGCCACGCCTGCGGCAGATAAGCCCTGACACGTTTGCAATCGGATACAGCTGCGATTAGGGCGCGGCCGATGCCCCGCTTGCCGGGATGTGACAGCTGGTAAAGCGTTGCGGCAGGTTTGCTGGCGGTCCCGGCGCTTGCGCTGACGCGTGCGGCGCAGTCCGGCGACACGGTGGAGGCCGCCGGCAGATGGGTGGGCGCATGATCGCCGAAGCAATCGCCGAACTCGCCCAGTATCCCAGCTTCGATAACGACTGAATCGGCGGCGACTCAATGCAACCTTGGCTTCCGGAGACCGCGCTGACCGCCGCCGGCCTGACCGCGCTCGCCGCGCAGGATGCTTCGGACAAGCAAATCACCTGCGTCAAGGCGCCCTTCAAGTCGCTGATCGACCATGTCTTTATCTCGCCCAATCTCGTGCCGTGCGGCCACGATTTCATGATCCTCGCGCTCGACCGAACCATCGAGCGGTTCCTGGAAGTGTCCGATCATCGCCCGGTCCTCTTGCGACTGGCCGGGCCTATCGGTGAGCGTTAGATCCAGAACGAGGTTACACGGGATTCCTACAGCCCGCACATCGCAGCTGGCCGCCTGGCAAAGTCAAAGGGCAACCGTCTCACCGACGAAGACCGCGGCGAGCCGCAATCAGCGAGCGAGGACGAAATAGTGGACAGCGAAGGGTTTTATCCGCATGCGGCAGGAGGATCGCTTTGTGGTTAGCGCTACTGCTGCGTATTCGATGCTTTTCTCGACCGGGTTTGCCCGTAGGCACAGCCAAGCAGCGTGAGGGGAGGCCAAAGGGATAACCAATCGTCGCTAAACGGCATGCTCCAGCAAATAACGGCAAGGCGGTAGCGGCGCGCTTGAGCCCCGGTTGAAGTGCTTGGAGTTTTTTCCGAATGGGCGAGCGTTGCGACTAATGAAGGCGTCACATCATTCGACGGTGACTGATTTTGCCAGGTTGCGTGGCTGGTCGAGATCTGTGCCCATGAAGAGCGCCGTGTGGTACGCAAGAAGCTGTATCGGCAGCGAGAAGATCATCGGCGCGATAATCTCGTCGGTGGCCGGCAGCACGATCGTGTGCATCGTATCGAGTTTCGATGCGGCTGCCCCTTTTCCATCGGTGATGAGGATAATGCGCCCTCCGCGGGCGGCCACTTCCTGCATGTTGGAGAGGGTCTTGTCGAAAAAGCGATCATGTGGCGCGATGACGATCACTGGCATGTTCTCGTCTATCAATGCGATAGGACCGTGCTTCAATTCACCCGCCGCATAGCCTTCGGCGTGGATGTAGGAAATCTCCTTGAGCTTCAGCGCACCCTCCATCGCCAGTGGGAAATTTGTGCCACGGCCGAGATAAAGGACATGATGACACTTTGACAGTTCGCGCGACAGAAGCTCAATCTCCGGCTGGATGCTGTCCAGTACCTGCCTCATGAGGCGCGGCATTTCGGCGAGGCTCTCGACGAGCGCCTGCACCTCATCTTCGGTCACGGTTCCGCGGGCCTTGGCTGCGTGGATGGCGAGTGCGGCAAGAGCGGCTAGCTGGCAGGTGAAGGCCTTGGTGGAGGCGACGCCGATCTCTGGGCCGGCAAGGATCGGGAAGACCACATCGGCCTCCCGAGCGATGGTCGATTCGCGCGCATTGACGACAGCGCCAATTTTCAGCCCAAGCTGCTTGCAGTACCTCAGCGATGCCAGCGTATCGGCGGTTTCGCCCGACTGGGAAATGAACAGAGCCGCAGACTGCGGCGACAACGGAATCTCGCGATAGCGGAATTCGGATGCAACATCTATTTCGACCGGCAGGCGCGCATAGCGCTCGAACCAGTATTTTCCGATCAGCCCGGCGAGATATGCGGTGCCGCAGGCAGAGATCGCCAAGCTCGGGATCTTGGCGAAGTCGATGCCAAAAACCGCATCGGCACCATTTTCGATGAAATTGATATAATGACCGAGCGCATCGGCGATGACCTCGGGCTGCTCGAGGATTTCCTTCTCCATGAAGTGGCGATGGTTGCCCTTGTTGGCCAGAGTGGCCACGGCCACGGAGGTCTGGCGCGGACGCGCGACGGGTTGGCCGTCGTAATCAAAGATATCAGCGCCCGTCCGGCCGACAACGGCCCAGTCACCGTCGATGAGATAGGTGATTTCATTCGTGAATGGAGCAAGCGCGATCGCGTCGGAGCCCAGGAACATCTCGCCGTCGCCGTGACCGATCGCCAGCGGTGGTCCATTGCGCGCCGCAATAATAGTCGACGGATCATCCTCAAAGAGGATGGCAAGCGCGTAGGCACCCCTGACGCTTTTCAGCATGGCATGCACCGCCTCACCACGCCTCATGCCCTCCCGACGGTGTCTTGCCAGGAGATGCGCAAGGACCTCGGTGTCGGTGTCGGTCTGGAACTCGGCTCCCGTCGCCGCCAATTCGTCCTTCAGTTCGGCGAAATTCTCGATGATGCCGTTATGGACGACGGCCACACCATCCGTGAAGTGCGGGTGTGCATTGCGTTCCGTCGGTGGCCCATGGGTTGCCCAGCGGGTGTGGGCGATGCCGATGGTACCACCCAGCGGCTCTTCCTTGAGTCTCCTCTCGAGATTGACGAGCTTGCCCTCGGCGCGCCGGCGGTGCAAGGTACCCTCGGTGATCGTCGCAATGCCGGCCGAATCATAGCCGCGGTATTCCAGACGCTTCAGCGCGTCGACCAGGCGCTCCGACACTGGCTGTTGCCCAACGATGCCAACAATCCCGCACATATTCTTCTCCGAATTCTTCCCGGCAGCCTCAGCCGACGCAGACGAGGGACGCCGCCCGGCGTGCGCTCAGTTAGAGTCTTCTAATGGAATCCAGTCAGTTCGGTAAAATTGATTGTTGGGATAGCCATCATCCACGCCATGGATGAACTAAACCTCAGCCCAATACGGATGATGTGAAACGGGCGTACGCTCCCGCCTTCAAGGGGCTGCGGATATCCTGGCCGGCGCCATCTCCTGCGTTAATAGCATGCAAGCCGGCCGGAGGAGACGGGGAATACTTGGGCCAAGTGCGATTGGGTAGCCCCAGCGCACTCTTTGGTCTCGCCGTTCAATTGTGCGGGCGCTGGTTCATGCATCATTTCCTCGGCTTGCTTCTCCAGGCCGGACGCAATGACTCGTTTCGGCGACGAGAAGCAAACCCTCTTCCGATCCCTGGGGCCACGCACCACGTCTTAGCTATCCGTATGGGCCGTGCGGCAGGCCGAGAATCGGTTGCCACAGTACCGGCCCGTTCAGACGTCCCCTCCAGCGGATGCGCAACAGGCTGGCGTGAGAAATCTCGAGAAAACCGGCCACCGCCTCCGTTTTGCCGACGGGCTGCGGCTGTCCGATGCGCGACAATGGCCATGTTGCGAGGCGAAGGATCCGTTCCATACGCGTATCGGTCACCGTCACGATCCGGGTGAGATTGTTGGCTAAGCCAAATTCGATCATGCCGGCGAAGAGCTCGTAGGTTGCTTGGGCAAGGCCGCCTGCCGCCTTGGGCGTTGATGGAGGCAGATCGAGCGCGAAACGGCTGCTTTCCCATATGTCGGCACTCGCGGGCGCCACAGCCTCACCCAGCAGCGCCGGGAATGTGTCGCGCAACATGGTCGGTCCAGTGGTTGGCAAGAGGCGCACGCAGCCACGAATTCGCCAATCGGATCCCTTGAGCAGCAGATAGACAGGCTTCAAGTCGTCAAAGGTGTCTGTTTCCATTTCGCCTCCGGTCTGAACTTCCCAATCGAGCCTTTCCTTGAAAACCCGATATCTGAGCCCGTGCATCTCTTTGAGCTCGCCTGCGAATTCGCTGTAGAGGCCAGGTGTGATCAGCTGAATCATTCGTCGCCTCCGTGCGGGGTGTGTTCCCGCCATCGAAGGGCAAAGCGCACAGCGATGCAGCCTGTAGACGTTTACAGCTATCCTCGCGGAAGGATCCGGATCTCGCCTGACCGGAGGCAGCCAGCCTGGCAACCGCATGGATCGTCCGAACGCCGAGCTTTGCTTTGGCATTTTCCAGATGGAAGGTCCCCTTGGCCTTTGAGACCTGCTTTCCAAGGCGGATTCGCGAGTTTGATCCATGCCTTTATGGTCTTGGAGAGCATGGTGGGCAGGCTACACACTAGGTGGCCGAGAGGTCGGGAATCAGTTGGAATGGAGGAATTCGTCTCACTAAAGAGGAATCCTTCGCAATGCACTACCTGCCCGACACTCCCGCTTCAACGTTACGCGCCACATACCGCCGTTAACAGACCGGCCGGCGACGCCGGCTGTGCTGGTTGTTGGCCTGATCAGCGGCAGCACGGTGAATCTGGGCCACATCGCCAGCCATTTCCACGGACCGGCGAGCGTGGCCTCAAACGATCGCCGGCTGCAACGTTTCTTCCAGTTTACCAATTCGACGAGACTGGCTGGCGTGTACGCTGGTGGCGCTGCTCAACCTACGCCCGCCCTTGCGGCTGTGCCTTGACTGCACCAACTGGAAGCAGGGACATATAAGGTTCGCATCAAGGAGCGAGGCAATATGCATCGTCGTAACCTGATTAGAGGATTCATCGCGCTGGGCATATGCCCGATCTGCGCCGAGACCGCGCGTGCGGCCAGCGCCCATTGGGGATATGGCGGCTCGGTCGGGCCGGAGCATTGGGTCGATCTGGACACGAGAAATTTCGCCTGTTCGGCGGGCAGGCAGCAGTCACCCATCGACATCGCCGGCACGGTAAAGGCGGATATACCGCGCATCGACATCAGTTGGCTCAAGGGCGGCGGCAGGATGGTGAACAACGGCCACACCATTCAAATCAACATGCCGGAAGGCAGCACCTTGACCCGCGGGGATCGCGTCTACCAACTGGCACAGTTGCATTTCCACGCGCCGAGCGAGCATCACGTGGCGGGCATGAGCTTCCCGATGGAAGCGCATTTTGTCCATAAAGACACAAAGAGCGATACTCTGGGTGTGCTGAGCGCCCTTCTTACGCCTGGCGCGACAAATATCAGCTTTGCCGGTCTCGCCAAGGTCTTTCCGGCCCGGCCCGGCGAGGAGATGGCAGTTGACGAGTTCGATCCCAACGGGCTTTTGCCGGCCTCGCTCGGCACCGAAAACGTGGAGTGGATGGTTGCAATGGAACCGGTCGAGGTCGACACCGCAGACATCAAGCGGTTTACGACGCTTTACGCATCTAACGCGCGGTCGATCCGTCCCTCCAATCGGCGCTTCATCCTAGGCCTCAGCTAAGGTCATCGCGCGCGTCAAGCAAAACCGCGGTAACAATCGGGGGGGTTCGAACAGTACGACGCCACCCTGGTGGCGCTGGCATCGACCATAATGCCCTAGGGTTCACAACAGCATGACCGGATCATGGGGAACCGCTTGCTTGCGGAGAACTGGGTGGCGTCACCGACACCCGTACACTCCGGCCTGGATCTGCTTGATCAGGGATTGATAAATTCGACGCGTCGCTCCCGTGCTGCGAGAACCCTCCTTATACTGGACCAATTAAAATCTCCAAAAGTGGCAGTTTAGTTTGGACCAGTGAACTGCAATATTGGCTTGCAGTCAGGGAAGCGATCGTGACTGGTCGCGCCGGTCATGGATTGCTTGCGCTCGAACTGATGGAGTTGCCTGGATGTTTGAGGGTCCCATCATCGACGGTCGAATTAAGAATATTGCATCGGGATTTAGAGCCGTGAGCGTCTACGTCGATGCCACTTCAGCTGGAGAAGGACGTTTCGATCCCCGATTGCTTGGTGAAGCCTGCGATTGCGCGTTGGCGGATGGCCCGGCTTGGGCAGAAGCTCATCTGGCGAGTTGGTCCGACGCCTACGTCGTCTTTGGCGCGAAGCCTAACCGTACGCCGTGCTCAGCCCAGGCCCTCAGAAAGCGGGTTCTGAAAGACGGCACTCTTTCGACGATCAACCCGATCGTCGATCTCTACAACGCCATCAGCCTGAAATACGCAGTCCCGGTGGGTGGAGAGAATTTTGACGCCTATGTCGGAAGACCCCACCTGACGATCGCTGACGGGAGTGAGACGTTCGACACCATGATGAATGGAGAGGCGGTCAACGATCCTCCCTTGCCCGGTGAGGTCATCTGGCGCGACGACATTGGCGTCACCTGCCGACGCTGGAACTGGCGACAGGGCACTCGAACCCGCCTGAAGACCCTAACAGGCCGGATGTGGTTCGTACTGGAGGCGTTGGAGACCATGCCGGACGATGCATTGGCAGAGGCGACGGATGCCATGGTCGGAGGGCTGAATGCCTTGATGCCTGGCTGCAAAATCGCGAGCCAAGAAATTGCCATCGCCGGATGAGGTTTCCTGTCGAGCGAGCGGATCCCTGGCCGCCCGGGGCATCCGGCGCGATCGATCCGATCGAGATTATCAAGGGCTGAGAGAATGAATGTCGATCTCCATCAGTTGCTCATCGTCTTTGCTGCATATGTCATTGCCGCGGGGAGCCCCGGCCCGAGCAACATGCGCATTATGGGGGTTGCGATGGCGCGCGGCAGAGGTGCTGCGCTCATGCTCGCCTCCGGCGTCGTCAGCGGCTCGATCTTTTGGGGTTTTATGGCCTCCACCGGCATCTCCGCCCTGTTGGCCAGGTACGCCCAGGCACTGCTCGTTCTGCAGGTTTTCGGGGGGCTTTACCTGCTATTCCTCGCCTTCAGGGCGGGACGGTCGGCGCTTACGTCGAACGAGAAGCTGGCGGTGCGCGCATCGACCGACCAAGTCGCTCTTTCGCGGGGTGAGCTCTATAGGAAGGGCCTCTTGATGCATTTGGCGAACCCAAAATCCGTGCTAGCATGGATCGCGCTCGTCACGCTGGGGATCGGCCCGAATTCATCGTGGCAGAGCATCGCGGCGATATTGGGTGGCTGCGCCATCCTAAGTGTCACGATATTCTGCGGCTACGCCATTGTCTTCTCCACACCGCCTATGGTGGCTCTGTATCGCCGCTGCCGCCGCTGGATCGAAAGTCTGTTGGCGATGTTCTTCGCGTTCGCCGGGCTGCGTATGCTGCTTTCCCGTATGTAGTTTCGAAAGGAATGGATGATGACTTTGTTTCGCGGCCTGTCGGCGTTCCCCCTTACGCCAACCGATGCGGAAGGGCATGTCGACACCGAGGGTCTGGCTCGTTTTCTCGAGCGTATTCAACGCGCCGGAGCGGACTCCATCGGCCTTCTGGGGAGCACGGGCGGTTATGCTTACCTCACCAGGGAAGAACGCAAGCGTGCCGTTCAGGCTGCCGTGGAATGCATCGGCGGCAAAACGCCTCTTGTCGTGGGTGTGGGTGCATTGCGTACCGATGAAGCTCAGGCTCTGGCGCGCGATGCCAAATCCGCTGGCGCTGACGGCCTGCTCCTGGCACCGATGTCCTACGTTCCCCTGAACGAGGACGAAGTCTTCCAGCACTTCGTCGCGGTGGCCGAGGCGGGGGAATTGCCTTTGTGCATATATAACAATCCAAGCACGACGCGCTTCACATTCAGCGACGCATTGATCGCCCGGCTGTCAGAGGTGTCCAACATCGTCGCGGTGAAAATGCCTCTGGCGGCGAATGACGATTACGCGGGGGAACTGGCACGTTTGCGGTCGATGACGCCTGACACGTTCACAATCGGATACAGCGGCGATTGGGGCGCGGCGGATGCCCTGCTTGCCGGATGTGACACCTGGTACAGCGTTGCGGCAGGTCTGCTGGCGGTCCCGGCGCTTGCGCTGACGCGTGCAGCGCAGTCCGGCGACGCGGTGGAGTCCACTCGGTTGAACCGCGCTTTCGGGCCGCTCTGGACCTTGTTCAAACACTACGGCAGCTTCCGCGTTATGTTCGTCATCGCCGACTACCTCGGTCTGGCGCACGTCCAGCCACCGCGCCCTATTTTGCCGTTGCCGGAGGACGCCGGAGATGACATTAGGCAGGCATTGGAGAAGCTCGAATAGCCGAGCACAGGGCATGCCCAGTGCAACTGCTAGTTAGGCACCCGGCGCGCGGGTGTTCCGCGCACCGTTCGAGATGGAAGTTGGGCGGCGCAGAATTGGATCGGGTTGGTCGCGCTTTGGCTTTGCGGTCTCTTCGGTGGTGAAATGGTCGCAACGTTATCGTGCTCCGGTAGCGCCGGGAAGATGGGCGGCCATCGCAAACGCGTTCTGCAGCCGCATCGAACTTTCATCCGCGACCAAACGACCGGAAGTAGAATTTCGAGCTGATCGTAGGCCGCTCGCTGCCTGAAGAGGGTGCTCCGCGCTACATCGGTTTCGTCTATGGCTATGATCGCGAGCCGCAACGGCGCATTCTCGACCATCTCAAGAAGCAGCCCGTCCAAGCCAATCAGGATATCACCTTCATCACCGACGGTGGGGAAGAATCGCCGACTGGTTCCATATCACCGTGCGCATCAGGGTCCTTCGGCAGTTCGTGCAAGGGCTCGAAAACCAGGACGAGCAGACCGGACAGGACCTGCTCGAAACTCTGCGCAGGATCAAATGGCATCTCTGGCATGTTGACGTCTATCGGGCCCGTCACGAAATCGCCGACCTGCAATTCGACGCGGAAGGTCTCGAAACAGGCTAGCCGAACATGCGCAAGTTCCTGACCGCCATCGGCGAGTTCACCAGGCCTACATCGCCTCCAACAGTGCCAGCCTGATTAATTACGGCGAGCGTTAGCGGTCCGGAATCTCTTCGGCCCTCGTCAAGGCCACCCTCAACGCCGTTCCAAGCGGGTCGCCAACAAACGGCAGATGAAGTGGAGCAGGATCGGCGCACATCTTCTGCTGCAAACCCGCGCGCAGATCCTCGATGACCGTCCCGACGCGCTTGGCGTGCAGCCCCTCACCTCGCCCGCGCCCCGCGGTGGTTCTTGCCAAGAGACACTCGCTCGCATCTAACGAAAACCGCCGCTGCATTTAGCTGCATCCATTGTTCGGATGCGTGCGATCCAAACAATCAATTTGTTCAATCAGCTTCTTGAAAGCTAACCCTTGTTTGGTGGAACATGGGCTCTGGTCGTCGACGCTGGCTTAATGCAGGGGCTGCACGCAGGAGATACAATGCACAGAGATCGCAAGCGGGTTAGCGGCATAATGGCTGGCCGACCGGTGTCATCCCCAGGCTGCTGCAGCGTGCGGCTTGTCTGTCCCTCCATGATCTCTCGGAAGACAGTTCCGAATACTGCGACCGGTTGCCCGCCTTGTGTGTCGCCTCGATCTCATAACCGATGGTGAGCTGCTCAATGGGCTATCCTTCGCCGGATAAGAGATGAAGTGCGAACGCTCCTCGGGGATCATGCCGATCGTACGTACGTCCTGCTTACTCTGGTCAGGCATAGAGCGCAATTTGTTGGCCCAGCTATGAAACTCTTGCCGGAAGTTAGCTCTGCCGCGTGCGTGATGGCTTGAGCGGACTGACGCAACGAAGGCTCACGAGTATTCGGTTCCTGCCGTCATTATGACGAGACTCAACGGTACCTTCAACATCGGCGTGGTTCGACTCGCCGCGCGAAAACAGGCAAATCTCGATTGAATCCGTCACGCGGTGTCAGCCTGGCATTGGTGCCTTCCCTTCTCAACAACTATCAAATCAGCATTCACGGATAGCCCAGTTATCGTTCTCACGTGCCGTAACGCCGTGCCTTCAGTTTCCACGTTCGCGTCGAGCTCGCGAGTGGCCAGAGTTCGGAACAGAACGGTCGAAGTCTAATCGCCGCGAAATTCAACGGAGGGTCAGCGGGGCCAAGGGGGCAAAGTGCGACGGTGTCCAAGCCGTCTTTATGAGGGGAGAGGTACACATGGTTTTCCTGTTCCAGCAGCATCCGGCCGCACACCGAAGCAATGAGGAGCTAGAATTCAGATCGGACTTTCGCAAGGCGCGCACCGCGCATCAAACGCCGTTTCGTTGTGAAAAAAGGCTCAGTACCGACAACGTTTTTGTAATCGCCCTGGCGGCCTCGTTTGCGCTCTTGGTCGGGATACAGAGGCAGGACCCACAGGTCGACGAGGCGGTCCTAAGTGAACTGCGAACGATTCAGATCAACTACGCATTGCTCCAGCGCGATGTCGCCCGCGCTCGAACCGACATGGTATTGGACTTCCGCCCCGTTGATTCTACCCTCCAAGCATTGCAAAGGAACGTTACAAACTTGCGACGCCTTGCCGAGATTTCGCCCGATGAGAGCTCCGGAGCGCACTCCAGGTTGCTTGCACAGCTCAAAAAGTCCGTCGAGAACACAGAGGCTGCCATCTCGGCAGCGGCTGCGCAAAATGAGCTTCTGCAAAGCTCTCTCGTACGGTTTGCTCGCTCGGTTAATCGCCTTGAGGGGGCGCCGTCCAACAGGCTTGAACTCTCCAATTTGATCCTTCAGTTTTCGGCCAGACCGGGATTCAGCCTCGCATCACAGATCGATCAGTCTCTCAGCCGACTTCCTCCGAGCCAGGACCAAGCCACCCACGATGTTGTCCGCAACGGCCGCGCTATCCTGTCCGCGTTGTCGAGAGTGGACCGCGCAGCCGATCGGATCGCATCCTTTAACACGTTCGCCAAGGCCGCCGAACTGGAGCGCGAATATCTGAAAGACTACAGCTTGGCCAGCGCGCAAGCGCAGCGCACACGACTTTTCTTTGGCTCGGTGTCCATATGCCTCTGCTTGTTTGCGATCATTCGGGCCTTCAGGCTGCATGTGCGGACGAACCGGTTGGAAAGGCGGCTGGAGCTTGAAGAGGCAATGCGTGAGATCGAAGCTCGCTTCAACGAAAGTAAAGCAAAGAACGCGTCGCCGCGCTTTTCAACCGAAGCAGCGCTTAGACTTGTTCAACGCGCTTTCGACGCGGATCAATGCGCGCTTGCTCAGGTGGATCCGAGTCTCAGCAGGCATACCGAGTGCTTTGTGACGAACACGTGCATGCGTGTCTGGAACGCCGCGCTTCTTGATGAAGTCGTTTCACTTGTCCGCGCCGGACGGCCAGTGTTTCGCGTCGTTCCGGCGGCGGAAATGGTTCGCACCGCCCTAGACACTTCCGGTGTTTGTCAAATTGTTGCTTGCAGGGCCTCCGATCAGCAGGCTGTGGTTTGCATCCTTGTTTTTGAACGAGATCGCTCACTCCCCTCAGCAGGCGACCTGTGGGTTCTTGCCAGTGCCATTGTGCGTTTGAGCAACCATCTTGAAATGCAACGTGTAAATGCCGAACGCGACCTTCTGGTGAGTCGATGGGAGCAGGCGGAAAGGCTGAGGACCGTCGGCACGATCGCAAGCGGCGCCACACATGAGTTCAACAATATTTTAGGCGCAATAATCGGATATTCAGAAATTGCCCAAGGTCTGGTGCGTCGCCCCTCCAGAATACGGAACCACATCGACCAAATCATCTTAGCTGGACACCGCGCCAAGCTGATCGTTGACCAGATCTTGTCACTCAGCCGAAACCGCAAGCGCGTTGCAGTGCCTTTCAACGTCTCCGAAATTGTCATGGATCTTGCGCCATTGCTGCGGGTAACAGTTCGTGCGGGTGTTCAGTTGAACTTCAAGATCAACGAGTGGCAAACGGTGGTCGAGGGCAGCCCAACCGAGATGCAGCAGATCCTCATGAATCTGTGCAAGAACGCGTCGGAGGCTGTCTTGAACGAGGGCCGCGTCGAGGTTAGCGTTTCTCGCGCCCAGGTGTGCCAAACCAAGCCGCTGGCTCAGGGCACCTTGAGACCTGGAGATTACGTTCTCCTCTCCATCAGCGACGATGGCCCAGGAATCGCAAGTTCGATACTTCCGCATGTCTTTGAGCCCTTTTTTACCACGCGCTCTCTCGTCGGCGGGACCGGGCTGGGTCTTGCTGCGGTTGACAGGCACGTGAGCGCGCTCGCAGGATGCCTAGACGTCACCTCGGTTGTTGGCCGAGGTACGCGCTTTGATATCTACTTGCCAGCCTCCGAGGAGGAGCCAGTCAGCGCTGACGTCACTTTCGGCCCATACAACGGATCACCGGCCAACGGCGGAATCATTGCAGTCGTGGAGCCCGATCCAGCAGAGTTGGAGATTCACAAGGACAATATCGCCGCGCTGGGTTATGAGCCGATCGGCTTCGCGACCTTCGAAAGTCTTTGCGGCTGGATCGAGAGCGGGAAGGCAGCTGACCTGCTGATTTTGGCGAAGACGGCTTTCCTCGAGCGAGGACGGGCAGAGTCCGTATGCCCGGCCATCATGACGGTGCCTTTCATAGTCATCGGTGACATCGACCCCATGCCGGTCACATCTGACAATCAGGCCTTCGTCCTTCGGCTAGCGAGACCGGTCTCGTCCAGGACAATAGAGCATGCGATTCGTATAATGATGATGGCGTGATGCCGCCGACTCGCTCATTCTATGCAAGTAATGTGAGAAGGCCTGGCAAAAGACATCGAAGCAGAACAAAACGACGCGTCGCATCACAATGGACTTATCGATCCCGAGACGTTGTTCTAGCCTTAGTGCTTGTTAAGGAGGTCGGCTACTGTCTCTCCCCGTCGCCGGGCATCGGCGGCGAGCCATACCTCTCCCACCTCGTACAGGTCACCTTGGGTGTGGAACGGCACAATGACGTCAACGGCAGCCGACAGCATGTCAAGAAGCGTTCGATCTTCCACAGCGGCTCCTTGCGGGCTGCTCTTGACAAGGGAAAAGAGCTTTTTGAAGCCCTGGACCGGATCAGCCCCATGGATCGTTGATATTGATCCCGCATGGCCGGAGACGACTTCGCTAAGGTAGGCCCATGCAGCATCATCGCGCATCTCGCCGAGCAATATTCGGTCAGGGCGCATGCGCAAGCTCGCTTGCAGCAGTTGCTCGGCTGTCACCGCACCTACGCCGGCTCGGTCCTTCGGATAGAGTAACCGGACGTGGTTCTCGTGCGGGATTACAAGCTCCAGCGTGTCCTCGATACTTATCAGTCTCTCTTGCGGGGGTATAGCGTTGATCAAAGTCTTGCTCATTGTCGTTTTGCCGCTTCCAGTAGGTCCGCAAAGCAGCATCGTGAGCCGTCCCGAAACACACGCTTGCAAAAACTTCTCCAAGTCACCATCGTCGTATTGCTGAAGAATAGTTTGGTCCTGCCGCTCTTGGCGCTGTTTTCGTGACCGCCATTGATTCCAGCGTGAGTATTCGTAGCGAGAAGAAACTTCCTTCAGTTCGGTCACACGACTTGAAGGACGCCGTATCGTCAGGCTTACTGTTCCTGAGGGAACAGCGGGCGGCAAACAGATCTGCAGCCGCTCTCCGTTCGGCAGCTCAGTCGCACAGAGGGGGCTTTGCGGTCCGACATCTTGCTTGCGCAGCGCTCCAGCGAGAATCGCGATGTCCTCCAGATCGTTATAACCTAGTGGTAGCGGATGTTTCGTGAAGACGCCGGCTTGTCGCACAAACGCTTCCCCAGGCCGGTTGATAGCGACCTCTTCGGTCCTCGGCTCCTCAAGCCATTTCAGAACGGGGTCGAGAAGCAAACGCAATTGAGGGTCAGCCTCCGATCGCATTGTTGTCTCTCCGGCGTTGGCGATGTTGGGGGGCTGGCGCCACGACGGTTGCCGTGAGACCGTATACATCCGAGAAATCGAGGTCGCGAGCCACAAAGATGGATACAGCATCTCCCTGGTTTTTCTTCAGGGTTGGCGGGATGTTGACCGTCGCTCTCAGTGTCGTCTCGACGGCTTGTCCGCCATTGCTCTGGAAGCTGTTGATGCCGCTTCCTCCGCCAGAGCTCGCCGCGTATTGACCGGCCGCCTGGAACGCGCCTTGAAGGACGCTCATCAGCATTGCTCCGCCAAAGCGTTCCCGGAAGTGATTATCCACCGTGCCAGGCACTCCGGAGCGGCCGAGCTCGTCAGCGCCCGGCGATGCTATCGAAACGAGGGCATGGTCAGGTGTTTCGATGCGCGTCCACAGCACGAAGACACGCGCATCCCCCTGTTCGAGACCATGCTGGATCTCGCCAATCACGGTCGTCCCACGATCCAAGAGCACGACATTGTTGGTGGCGCCGCGGACGTCTTTAGGTAAGACGCACTTCACATAACCGGGTAAATTTGTGTCGACTGCCGTTTGCAAAAGGCAAGGAATGATCGTTCCCTGAGTAATCACGAGATCAGGGTGCGGCAAAAGTGTGGCCCGGCTCGGCTCCTGTATGTCTGGCTTCAATCGGCCCGACAGATCGCCACCGATCGAAATCTCATCCGCGGTCGCGGGAGCATCCTTGTGGTCGTCTTCGCTCCGCTGAGCCACGTCGGGCTTTTGACTGCTGCTGCTGTAGGCGAAAATTGGTGATTCCTCGGGCGGCGGTTCAGCTGCCGCGGGTTGCGGCGTGGATGGCGCAGGATCTGCCGCCTGCGCCGCCTTTGCAGGTGCTGGAGGTTCGGGAGCAAGCTCAATAGGCACGGGGCGGAACGGCTCGGCGTTCGGGGAAATTGGCGGGTTTGGCTGAGATGGTTCGTCTTGTGTGCTGGGACGACCTCCGAGCCAGATGAGCGATAGAGATGAGATGAGAACAAGACCGGCGACGACCAATTTCTGTGATCCCGAAACATGCCGGCGGGCCGGCTCCGAGACCAACGATCCGGATGCATTTACATCATGTCCCGACTGTGGGCCGGTTTCATTCATCGGCCCGAGCCTTTCAAAACGCGCCACACGTCGGGTCTCACTGTACCGGTCCCCGGCGCTCGTCCAACAGGATCATATGCCCTGTTGAAAATCGACAATACCGTATTGCCATCTCTCAGACGCCATTCCCGGGCGACTGAGGATACTTCAACATAGTCCCCTTTGACTGTGTAGTTGGCAGCGGCTTCCTTGCCGTCGGGATTGATAATGTAGAGGGAGGGTATGCGGGAATTGCTTGCGAAGCCAAATACGGTGGTAAAGCCATCGTCGAAAACTTCCAGCGGCGCCAGCGATCGATCGCCCTTTGCGACGTAGTGAAAATTGCTTTCGTCGGGACTGGCAGTTGCAGCGGGCCGATTCAACAAATCCTGAACCCTCTGTTCCTGCAGCACTTTTGCCCGGGCCTGACCAAGAATCGAGCGCCTTTCTGCTTCCTGTCTCAGTGCAGCAGCCTTATCACCGGGATAGGTGAACTGCACACTGTAGTATAAGTCAGGTTGCTGCTCATCTAATTTTGGCATCGCTCTCGTTGAAATGCTGAAGACGTATCTCCGGGTACCGGACTCACTGTCGGCCAGAACGACGACCGGCTGCGGCGGGAGGATCCGGCTGGCCTTAAAGAACAAGTAGTTGGCGCGAGGGAGCGCAGCCAGGTCTTTGCTATTGGAAACGGCCACGGCTGCGACGGTCTCGTTGGCCGCGAATGTGACGACCAGCGTTGCCCCCACCGCGGTCGACAGGCGCACCACTTCGTCGGGACGGTAAGCCAAGTAGCGCATCCGCGCATCATGCTTGCCGGCAAGCGGGGTGTCTTCCGCGGAAGCCTCCAGCGTTAAAAGTAGTGAACAGGCCAGTGCGAGAAACGCTCTTTTTGTCATGGCTGCACGTAACCCAGGTTCGATACGCTATCTTCCGAGGTTTGATAGGAAGTGACGAGTAGACCTCCCGGATTGGTGAGCCTTGATTGGGCAGGCAGATCTGTCAGGCGCTCGTAGCGGATGGTTGCTGTCCAGGTGGTCACCAACGGCATCTGCCCATCGATGGAAAGGGTGCGTTTGTATCGGATCTGTTGAACGTCCGGACTGATGTCGTTTGAGGAAATATGCCCGACTTCGAGCTTGCCGAGCTTGCCCACTGTGACTTGCGGCGAGGTGGGATTCGGATAATTGAAGAAATCTTGATATTGCTGCCGCACAGCCGGTGCGCTGAAACTGGATACGATGTCATAGCCGTATTGGGCGGAATCGGCTGTGTAGCTCTCGCGCAGGCGTACATATTCCCACAGCGAAGCATTTATGACGGCTCGCTCTTGGGTTGCCGGCAGTCGAGAGACTGACACTTCGCTGTCAACTGTTCCATCCGGGCGTACCCAGAGGAACACAGGTACGAGCTTGGCCAACGGGACCATGGCAGCGATGGTAAATGCCTGCGCAACATTTCCTAGGACTGCCGCTGCCGCAAAGGCCACAAGGGCCTTTGACAGGCGCCGCGCAGACTTTGCTCGTGAAGTTTGAAACGCTTCCACCTTCTTGTAGTGGGCGGCTAGCGTTTCTTTCTCCACCAGAAGGGCATGTTCAGGAAATTTCACTTGGGCTCTTCCGCACATTCGACTTCAAGATCTTCAGGGGTGGTTTCCCATTGTCCCACGTTCAGTTGGAATGGCGAACCGGTGCAGGTCGCAAGCCTGTCGGTTGTCTTGCAGGCCGCCAAAGCAAGTATTGACAGAAGTAGACAGTATTTCATGTGTGGCACCGCGTTGTAGATTGATTAACCACCTGCCGTTTTGGCAATGCGGCGATTTAAGCTGCTAAGAGATTGGTTCGCACCAGCCCAAGAACCGCCGGCGATGCTGCTGGCGATCGTCGGAAGCGCGACGATCAGAGCGTCACCAGCTAGGAAAAGCATATCGAGCTCGTAAAGCCCGATGATCTTGGCTGCTGTCGTACCCGTGTATCTGATCACCGCAAGCATGACTCCCAGCGAGACTGCTTCGGCCGCGATAACTATCGTTGCAACGATGTTGAGGAGGAGAAGCAGCAGCCCGTACGAGAGCAGTTGGCCGATCCATCTGGTAGCCATGTCTCGAGTGTGATCAAAAAGATAGCCTACAAGAACGAGGGGGCCGATCGCCAAGAGCACCTTCGTCAGAATTCCAACGGCATCATAGATCTCGAACGCTGTCCAGAGCGCGCCGTACAAAATCCATTGCGCTCCCTGGAAGGCAAGTATGTCCTGCTGATTCATTGGCCCAATTTCGGAAGCAATCCGCTGAAAGGCAACCTGACTTGCAGCAAACATTACGTCGAGCTTCTGGGGGATACCGATGAAGGGCAAGTTGCTTCCGCTGATCTGGTGAGCAAGCTTTGGAATCGTGTCGTCGAAGACCGCTTCAATGTACTGCTGATAGTTGGCCTGCCCTAAGATGAGCGCGACGACAATCGATACCATGATTACGCGCGAGATACCTCCGCGCGCGTCGACTTGACCACGCATGACCAGAAAGCCTTGGATTATGATCCAAAGCGTGACACACGCAACCAGAGGCGCACTGACCGCCTCTTGGATCCTATCAATCACTTTGTGCAGCCCCAACGTAAAGGCCCCATGAAAGATCGCGTGTATGGCCGTGAATGGCGCAGGAATTTTGAAAACCATTGCGTGAGCCTTATTTGCCCCTGATCAGCGCAGTCGGATGAACTCAGCTCGCTACTCAAAAATTCTGGCGGTCTCCTGGCGTTCGCGGCGCTGCATCGCGGCTTCCTCTGCGGTGTGAAGGCTCGCTTGTGCAGTGGCCATCGTCAGCAGACTCGTGGCCTGGACATTTTGGATAATCGCATCATGAATCTGCTTGAGGACCAGACCGTTGGTGACGGTGGCCTGCACAATATTTCCCGAGCGGGAAAGCTGACCAAGCGTGTTGTCGTTGGCCTTAAGGCGCTTGTCCATTACGCCCAGAGTGTCGGCTGCAAGAGCTGCGGCATTGATGGCACCAGCGATTTGTCCCTGTAACAGTTTCGCTTCTGAATCCGTGCCGTCGACTTTCCGGTTTGGGTTGTCCGCAATTGCACGCGCTTTAATCGAAGTTGGCGCCTGACCCTCAAACATCTGCCTCTCAAGCTGATTGCCCGACGGGTAGTGATTTCCTTGGTTCAGTGAACTTAGCAGCCCCGTGACACCGAATGACGACCCTAGTATCTCCACCATTTCCATCGTGGAAGCGAGCGTCTGGGCTGACTTTATCAGGATCTGCGCAGTGGAAACCGCTGTTAAGCCCGCTTGTGTTACTACCGCCGGGTCGATGACGACAAATTGCGACCGGGCCTGTCCGCTAAGCAGAAAGGAAGCGGCAAGCGTCGTTGCTGCAAGCGTGGGAAATCTCATGAATATTCCTCCGTCAGTCTTGAATTTCGTGGTAACGAGCCATGAACTTGTCGAGCCACGCACTTGGGGCATCTCCGTGCTGGTCACGAAGCTGGTCGACAAAGCGCACGGTGTTGGCCCGCCCCGAGAGTACGGCTACATACTCGCGCATCTGGCCAAGATCGAATTCGCAAACAACACTCCCGCTCTCGCGCTTGAGCAAAAACTTGCGGCTGCCAATTGCCATTCCCTGGCGGATTGCCTCGAACTCCTGCGTGGTGCACTTCAAGCCATCGACATACGCGGCCCGGTCGGCCGTCGGTGATGGGTAGAAGATCTTGGTCATGCATTGTGCAACGAGACTGGCTCCGAGGGGCGATTCAAGCACGTGTTCAGGCTGCTGCGTTGCGAGTATCAACATGCCGTTGTTCTTGCGGACGGTGAGCAGGAACTTGTCGATAACAGCCGAGAACTGCGGGTTGAGCAGATAGAAGCGAAATTCGTCGCAGCTCATGACGAACCGACGGCCATCGACAACAGCGCCCACGCGGTGCAGAAGATATGCGGCGGCCGGCGCACAGACCTCCTCAAATTCCAGGAGCTGCGTCATGTCGAAGCCGGTAATGGAGGCATCCAGCCTGACTTCGTCCTCATCGCCGTCAAAGGCCCATCCAAGCGCATTCCCTCTACACCACCGCTGCAGCCGTGCTCCCGCGCCCTCCGAGGGGCTGTGCAGCAGGAATTCGCGCAGGCCCGCAAGTGAGCGCATGGCGGGTTCGAACGAAAGTTGACGAAGAATGCCACGTTCCAGTCGACGGCTTTCCTCCGGCGAGATCGGACCACGGCCGTCACTCTCGATGAGGGCCATCAGCCATTCGCGCAGAAAGTCCAACGAGGCGGAGGTGTTGTCCAGTCCGCGCAGAGGGGCCAAGCCGCTCGGAGCGCCTCTGCGCAACGCAAGGTATGTCCCTCCCGTGGCTCGCACCAGCAGTTCACCACCCCGGTCTTTATCGAAAAAGACGATGGCACCATTGCGATCGACCACGCTTTGCTCAAGCATCGCGAGGATAAAGGTCATCAGCGTCGTCTTGCCTTTGCCGACGGGTCCGAATATCGCCGTCATGCCGACGTCATTCTCATGGGGGATGTAGTCGAAAGACGTTCCACCGTTTGTGCGAAAGCGCGCAACAGCTTTGCCCCAGTGGCCGGAGCTGGAACCGCTGGGGAAGTTCTCAAATGAGACAAGCCCGGCAAAATTGTACGAGGTGATCGCGCCGGGGCGCGTGCGCCACCTGTTGTTCCCCGGGAGTTGGGACCAGTACGCGGCCTCCATGCCGATACCCTCTTGGACGATAACGGCGCCTGTGTCGGCCAGCCTTGCGCGTGCATTTGCTGCGCGATCTGCAAGGCTATTGAGGCTGTCGCCATAGACGCACAGGCTCAGATGATGCGAACCCATGACGAACTCGTTGCTTGCCAGTGCGTCCTCTGCCTCGGCAAGTTCATTGATCTGGGTGAGAGCCTTGTCGCCGGCGCTCGTCATCTGGCTGGATTTAAGGCTAAGCTTCGCATGAGCTTGTGGCCGAGTGAGGAAGGAAAAGCTCTGGCTCAGGACAAGCGGGAAGTTGGCGGACAGTAAGGGATTTAACATGCCTGGCCGCGTCGTCGCCGGATATTCACGGAACGAAAACAATGATCCCACGGAGCTATCCCCGGGTCTTCGAATCTCAAGCGCCCGCTTCCCGCAGATGACCCGATCAGTGTAGATCGAGGCGCCAAGCGAGCCGGTAACCATCGGAACCGGAAGAAACCGGCAAGTCATTATCAACCGAAGCGCCTCACCAATTTCCGTGAAGAGCACGTTGCCTTTCTCGCGAATACCCAACCGGCGCAGACCGTAACCGCCGAGTGAGCCAGCAATGATCTGCCAGAGGTCCTCCAGGCTTCGCATTTGTGTGGCCAGATCGTTGTCATTCCGTCTGGGGGATTTGGCAATGCGCCAGCCTATCTTGCCGATTGCGGTGCGGGGGGACACGACGATAGTGAGGAAGTGATCGTTGCGAAAGAGCTTGCCCGACAGCACATGGCGCTCATAGGCCTCGCTCAGACTGCCAGCAAATGCACTTTGAAACTGGCGCGATGCCGGCTCCGGCACATCGTTATTGCGCACAAGATGAGCGTATAGCGTGACATTGTCATCCGCGATGTTGCGCAAGAGAGTGTTGAACGCGCGGCAGCGCGAATTGCGCATCTCTGCGTCTTCCAAATCAAAGGGCAGGCCGTTCACGTGTGCCATGGCCATGATCGATCCGTCTTCCAGCAGGACAACCTGATCGCTGAGATGACCGACATACGGAAGATAGATCTCGCCAGATCTCTCGGTCCGGCCACTGGCGCCAAACATTACACCATTCCTCTTCCGCGTTTCGGCACTCTGATCGGATTGGCGCTGACGCTCGCGCCACCCCAGACCGGCCCGTCCACGCTTCTGCCGGCAGTCTGCAAATAGAGGAGCGCGACGCTTGCGGCGTTATAGTCACGCTCAACCACCAGCCGTGCCCCGAACCAGAGTGGCACGAGCACGATTTCATAAAGTGGGTTTTGAAGGACAATGATGACGAGACCAGCCAACATCATCAGCAATCCGGCCAGCGTCAGCGGCACCCCCAGAAACAGTGCGGGGCGTGTCGCCGCCACATAGAGGGTGCTCACTTCCAACCGGTCGCTCATCAGCCACCGCCTATGAGTGCCTTGCCCAGGAAGCTGGCGCCGAACATGATGACGATCCCTCCAACGACACCCGCAACCAAGCCAAGTGAAGCACGACCGAACATCCAAGAGATGCCGATGGCCACGAGTCCGAGCACGGCCAGTGATTGTCCGAAGGGGCCAAGTATGAAGGTGCAGATATTCTGGACCATCTTGGCGGGATCCGTCCCTCCGGTCACCTGAGCCGAGGCTGGCCCGATGGAGAAGACCGTCCACGCGGCGCCTGCAGCAGCGGCCGGTACATATTCAGCCGCCGTGCGCAGCATGGAAAAAGGCGAAGGAACACGCGTTTTAAGCGCACGAAGTATTTTGAGTGGCTTCATCATTGTATCTCCATGGTTCAATCGAATACGAGTTTGTTCGGGTTCGAGGGTTCCCGCTCTTCCGCAGCCTGGCTGCCTGTCGGACCGGAGGGATCGGCCCCGGAGCGGTTTGACTCATACGAGCCCCAGATGTCCCAAGAATTTTGGTTGGGCTGCTTTCCATTGGCCTGTTGGCTCTGTTGGAGCAGAGGCGGCACGGCTTTCCGCCCGGATGCCTCAAGGCGTGGCGCATCTGGAGCGGTCGGCTCCAGCGTTCGCTCGAGATGACTCGCGATGTCCTTTGCGGCCGACTCGACCTTGCGTACATAACCGTTGGTGAAGCCACGCGTGACGTCGCCCGTGTTGTAGGCCGAGATGGCACGGCGAAGCGCCAGTTGCTGCGCCGGAGCAGTCGTGCCGCCGGCATACCGGCTTTCAAGCAAGTGGGCGGCGGCCGATAGCGAGGCGCAGGGCTCGAAAGCCTTTTCCGGCGTGAGATTGAGGAAGGAAAAGTTCTTGCTGTTTATCTGCATCAATCCGACATCGACAGAATGTTGTGCTTCGAGGCGGTTCTTGATGCCCCGCATCGCTTTCAGGTGGTCTGTCCAGCGAAGCTGCTCACCTGTGGTGTTGTCATGAGCCACCAGCGTTTCAAAGCCACTTTCAATTTTGGCAATCGCGGCGAGCGTGGACGGCGCAACCCAGGGAGCGCATTTGCGCGATAGGCGGTGGAATTCACGGGGCGAAAGTGGCGCGGGCTCGGCTGGGAATGACATGGATGTCAACAGGGCGATGGCCAGCGGCCAAGCTGCAATAAACATTCCTATCCCCTACCTTTCCAAGCGTCCGGACCGGTTCTGGCCCTGTCCGGCACGCGCTTATCGGGCAGGTTTGTTACTGCGTGATGTTCAAGTTCAGCTTTTCGGTTTCAACTGAAGCAAAGAGCTTGTTCATGTCCGGGTGCATGGGCACCTTGCGCATGCGCGGGTTGCGCGGGCGCGATCAGCCGGCACATCTCGACCATCGTGGTGGATCATTCCTGCGCGGGATTGCCCGCCCCGGACGTCCGTTTCTCCTGCAGCGTCAACCGCGACTTGGCATGGGCGGTGATGGAATCTTGTGTCAGCGCCGGCCGAAGGACAAAATGGGGAGCTTGGCGGGTTCATCTCAGGCTGCGGAAGCTTGGGTCGATCGAACGCGAGAACCGACTAGGGCGCCGAGCAGCCCAATGTTGCGGCATGCTGCCGTTGTTGCAAGAGACAGCCATGCGCCCTGTATACTCAGGCATTGGTTGAAACCGCGAGTTCGTCCGCGAAGCTCGTCGGAGGCGCAACTACGCGGGACGAGGGTCAACTGGGAAGACGTGGCGGCGCAGCCGGCCTGGTGCGAGACCTGGTTCAGCTGTTCGGCCGCGCCGCGAACTGGTGGGTCACGCACAGTCCCATCGGCAGAAACCGCAGGCGGATTGACGCAGTCCGACAGCGCTCTCGGCAAGTACAGTGACAGGCTCAAAAGGAAGGTATTGCATCAACTGAGAAATGTTAGCTCGCAAGGTAACCGTAACCGTAACCGGACCTGCCGATCGCCGGGAACAGGATTGGCGCCGCCGGCCACCTCCCAATGACCTGCCTTGGGCAGGAGACATACCGTTGGCACAAGGCCACTATAGCGAATCACGGCCGTTCTTCGGCCAACCGCCTCTGCGATCAGTCAACCGCCGCGCTGCTCCACCGCGTCCGAGCCGCACGCACGAGCGGGAGGATTTCGAGGTGATCCAGGTCCGCAAGCGCCAGAAACGCGAAGAAGATGCAAGGACATGGCAAGCGACCGGGCGTCCGTGCCCTCGTAATCAAGTGGTGTTGGCAGGCCTGCACCAACGGCGGAGCTCGCGAATAAGCGAAGGACCACTCGGCAGGGTCATACCGGCGCTTGCAGCTGTGTGGTGGCCACCGGCTGCCTGGATGCGATCAATTCGCTGTGGATGAAAAGACCAGGCCGAGCAACGGCCTCACATTGGCCGCACGCACCGGCGAGTGGTAGCAAGGGGCAGCTGTCCTGCGTCGGTGCCCCAAGGGTTGCTCGGCAACAGCTTTAGACAAGGGGATTCAAGATTGAAGGTGAGCCGTTGAAACATGTTCTTGTCATTGACGATGATGCCGCAATGCGACGCCTCATCTCCCAGTATCTCATGATGCATGCCTTGAAGGTGACCGCAGTCAACGATAGCAAGCAGTTTAACTACGTTCTATCGCATGAGCCAGTTGATCTCGTGGTTGTTGACCTCAACCTAGGCCGGGAGGATGGGCTTGCCATCGTCCGCAACCTGGCGACAAAATCGGATTTACCCATCATAGTGATCAGCGGCGACCGGCTTGATGAGGCGGAAAAAGTCGTTGCGCTGGAGCTCGGCGCAACCGATTTCATCCCCAAGCCTTTCGGGCTGCGCGAGTTCTTGGCCCGCATTCGAGTAGGGCTACGCCAGCGCATTTCCAGTCCGCGGACGAAAGATCATCGCTCATTTCGGTTCGGAGCCTGGAAGCTCAGCGTCAAGCAGCGGCGACTGATCTGTGCGGAGCGTGGCGAAGTCAAGCTTACCGCATGTGAGTTCAACCTGCTGATCGCGTTCCTGGAGAACCCCCGCAATGTCCTATCCAGAGAACGGCTTTTGCTCGCGAGCCGTGTGCGTGGAGAAGAGGTCTACGATCGAAGTATCGATGTCCTAATCTTGCGCTTGCGCCGAAAGCTGGAGGCTGATGCGGCCAATCCAAGGCTAGTCAAGACATGCCGTGGTGCAGGGTATTTCTTCAACGCTGACGTAGACGTTAGCTACGGAGGCACCTTGGCCGCGTGACAGGAGCTATTCTGGAGATTGGCTGACGAGGCTGATGAAGCGTGGCGGTGTTTTCTGGCGGCCCTTAGCTCGGCGCCTGGATGTCTGACCCAAGGCAGCATCTCGTCGATCTGGCTGGGATGGCTGTTGACGATCCTGGTGGTGAGGACGTCGGCGAGATAACCGAGTGACTCGACACCATCGAGCCTGCAGCTTTCGATCAGCGACGCAATGACCGCCCAGTGTTCGGCACCGCCGTTCGAGCCGGCGAAGAGCGCGTTCTTGCGGACGGATTGAGCGCTCGACGGTGTTGTTGTCGATCTCGGTGCGACCGTCGTCAACGAAGCGCGAGAGGCCTTCGCAGCGTGAGAGCGTGTAGCGGATTGCCTCGGCGACCTTGGTCTTCTGACAGATCAGGCCGAGCTTTCACGCAGCCAAGGTTCAAGATGGCGACAATAGCGCGGCTATTTTCCCGACGCGTCGCACGGCGTTCATCGGCCGGTCGGCCGCGGATATCGTCCTCGATCTTATTGAGGTGGGCGATCGTCTCAGCGCCTCGCTGGCGATCGGCGAGTTCCAGGCCTACATCGCCTTCCAACAGTGCCAGTCTGATCAATTACGGCGAGAGCTACCGGTCCGGAGATCGCATCAGCCTCTCCGTCGCCAAAAGAGCTGTTCTGCTTAGCCGTCGAGCTCAACGCCCAGCGTCGGAGCGCTCTCTGCTCCTGAAGGAAGCCATGAGGTCCGCTCGGGCTTGATCGGAGGCTTGGCCGATGGACGTTGTGTTTGCGTCGCTCGGCTGCCGCCCGATGGCGAGGCTTTGCGAATTGTCAGTCCTCTGCCTTTTCGCTGGTCTCAACGGCGCTGTGTAACGTTCAGTGTTGATGATGACGCCCCCGCTGTTCACGCGGTTGCTCCTGTCAAGTGTACTCGTCAGCTTGTCCTCGGCCTCGCGCGTCTGGCCCAAGTGCCGTTCCAACGGCGCTGGCGCGACCTGTCTGGCTTGCTGCTCTTGCAAGGCGGCGTGTTGCACCTGCGACCCGGCTGCTGCCATAGCTTCGGCGGGGCTTGCGGCAAGCTCGTGCGGCAAGCGCCCCTCTCTCAGTCGGTTTTGCAGCGCCTGCCGATCGGCGACGAGGTAGTTGAGGTGCAGCGGCAGCTGCTGGTCTGGCCGCTCTTCGTTCGCCAATCGACGAACCAGCTCGCGCGTGCCGTCCACCACGAAGACGCCGCAGTCAACAGCGTTTTTCTGCTGCGCCATGTCGGGTGTTACCAGGGTCGCGTCCAGTCTTGTAGCGAGCTTTCGTGCAGGCGCGTCGTTGTATCGCTGTTCATTTTGCTGGATGGAGTCGTAGTGATAGGCGACGGCTCTTTCCGGATCGCGGCGATCTACGAGGAGCAGCGACCAATGGGTGCCGCGGTCAATACCCACCCCATCGTTCACTGGCACGAACAGGAAGTCGGATGGGCCGGCGTTTCGATCATAAATCGACTGCAATGTGCCTCGCGCGTCTTGCTGCTCCATGTGGCGCAGCAGATGAGAGACCGACGGATCGACCAGCCGCGTCCGGGCGGCGAGCGCTGGATCAGCCTGCTGCAGCTGCTGCTCGAGGAATTCGTAATCCCTCTGGATATGTTCGTCGCCCAGCAGTTGGGTGGCCCCGAGCACCGCCCCCCGGGGGAGATTGGACGAGCCTGACGGAAGGGCTTCGATGTGTGCATCGGAGGAGGTAGTCAGATCGACCAACGGAACACCGAGATGGGTGTCTGAGAGCCTGGCGGTCGCTGGCAAGGCGGGTCCCGGAGCCCTTGCCGGTACTGCTGCCGCTCCAGCTTCCCTCATCGCTCCGCGATGGAGGAGCCAAACGTCGTTGCCCCCCTCCGGCCTCCGGGCGGTGTAGCCGTGGCCTTTAATCTCGTAGTTCCATTCCGGCTTGTCCGCGTCCGGCAAGAGGCCATAATGGTACAAGGAAGAGAGCATCGCCTCTGGGACGCGTTGAGTCCCATGGGAGAAGTCTTTGGGGACGGCGAACGAAACATTTATGGAGTCCTCGATCGCAGCCGGGGGCGCCTCGGACCTTGCAAAGGGCGCGGCCTCCGCATGCAGGCTTCCAATGTGTTCGGACCCTGGGCCTTGAACCGGTACCCCTTGCAATGGCAATTCACCCAATTGCCGCATGGGGGGCTGCATCGGCATGCGGCCGCCTGAATTGCCGATTTCGCTCGGCGGCTGCTGAATGGCGGCGGCTTGCGGCGTATTCAGGGCCCTCTGCCTCTCCGCTGGCCGCAACAGCGCTGTGTCATGTTCATTGTTGATGATGCCCCCCTGGGGTGGCAGGTGGTTGCCCTGGTCAAGCGCATCCGGCCAGGGCCGGATCTGCTGTTGGCTGGCAGCCAAGACTGGCGGGGCGGGGGCCTGAACTCCGGCGTGCCCAGATGTTGCGAAAGCGTCCGACACGCTTCTATTGGGGTCCTCCGGTCCAGCACGCATCCCTGGGTTGCTGAGCGAAGACGAGGCGGCTTGATCATCCTGCCGCTGCTGAAGCACTTCGCGGAACCCCTGTTCCAGTCGCAGAAGCTCCTCTGCATTGGTTGGCGGCTGGTGAGCTCGATCATCGAACAGCGGCCGGAGCGCCTCGGGAACCTCCGCGCTGAAAGAAGGCGAGGTGGCTTGATCACCCTGCCGCTGCTCAAGCACTTCGCGGAGCCCCTGTTCCAGTCGCAGAAGCTCCTCTGGGTTGGTTGGCGGCTGGTGAGCTCGATCATCGAGCAGCGGTCGGAGCGCCTCGGGAACCTCCGCGCTGAAAGAAGACGAGGTGGCTTGATCATCCTGCCGCTGCTGAAGCACTTCGCGGAACCCCTGTTCCAGTCGCAGAAGCTCCTCTGGATTGGTTGGCGGCTTGTGAGCTCGATTATCGAACAGCGGCCGCAAGGCCTCGGGAACCTCCGCATTGTGAACCCGCTGCAGCGCCAAGCGGAGTTTCTTGTTGCCTGGAAACAACGCCTCGGCGAGTTCGGTCCGCGAATTGTGATCCAGCCCAGAGATCGTCTGGCCCCGACTCTCAAGCTCCTCAGAAAATCTGCGAAGAAGACGACCATAGACGACACGGGTGCTTAAGGCCAACCCGCTGTCACTGCTTAATTTTTCCAAGATACGCGCATCTGCCTTTGCCGGCACCGCCGCTGGCCACCAGCCAGTCGCTGCATAGCCCGGATCATGATACGCACGTAGGACGTTCAACGCCGTTTTAATGTTCTGGTCATTCGGAAAGAAAGTATCGAGGTGATCGACCAGGGATTGGTGATTTTTTAGATCAGTCGCTTGGCCACGAGCGCCGAGATCATTCGCCAATCGGCGAAGCGCATTCGAGTATATTCGCAGCGTCTCCGCGCTCTGGTTTTGCTGAGCCGCAGCGCGGTCGATCGCCTTATCAATAACGTCCCGGTGTTCGGCGGACAGATGGGGATAGCTGGCAGCAGGGCCGCCAGCAGTCGCTGAATAGCCCGGCTCATGATACGCACGAAGGGCCTTCAACGCGCTCTTCATATCCACGTCTTTCGGAAAGAAAGCACCGACGTGATCGACCAGGAATTTGTGATTTCTTAGATCGGTCGCTTGGCCACGAGCGCTGAGATCATTCGCCAACCGGCGAAGTGCAAACGTGTATTTTCGGGCCGTGGTCTCGCTATATTTTTCCTCGGAGTGGGCGATCGCTCTATCAATAAGGTCCCGGTGTTCGTCGGACAGATGGTGATAGCGGGAAGCACGGGCGCCACTCGCAACGGGGTCGGCTCGGCGCGGCTCGGCCACGTGCTGCTCAAAGCCCGCTTGCCGCGCTTGGCCAGCATCCGGCAAGGGGCCAGGGCGGTCCAAGAAAGGGAGCATCGCGTCTGGGACGCGTTGAGTCCCATGGGAGAAGTCTTTGGGGACGGCGAACGAAACATTTATGGAGTCCTCGATGGCAGCCGGGGGTGCCTCAGCCCTTGCGGAGGGCGCGGCCTCCGCATGCAGCCTTCCGATGTGTTCGGACCCTGTCCCTTGAACCGGTACCCCTTGCAATGGCAATTCACCCAATTGCCGCATGGGGGGCTGCATCGGCATGCGGCCGCCTGAATTGCCGATTTCGCTCGGCGGCTGCTGAATGGCGGCGGCTTGCGGCGTATTCAGGGCCCTCTGCCTCTCCGCTGGCCGCAACAGCGCTGTGTCATGTTCATTGTTGATGATGCCCCCCTGGGGTGGCAGGTGGTTGCCCTGGTCAAGCGCATCCGGCCAGGGCCGGATCTGCTGTTGGCTGGCAGCCAAGACTGGCGGGGCGGGGGCCTGAACTCCGGCGTGCCCAGATGTTGCGAAAGCGTCCGACACGCTTCTATTGGGGTCCTCCGGTCCAGCACGCATCCCTGGGTTGCTGAGCGAAGACGAGGCGGCTTGATCATCCTGCCGCTGCTGAAGCACTTCGCGGAACCCCTGTTCCAGTCGCAGAAGCTCCTCTGGATTGGCTGGCGGCTCGTCAGCTCGATCATCGAACAGCGGCCGGAGCGCCTCGGGAACCTCAGCGCTGAAAGAAGACGAGGCGGCTTGCTCATCCTGCCATTGCTGAAGCACTTCGCGGAGCCCCTGGTCCAGTCGCTGAAGCTCCTCTGGATTGGTTGGCGACTCGTCAGCTTGATCGAACAGCCTCCGGGCCTCGGCAAGGTGCTGCTCAACGCCCACTTGCCTGGCCTGGACCGCTTGATCCTCTTCCAAGCCGGCGTCCTGCACCTGCGGCAAAGCTGTTACACGGGATGGATTACTATTTCGCGGGTCCACACTAGCCTCACATCAAACTGTATCGTCAAAAATCCTGCGCCAATTCACGCAGCGGGTCATCGAGTTGAGATTCTGCCGAGAGCCCCTCGTCCGCTATCGTCAAGGGTACCGGCTCCGGGAGGGCGCCTGTCTGGCTTTCAAAGGTGCGTTTCAGAATGCGGTCCGAAAAATATCGCACCTTCCTCAGTTGCAATGGCGGCAGACCTTTGATGAGAACAATCTCGTACTCGTCATTGAGCAGCCGAACCTGTTCGGGACGCAGCAGCGGCGCACCTTGAAACGAATTCTGAATGTTCCAATCGGACGTTCGCGCCTGGCTGGCAAGGCCGTGAACGGGATTCGAGGAGAAACCGTCACTTACCATGGCCGAGACCTCAACGGCCGGAGCGATCTCTGCTTCTGGAGGCAGCCATTAGATCCTCGCGGGCGTGATTATAGGGGTGACTTAGGGACTGCCCGATTTCACCACCCCGCCGCAGCTGTTGACGGGAGGTTTGCGGGCCTACTGTATCACGGACTGAAGCCGCAATACCTGCTATGTGGTCGTCCAAATTCGCATTCCGTTCCTCTACTGCATGCCGCGGCGGAGGCATGTGCGGCAAGATATCTTGCATGCCGGGAACTGCGTGAGCTTGGGCCTGTTGATTTGCGTCGAACTGGTGATACACCGCCAATTCCGGCGGCGCGACAGGAGGCCGGGGCAGCGAGTCCAGTTGGTTGGCGGCCACCAGAACTGATTCCACTGCGTCTTGGTGCGTGCGCGAGGAAGGATCCATTCCGTAGGCTCCCTGAATCATCAGTGATGCGATTTCCTTTTGTTGGTCTTCAGGAATACGGGACAATGCGTTGCGTACACTATCAGCGAACTCGGGTGAGATCACTTGTACTTCTGCATATTTTTTCCACGATACGGGTGCGTTTTGCTTCCGGCGCAAATCGTTGGCAGTCTGTTCATTTGTGTCCGGATGCACGAACGGAATCAACCCCTCAACACGGTTTTTCAGGAATTCGGCGGTGCTTTTGTCCATCGACCAATGACCTTCCTTGACCGGCACTCCGCTCCATGCGCTGTCTTTCAACCGAACAGCGGGACCGTTGGCCCAGGCATCCATAACCACGGTCGACCTCGGGTCGCGGCTTCCGCGCCGCAGTTCGTTCCAAATGTGACCCGCCTTGACTGAGATCTCATCACCTTCGTCGGTTATCTCTTTCATTGACACGGAAGCACTAGAGGTCATACTCCGCTCGTCGGCCGCCATGTGTGGGGCGTGGACGATAGCGGAAAGGGGAGCGGTCTGATTGCAGCACGCCGCTCCCATGACTACGGCCACTGCAACCTTAATGTTGTCGTCTGCTCCCATCATTGCAACCGACGATCCGATGCTGTTGTGGCCGTGAGAGGGAATGTCGTCCACCTTAACGTTTCCCCGGCCATGCTTGAGCAGCAGGCGAACGTCGTGAACTGTTTGCCCCGCTGTCGCGAGTCTTATCGGGCTGGTGACGTCGTCACCGACGACACACGCTCCCATATGATAGGCGGCCTGCTGGATCTGATGTGGCTCCAGAGGCGCATCTCCGCCCCGTCGCAACCTGTCGGCAGGCGTGCCCACGGAGACCTTCAGCGCTGCTGTGGATTCTCGCGGCGACTCTTCCGTGTCATATGTGGCATGTCGAGTCGATCCGGAGGATTTGGAGATGCAAATTCCCATAGCCGTTCACCTGTAGTGGAGTTTCTGATCGCCGAGGGACGGGATACGCGAGACGGGCGCTTAACCGTCAGTGTCATCTGGATGAGCTTCCATCAAGGGTGCCGGCTCCGGGAGGGCGCCTGTCTGGCTTTCAAAGATGCGTTTAAGGATGCGGTCCGAAAAATATCGCACCTTCCTCAATTGCAATGGTGGCAGACCTTTGATGAGAACAATCTCGTACTCGTCATTGAGCAGCCGAACCTGTTCGGGACGCAGCAGCGGCGCACCTTGAAACGAATTCTGAATGTTCCGGTCGAACGCTCGCGACTGGCTGTAGGAAATCGATTTGGCTTCAAACGTGTATTCACCGATGGCTTTGGAAATGTAGTTCGGAGTCTCGTCATCGGCCGTGGCCATGAACACTTGCAGTCCGGTATTGCTGAGAAAATTCTGCTTGCCAGCCTCTCCATAAGCCCCCGTTAGTGCCGAAAGGCTTTGGATGATGAGCATGAAACGCCCCTTGTAGCCCGCGATAGTCGTAATTGCGGTCTCGATCGCCTCCAGCTTCCCCAAGTGCTTGAACTCATCGAGCAGAAAGAGAACCTCGTGCTTTTCGTCCTGGCGGGGCAGCGACCGCTGTAGAATTGAAACGATTTGCTGAAAAAATAAGCGTATCAAAGGCGCGATCACCTCAAGGTCGTTCGGACCAACGCAAAGATAGATGCACGTTCTGCGACGGCGAAGATCATAGACCGAAAAGTCCGAGCGACTTGTAGCCGCCTTGACAGCCGGATCCGCCCACAAGTTGAGCCCGCCATCGCCGAGCACGGACGTGTAGGAGGTTAGGATTTTCGTGTCGTTCCCCGCCATGTCGTCGAAGATGCGTTGTGCCTCTTTGTTCCGGGTCTCCATGGCGAGCTGCGCGAAGAGCTTAAACTTCTCCCCCGGCTGAGCGAACAGATCATAGACGGCGCCGATTGTTGGCGTGCCCCGCTCGATGCAGGCAAGGATCCCCGCGACAAAGATATCTCGCGCGCCGCTGACGAAACCTTCCGCCCCCTCCCCCTTGGCCGTAATCAGGTTCGCGGCCAAGCGGCGGGCTTCGGTGAATTGCTGCTGTGGATGCAGTGCTATGAGATCCAACAGTGGATTGTAGCAGTTCGTGCGCCGCTCTGAATCCAGCGGAGCGAATTTGAACACTTCGTGGCCTGCGGCTTTGCGCGCCCTCGAGGTGAGCTCAAAGAGCTCCCCCTTGACGTCCAGAGCTATCACTGAGCCTTTGAATGTAAGTAGCGTTGGAATGACTATGCCGACACCCTTGCCAGCGCGGGTCGGTGCAACAATGAGGCTGTGAGGCTGCTCGCCATTGGTCAGGTAGTAGCCAGGCCATGAAGGGCCAGTCGTCTTCCCGAAGACCGGTCCTGTCACGCCACGGTATCGTCGCAGATATCCCGGGCGTCGCATTTCATCCACTCGAGCCCAACGAGCGGTCCCGTGGTGTTCGAGCTTGCGGCGCAATACGAACTGCTGAATCAGCAAGACAACCGCGGATGTCGAGAGCACGATAGCCGCGCCCTGATAGAAAACGGGGGTTGCGAAACCCAAATAGAAGGGCGTCTCAAACCAAAAGGCACGGACATCAAACGCCATCAGAGCCTCGCCGCTACCCCCGTGGCGGAAGGTTGCGTACAGACTTGCCGCACAGAACCCCAAGGCGAGTGAGCACGCGATGCTAATGGCTATGTTGGGGGACGTCGTTTTTGTAGAAGACATTGTTCCATGGCCGAATTAGCCGTGCTGATGCTGCGCTTGCTTCAGACACCGAACCGAGGTCGCGATGCCGACGCTCGACAGATCGATGCCGCAGCGGGTGGTGCGATGCGTGCATCGCGCCACCCGGCAGACGTGGATTTTGAAAGTTTCACTAAGCAGCTACGTCGACGGCCAGGGAATTGGAAACAGCAAGACCGTGAACGGAATTCGGGAGAGGAAGCGTTACTGCCATGGCCGAGACCTCAACGGCCGGTGCGATCTCTGCTTCTCCTAGCCTCCATTAGATCCTCTCGGGCGTGATTGTAGGAGTGGCTTATGTCCCGGCCGACTTGACCACCCCGCTGCAGCTGTTCGTGGGAGGTTTGCGGGCCAACTGTATCACGGACTGCAGCCCCAATACCTGCTATGTGGGCGTCCAGATCCGCACTGCGTTCCTCTGCTGCATGCCGCGGAGGAGGCATCTGCGGCAAGATGTCTTGCATGCCGGGAATTGAGTGAGCTTGGGCCTGTTGATTTGGATCTAACTGGTGATACATCGCGTACATAGCATTGGATGCTGTCGACCTGACGTGGCCATCCGGATCGGTAGCCAATTCAGCGGCCTGATCAAAAATGCGAGCTTTATTTTCAGCGTTAAACTTGCTGAAGTTTTGCGCAGCGTAAAGCGCTCCGATAGCTTGCGAAGGTGGGTCCATGTTGCCAATGCGATTAACAATACTATCTTGTGTCTCTGGCCGAAGGTAATGAGACACATTACTGACTGCTCTGAATTGCTCCAATGCTACTTCATCCGAGGTGTGTCCCAACCCGGCAGTCAATTTATCCCCCAGATCGACGGCTGATCGTCCAAGCTGATTGGTCCGCGTTTCAAACTTCGCGAGGTCAGTTTCTGGCTCGGTTCGAGTGCCCCGAACGGCTATGCGCTCTCGCCTCCCGAGTTCTTTGAAGGTCCCAAGATTTCGCGCTGTATCGCGCGGGTTAGCGCTTACCAGCCGTTCTGCAACATCGGTCAATGGTCCGTATGGAAGGTCACGGAGGGTACTGCGATTCCCCACGTCCTGGGATGAACTTGCAGCTGCGCGTGCCCGTTTGTTATCGCGATCCATTGCTCGGCCTCCAAAGTCGTTAAGTTACCCAATCAGGGTACCACCGACGCTTGACCTGCTAAACCGATATGAGGTTACAGTTGTAGTCTGGCAGAAGCTTCTCCCAACTCTGGGATACGCCGAGAGCCGTAACCGGGGCAGATTTCCGGGCGGAAGGGGTTTGCGGCGAGAGCGTTCGTGATTCACCGTTTGCGTGACGCATCAGGATCGTCTCGTATAAGAGAGTCCGTCGCGATACGCCCCGCGAATGACGATGGTACCTTCGGCTTGACTTATCCTTCGCGCTCTGCGGGTCCGACGAGAAAATCAGCCTACCTTGCTGAGACTACCTGCGGAGGACTTGCCGCTACGGCGGTCCTGCTCGATCTCGTACTTGATCTTCTGCCCATCAACGAGGTTTGAAAGTCCAGCCCGTTCTACAGCTGAAATATGGACGAAATCGTCCTGACCGCCGTCATCGGGCTGGATGAAGCCAAAACCTCTGGTGCTGTTGGACCACTTCACTGTTCCGGTCGCCATATCTGTGTATTCCTCTGTGGCCAGTGCGAACCAGACGGGCCGTGAAGCCGATCCTGTTCATATTTCGTAGAGTTAAACCCAGCAAAAACCAGAATTACCCACCTCGGGGTTGCGGCGCGAAAAGCCATTGCTCTGTTTGGGAACGCACTGAACAGGTGCCGGTGAGCTTGAGCGCAACGCGCTGCAAGACGCTCGAGTGCCGAGGAATCTCTCCGACAAGGATACGTCTGAGCCGCCCAGTATGCCGGCTCGGCAACCACCCGAATGGATCGAAGCCGATCTGCAAAACGGATGGTGAGAGCGTTGGCTCGTTTCCAACCCATCCTGTCTCACCAGCGCGGACGCCTGGACGGATGTCAACGCCGGAAAAAGAACCGCATCGATTGGTCCCGCTTGCGGCCAGCTCCAGTCGGCCGCTCGATCGCAAGCGTGGTTCGAGGAGGAAGCTCTCCCAGGTGCAATGCGAGGAGACGCTGGTCCAACTCCTTGTCGGCTGCCGTAAGGCGGTGGTTCAGGCGAAGGTAGTCCATCCAGGTCGGGGTGCGGAAGGTTTCTGTCCAACGCGAAGGCTGCTGGAGGTCGCGCTGGAGATTCCAGTGTCGCGCACCAACGCCGCTTTGTACTCGCCGCCGTTCCCGCATCTGCTCCAGGAACGCTTCGACATTTGCTTCGGGTATTGAATATTCGATCTTGGCGACGATCGGCCCGCTTCGGGGCTTCAAATCCAGGGCAACCTGAGGCGTTTCGAAGCCAAGAGGAGCCTGATCGGAATCTTTCCATTGACGGATGGGCAGCAGGAAGCCGGTGCCAGCGACCAGCAGCAGCGCGCCACCTGAAAGCTCCAGAGCCGAGCTCAGCGAATAGCTCTCGGCCACCGTACCCCACAGCCAGCTGCCAGCCGCGATGCCGCCGGATGAAAGGGCATAATAGATCGAGAGCGTGCGACCAACGACCCACCTCGGACTCGCCAACTGGACGCTTACGTCCAGCCCGGTCCAGGTCACGACCCAGCCCGCGCCGCCGAGCGCCAGCGCGATAGCCGCCACCGCCACCGAGGGGGTGAAAGCAAGCGATAGACAACAAGCCGCACAGGCGATGCACGACAGTGTCGTCAAACGTTCCTGGGACAGCCTCCGTCTCAGAATGTTGTTGCAGATGCCGGCGAACAAGGCGCCGGTCCCGAAGCCGGCCATCAGGATGCCGTAAACGACTGGCCCTCCCCCCAGTTGATCGCGGGTGACGAGAGGCAAGAGCGCTAGTATAGAGATGCTCGTCAGCCCAAAAAGGGCACCGCGGGCAATTGCTGCCTTGATTTCCGATGACAGGGCAGTGAAGCGCGCTCCGTCATGGATCGCCGTGGTCAATGGTTCACTCGGCAGCGGTGACGAGCGAACATGCCATTTGCAGCGCCCTATGGTCCACAGCAGCATCAGATATGTAAGCGTCGCCACTGCGAAAGCCGTCAAAGGGCCAAAGGAAGCAACGACGACGCCACCGAGAGCGGGACCGATGCTTCGGACGGCGTTATATCCGACCGAGATAAGCGTGACGGCGGCCGGAACATCGCGCTTTCGCAGGATATCGCCAACCGACGCGTGCCAGGCGGGGTCGGTGAAAGCGGCGCCTACTCCGGCCAAACAGCTGAATGCAAGAACCATCCATGGATTGAAAATTCCGAGACCTGCAAGAACAGTCAGCATCGTCGAGGACAATGCTATCACGCACCAGCCAGCGAACATGAGATTGCGGCGGCTGTAATTGTCCGCTAGGGCGCCGGCGATAATTGACAGGAGGAATGTGGGCAAGGTTGTCGAAGCCTGCACCAAGGCGACCATCACATCCGATGTCGAAATGGTCGCCATCAGCCAACTGATGGCAACCATTTGAATCAGCCACCCTAGACTGGATACTTGTGTGGCAATCCAGATCGGACGGAAAGTTGAATTCTCGAGCGGCGCAAACGTTGCCGATGACACCGGATTAACTTCTTCACGCGCCACCCCGCTCATTGGGCCGAGCCTCCCTTCGCTGCCAGTTGTATGAGATTTCTCCCCGCCCACGTGCTCTGGAGGAATGGCAGGATCAGGGCATTTTATCTGCGCAACGCAAGTTATTTTTGCCTGGCCGATGCTGTGGCAGAACCGAATGCTTCCTCTGGCGCGATCGTTCCGCTATGCGTGACGAGACTGGTTCGATCCTGTCGTTGTCGATCCCCGACCACGTTACAAGAATCGTCAGTTTGACGATCCTTGGCGTCTCCAACCAAGCCACGTCCTGGGCATCAACTTCCCTTCTGGTGATCACGAGCTCCCGCGCATTGAACCGCCTCGCCAAGGTGGATCAGTAGTCTATCTTTGGCGTAGGTATTCAGCAGCTTGCTAGGCGCCCGCCGCCACGTGCGGGAGACGCCGGTATCAATCGGCGGGCAGATGAGAGGGCAACAAGCGCGCCTGACGCAACGCCGCCAGATCAGCCGAGCCGGTGCAGAAGCAGGCGACGGCCAACTGACGGATGACGATCTCAAAATGCGCGACAACCGCCTCGGTGGACACAGTCGCCGCGCGCAGCACGCCGGCCGCCTGCCCGGCGATGTCCGCGCCCAGGCGGATGGCCTTGGCCACGTCGACGCCGTCGCGGATCCCGCCCGACGCGATTAGCTTCACCGTGGGCAGCGCCCGACGTACCGCCTGCACGCTGGCTGGGGTCGGAATCCCCCAATCGGCGAACGCCATCGCCACTGCACGGTCGGCGGCATCGCGGGCGCGCTCGCCCTCCACCGCGGCCCAACTGGTGCCGCCGGCGCCGGCGACATCGATCACCGCCACGCCCGACTCGACGAGCGCACAGGCCACCGAGGCGGACAGGCCCGACCCCACTTCCTTGGCCACAATCGGCACGTCCACGCTGCGCGCGGCGCGAGCGATCTGCGCCAGGACGCCGCGCCAGTCGCGGTCGCCCTCCGGCTGTACCGCTTCCTGCAGCGCATTGAGATGGACGATGAGTCCATCGGCCTCCAGCGCATCCACCGCCCGGCGCGCCAGGTCCAGGCCGTCGGCCTCGCGCAGTTGCGCGGCGCCGATATTGGCCAGCAAGGGAATGTCTGGGGCCAGGCGGCGCAGCGCGCACGTCAGCCCATGGGAGTTGCGGGATTGCAGGCTCACGCGCTGCGAACCGACGCACATGGCGATCCCCAAGGCTTGCGCTGCCTCGCTCAGATGCCGGTTGATGGCCTCGGCGCGTGGCATGCCGCCGGTCATGGAGCTGATCAGCAGCGGGGCGCGCATGGTCTTGCCCAGCAGCGAGGCGCGCAGGTCGATCTGCGTCAGGTCCAACTCGGGCAATGCGCAGTGTTCGAAACGGATGTACTCCCAGCCGGCGGCGACCGTGGCCGGCGCCGTTCGCCGATCCAGCACGATGTCCAGATGGTCGTCCTTGCGCCGGCTCGGGGCGGTGTCGCTATTGCTCATGCTCGCTCCATCCGTCGCATCGGGCGACGGCGTTGCGTCGGATCGGACCGACGGCAGCGGCGCGCACGCAGCCACATCACGCCGTTCAGGCGGGCGCACGCTGGCCTCCCCCCGCAGCGTCGCTGCGGTAGCGGCTGGTCGAGGTCTGGTAGTACTGCGCGCGGATGGCCGCCATGGCCTCGATCAACGGTCCCCACGGCGCGGGAAAGCGTTCTTCCGCCATCACCCGGTGCAGCATGCGCGTATGGCCGGCCAGCTCGTCGTTGAGGAACTCTACCACAGGCATAGCCGGATAGCGCTGCCGCAGCAGGATCGCCGCGTTGTCGGCCTCGCCGGCCGACCTGTCCTTGTCGCGTCCATGCAGATCGTTCTGCAGGCGCCCTATCGCGGAGATGAGCCGCAGGGCCTGGCGAAACGCCGGACGCGCACGCAAGGTCGCCATGTCCAACCCCCACAGCAACGAAAGGCAACAGAACACGTTCGTGTAGGCGATCGAATCGATGCCATTGTGCAGGTACTCGGCGTAGGACCAGCTTTCTGCCCCTGCCGCCTGCGCGTGTCCGGCGCGCAGCGCCCCGCAGTAGCACCGGGTATCGTCGAGAAGCTGAGCATAGTCGCGACGATCGTAGGCGAGCGCGGCCAGCGAAGCGCGCAGCACAGCGCAGCCCTCGAATCCGGGGAGCGCGCACGGCACGCCCTGCCCCAGCTCCTGCTCCACCGCGGCGAGCTCCTCCGGCGCGATCAGGCCAAGGTCGTTGCAATCGTCGAGCCAGAACAGAAGCGCCAGTTCGCGATAGAACGCCACGATCAGCGTTTCGTCCTGCGGATCGCGGCCAGTGCGGGCGCTGGTGTCGCGCAGGCTCGGGTGGATGCGCTGCAGGATGTACTGGCCGCCCCTGACCGCTTCCACGGCATGCTCGTCGGCGAACCCTGTCAGGGAACGCCCCCACTCCAGCACCTGCTGCAGCGCGCGTTCGGTCGGGATCATGGCGCCGCTCCTGCTCCCTCGGCCAGGACGCGCCGCCCCCAACGAAGCGCCAGCCACAACCCGGCGAGTTCGGCCACGCGCACGACCCGGGTGGGGCAATACAGTTCCTTGCCGATCCACAGCGACGTCTGCGGCAATGCATTCGACACATGGCGGGCGAGCATCCACTCCAGCGCACGCGCCACCGCCTGCGCGATGCGCCGGCGCCCTGTCGGCTCTTCGCTCCCGTCCATCACGTGCAACGCGAACAGCGCATAGCTGGTTTCCTCAAATGAGGATGCGCGACCGGCGCCCCAGCCGCCGTCATCGCGCTGCGCCTGCAGCAGCGCCGCCAGCGCGCGCTCGTCGCGCCACTGGGGCTTGCCTTGCGCCAGCGCAGCGACCGCATGCGCGGTGGGATACAGCCACGAAACGTGCCATTTTTCGTTGTCCCATAGACCGTGCAGGTTGCGATTGGCCTCGACGTAGTAGCTGGTGCCGGCGGCGGGCTTTCCCAACAGTCGCAACGCATGCAGGGCATGGATGTTAGTCGACACCGAGGCATTGCGCTCGCCGGGGAAGGTGACGAATAGCTCGCCGATTTCGAAATCGCGCAACGCATCGACCGGCGGGTCGCGACCTGCAAGGCGCAGGACGCACAACGCAACGGAGGTGTCGTCGGCATCGGCTGCGAAGTGCAAGGCCGGGCCCAGACCGCGCACGCCCATGCGGGCGTCGAGCTGCGCGACGATCACGCGCACGGCATCGGCGAACGCGGGATGCGCGAACAGCCCGGCCAGATGCAGGGTGTACAGCGACCAGCATGGCTCGAACACATTGATCGGCCAGACGTTGGGAACGACACCTTCGATGCCGCTGCGCGTCGCCCGCGATGCCGCCTGCAGATACGCGTCGGTGCGCCCGACCTGCGGCGTGCTCCCATGTGTTACGGCTTGCGCACGCCACGCGGCGGTGGCCGCCGGACTGATGCCAATGCTGCCGTCGTCGTCCGGGCATGCGGTGGTCGGCGACGTTCCCCAGGCTTCCCAGGAGTGCAGCAACGGATGGCCGCTCGGCAACGTCGCCACCGCCCCCAACTTGACAAGGCACGCCTGCCGCAACGGCAACAGCGCCGGGTGGCGCGGAAACCCCACGCCGCCCAGCAAGGATGCGGCCTCGCCGCACAACTGCGGCAGGACCAGCTCCGCGCCGATCGGCGCGTCTTCCGGCACCGAATGCGCGTAGGGATCGGGCTGGCGCTCGAGGAACCGGGTTGCAGCCTGGACTGCGTCGGCAGCGCCGGGAAGAGGATCGGCACGCTGCAATGTCAGCAACGCCGCCCAGGTGGGCGCATGGCGGAACAGCGGGAAGTCCGCGCTTCCCCATCCGCCATCGGCCTGTTGTTGCGCGATGAGCCACGCGTATGCGTCTTGCCGACCGGCGACGTTGCCGTGGAACTGCAGAGCTCGCGCCGTGTCGTAGACGGACGGACCGACGCTGCCGCCGTCGCTCATCTCGATCAGCAGGTGGCGCAATTCGGAAAGGATCTGTTCGGAGAGCGCGTCCACGCGGTATGTTCCTTCTGCAGACAGTTGACGGGAACCAGGATCGAGCAGACGCCGCGCACGTCGCCGCAGGCCCGTCGCGGCCCGGCGCACGGGCAGCGCCGGACGGCCGCCCTGCTCCGGCGCGGCGACGCGCCCCATGCTGGGGCCGGTCCACCGCATAGGCTTGCGCGCAGCGCGCCGCGTGCGCCGCGGCTGTGCTGGGCAACCGCTGCGATCGCCGCCGCCGACTTGGACACAGTGCAGCATGCACCGCTCACGCCGGCCGATCGATCGCAGCGGCACAGGGGCGACTCCATGCGGACGGGCGCGCTCATGCGCATGGCGCGTGCTTGAACAGATACGCGTTGGCCCGCTGCAGCATCTGCGCCAACCGTTCCGCACGCGTTCCCAGCGGGGCGATGGCCTCCCCGGCGTCGCGCAACAGATCCAGCGCCAACTGGCGCGCTGCCTGCAGCCCCATGATCGACGCACAGGTCGGCTTCTGCGCCGCCGCGTCCTTGCCGGGGGTCTTGCCCAACGTCGCGGTATCCGCTGTCGCGTCGAGAATGTCGTCGACCACCTGCAACGCCAGGCCGAAACAGGCGGAGTAGCGATCGAGCGCACAGTACAGCGCAGCGTGGGTGGCATCCTCCGCGATGGCGCATAGCGCGCCCATGCGAACGGACGCGCGCACTAGTGCTCCGCTCTTCATCCGGTGCATCGCCACGATCCTGTCCAGCTCGACGTGCTTTCCGACCAGCGACAGATCCATGGCCTGCCCGCCTGCGGCACCCTCGGCGGACACCGCCTGCGCCAGTTCGCGCACGAGCGCGATACGGTTGTCGCCCGGCGCATCCAGGCTCGCCAGGGTCAGGAAGGCGTGCGCCTGCAGCGCATCGCCGACCAGGATCGCAGTGGCTTCGCCGAACTTGACGTGCACGGTCGGAAGGCCGCGGCGAAGCACGTCATCGTCCATTGCGGGCAGGTCGTCGTGGACCAGGGTACAGGCGTGCATCATCTCGATGGCGGCGCCGACATCGTCGAGCATGTGCGCCGGCGTGTCGGCCAGTGCGCCGGTAGCCAGACAGAGCAAGGCGCGGGTGCGCTTTCCGCCATGCAAGGTGGCGTAGCGCATCGCCGCCATCAGCTCGGTCTCACCGTCGTCTTCGGCGCAGAGAAGACGCGCCAGCGCCTGTTCGACCCGCCTTGCGCCGTCCTGCATCCAGATCTCCGGCGGCAGCCTGCCGGATGCGCCGCGCGCCTGCGCGTCGTCGTGTAGCGTAGAAGCGGTCTGCATGTCGTTCATGTCCTTGTACCTGGCACGGCCACGGCGAGCGTCGGAGCCGCCGCGGTGTTGGCGGCGTCGCACCGAGCGCGCGCGCCGAGTGCAGCATTGCCGCGCGTCGCCGGCGCAGCTGCCTCGCCACACGGGGCATGCGATGCCAGCTCATGAGAATCCGATGCGGATTTTCATGGACGGATGTGCGGTCGGGAAATAGCGCCGACCTTTTTCGACGGCGCTCAGCAACCGCGGCCGCACCCCGGCCTTGTGCATGGTCAGTGCCAAGGCGATGCAGAACTGCACCATTTCCAGCCATACCAGGTGGTAACCGATGCAGACGTGTGGGCCGGTACCGAACTGCAGCATGTCCACCGGCCGGATCGGCTCCGTGCGTTGCAGCCACCGCGCCAGGCGGAACTGATCAGGCGCCTCGTGCAGCAGCGCCGAGGTCGACAAATGCAGCAGCGGGATGCACAGAGGGGTGCCCGCGGGAATGCGCCGTTGGCCGAGTTGCAATTCCTGCAGCGCGCGACGCGGCAGGAGCGTGGTCGCCGGATGCACGCGCAGCGTCTCGCGGAACAGCGCCTCGGCGACCGGACACTGCGCCAGGTCCGCGTGCCGGGTCGGCACCGCGCCCACGCGTTGCGCCTCCTCGACCAGGGCGTCCCACAGCCAAGGCTGCCGCGCCAGCTCGATCACCATCCAGGCCATCGTCGAGGCGGTGGTGTCGTGACCGGCAAGCAGCAGCAAGCGGATATTGGCGACCAGGACGTCGTCGGAGAGCGCATCGTCGCCGCGATCGAAGGCGCTCACCATGTCATTGATCAACCCAGTGCGCGCGGCATGCGCGCGCGCGTCGCGGACGAACTGGCGCAACTGCGCGTCGATCCAGTCGCGGGCGGCGCGGCCGCGCCGCAAGGGCAGTCCGGGCAGGTCGACCGGGGGCGCGACGATCAACTGCAGCAGTTGCCGGTATTTGCGATGCCATCCCGGCAGGTCCTGCGCTGGGATTCCCATGAGGCTGAAGATGAGCTTGAGCATCAGGTCGCCGGTTTCGCGCAGGATGGTTACGTCGCCGCGGTCGCGCCACGCCTGCACCCGCGCCTGGATGACGGGCGCGAACAGGTTGCCGATGCCGGCTTGGGTCAGCCCCTTGGGCAGGAACGCCGCCTTGATCGCGTCGCGCGCCTGCCGGTGCGCGCCGCCGTCCTGGGCGACCAACGTTCCGCCAAGCAATTCGGGCGCGATCTCTTCGATCAGCGCCGAGGACACGTCCTTGTGCCGGAGCAGTGCAAACGCATCCGGATCCACGCAGGTCATCAGGTGTCCGGCAGGGCCGAAATCCAGCCAGAAGTGGCTGCCCAGCGTCCGTTCCGCGCGCCGCAGCAGGCGCGGCAGGTCGCAGACGATGGCGGGAAGATGCCCGACCAGGGGGAAAGCGCCGGGCACGACCGGGATGTTGTCCCGCAGCCGGTGCCGACGGTCCAGCGGGTTGAGCAGCATGTCCATCAGCAGCGCGGCGCCGCGGCCGCTTCGGCGGTGTCGCCGGCAGGCCGCGCGGCGCGGCTGTTGCCACCGTCGGCGTACGTCGGCACATGCGCCAGCATGCCGCCGTCGATGCACAGGACCTGGCCGGTGATGAACGCAGCATCGTCGGAGAGCAGGAACGCCACCAGCGCGGCCACGTCCTCGGGGCGGCCGACGCGCTGCAGGAGTTGGTGCCGGCTCAGATGCCGTTGCATGCACTCGTCCAGCTTGGCGAGGAGACGCTCGGTCATGATGAGACCCGGCGCAACCGCGTTGCAGCGGATCTGCGCATGACCGTACTGGGTGGCGAGCGAGGCCGACAGCATGTTCATCGCCGCCTTCGACGCGGCGTAGGACGTCTGCGCGGTGTCACCGCTGAGCCCCTGGCACGACGACATGTTGACAATCGCGCCACCGCCGCGGGCGATCATTCGTGGGATGGCCTGCCGGCAGCAGAGCAGCGTGCCGCGCAGATTGGTCGCCATGGTCTGATCCCAGACCGCCAGGTCCAGGTCGAGGATCGTGCGGTCGCGCGGTGTCAGATGCATGGCGCTCGCGTTGTTCACCAGCAGGTCGACCCCACCGAAGTGCCGCTCCGCCGTCTCGAACAGCGCTGCCACCGCCTGCCCATCGGCGATGTCTATGGCCAGGGCCAGCGCGTGGCCCGCTTCGGCCGCGATCTGCGCGGTGCAGACGATGGCCGCCGAGCCATCAATGTCGGCCACCACCACTCTGCCGCCCTCGCGCGCGATGGCGAGGGCGCATGCCTTGCCGATGCCGGCGCCGGCGCCGGTCACCACGGCCACCTTGCCTTCAAACCGTCCTCCTGGGTTGCGTTGGTCTTTGGCGGCATGTCGCTCAGCCTCCGCCGGAGAAGGCGCAGGGGCGGCGCTGGCGCGCTCGCCAGCGTCGCTTTCGATGACCCGAATGGCGGCGACGGGGCACTGGCTGGCCGCGAGCCGCGCGGCGGCGTGCAGCGCCTGCGGGACCGTCGCCACGCACACTTCGGCCACGCCGTCCGGTTCGCGCTGGCGAAAGGTGCCCGGCAGCGTCAGCACGCACTGCCCGGTGGTTCCACACAGATCCTGGTCGACCACGACGCGCATCTCAGCCCTCCTGCGCATGCAGGCGTACCGGCAGCGCGCGGAACGTCCTAAGGAACGCGGAGGGCTCCCGGGTCGGCTGCTCGGCCAATGCCAGCGTGGGGAAGCGCGCCTGGATCCGCGGCAGGCTCTCGGCCAACTGCACCCGGGCCAGTTGCGCACCGAGGCAGAAGTGGATGCCGTGGCCGAAGCTCAGCATGATCTTCCCATCGGTCGACATGCCAGGAGTGGTGCCGTAGAACCGCGCGGGATTGAAGCGGTCGGGATCGGCGAAGGCGTCCGGGTCGCGATTGCCGGCCGCGATCAGCACGCGCACATCCGCGTTCTTCGGGATCACCACGCCGCCCAGTTCGATGTCGCGCTGGGCGATACGCGGAATGGAGCTGAACATGGCAGGCGCGTCGCAGCGCAGGACTTCTTCGACGAATGCCTTCACCCCCACGGCGTCTCCCTGCAGCCAGTGCCGCTGTTCGGGATACGCCAGCATCGCCAGGACCGCATGGTCGATGGTCGCAGCAGTGGTGGCGAAGCCGCCCAGCAGCATGCCCCACAGCATGCTGATCAACTCCGCATCCGACAACGTGTCGGCATCGTCGTCGTGTGCGCCGACCACCATCGACACGATGTCGTGGCGGGGATCGGTGCGCTTGCGCTGTATGAGGTCACCGAAGTAGGTCTGCACCCTGGCGCTGGCCGCGTCCGCCGCGGCGAGCTGGGGATCGCTGGCGTGTGGGCTCAGGCCTTCCAGAATGGCGCCGATGCCGGCGGCAAGCCCGAACATGTCGTCCTGGGGCATGCCGAACAGTTCGGCGAAGACCAGCATTGGCAAGGCCAGCGCGAATTCCCAATGCAGGTCCACCGCCTCCCCGCGCTCCAGCGCGGGCGCCATGCCGTCCAGGCGCGCTGCGACGATGCGCGCGATGCTCGGCCGCAGGTTGTCGATCTGGCGCATGGTGAAATCGCGCGAGATCAGCCGGCGCAGACGCGTATGCGTCGGTGGGTCCTTCATCGCTAGCGTGGACGCCAGCAGATTGAGTGACAGGCTGGTCGCCGCACGCGGGAAATAGCGCGCCAGTTCGCCCGGCGCCGGTCCCCGAAACGCATCGCCCGTGGCCTTGAGTGCCCAGTAGATGTCGGCGTGGCGGCTCAACAGAAAGAGGCCCGACGCCGCGCGGTGCACCGGATCGTGCTCGCGCAACCACCGCATGAACGGATACGGGTCGTGGATGCACGCTGGCGACGCAAGTTCGGCGAAGGCGTCCCGGCATGCTGCCGTGGTTTCTTGCACGTCCATCTTTGGTTACCTGTTGGCTGGCTGATCTGACCGGCGCGTGCTAGGTGCGCCGGCAAATTGCGGATAAGATCGCGATTCCGGGCGGCGTCCGCGCGTCACCAGAGCACCGGGAACTCCTCGAACCCGCCAGTGATGATCTCCTTGCGCAACTTCAGTTCTTCGGGCGCCACGGCCAGGCGCAGCGCGGGAAAGCGCTGGAAGATCGAACCGACCACCACCTTGAGTTCCAGCCTGGCCAGCGCCATGCCGATGCAGTAGTGCGGTCCGTGCGAGAACGTCAGGTGCGGATTTTCGTCGCGTCCGATGTCGAAGATTTCCGGGTCGTCGAAATGGCGCGGATCGAACGACGTCGCCGGCAGGCCGATCAGCACCTTGCTCTCCGCGGGAATATGCACGCCCGCGATAGTCACGTCGGTCCTCGGATAGCGCATGACGCCGTCCCAGCCCGCGCCCGGCGGGTACATACGAAGGATTTCCTCCACCGCCTTATCCACCAGGGATGGATCGCCGACCAGGCGTTCGCGCTGTTGCGGATGGCGGAACATGGCCAGCAGGCCGAATTCGATCTGCGCGACGGTGCTCTCGTGCCCCGCCACAAGCATGCCCGCCGCCAGGCCGATAGCCTCTTCCTCAGTCGCCTTGCCCTGCTCGACCGCCGCGAGCAGATCTGTCAGCAGGTTGTCGCCCGGATCCTGGCGCTTGTCCCACATCTTGCCACGAATGTAGGCGCGCAGTTCTTCCCAGGCCAGGCGCGACGCGCTGCGCGGGCCGCTTTCATGCTGATGCGTCATCACCTCGTCGGACAGCCCGGCGAAAAAGGCGTGATCCTCGTAAGGCACGCCCATCAGCGCGCTGATGACCATGGCCGGCAGCGGAAAGGAGAGGTGGCGCTTCAGGTCGGCGGGCTGGGGCTGGGCCGCCAGCGTCTCGAACAGCTGCGCGGCGATCGCCTCGACCTGCTGCGCGAGCAGCTTCACCCTGCGGTTGCTGAAGGCAGGCGCCACGATCGTGCGTAACCGGGCATGCTCGCCCCCCTCATGCGAGACCAGCCACCCCGGCGAACCGAGAATCACCGAATCCGGGGTGAATGCCGCCGGCGGCATTCCCGCCGGCCGGAACGCCGCGTCGGACAGCGCCGCCTTGGCTTCGTCGTAGCCTGTCACCCACCAGCCTTTGTGCCCGGAGGGGAAGCGCACGCGGTGGATCGGACCGTTGGCGCGTAGCGCCAACATCTCGGGCGAGGGCTCGATGTGGTCGACGCGCCACATCGGCAGCGTCGGCAAGGGTTGTTCGGACATGGTGGCACTTCACTCTCTAGCGATGGAAGGCGGAAGGCGCTGCGGGCAGCGAATGACGATGGCATGTAGACGTCCTCCGCGGCGTAGCCAGACTCGATTATCAAGATCGGCCAACGTGTAACTGCCTAGGCATACCGCGCGGCGAGATGCAGAACTTTATCCTGCGCCTTCGAGTTCAGGATAAGACGAGTGTGGTGGGCCTTTTGAGTCGCAGCCGGCCATCAAGATTTCCTGCGCAAGGGTTCGACAAGGGCGGCAGCCTGTTTGGGCACGGGGCGGTTTCGCCGAGGCCCCTTGCATAGAATGCTATCTGATGCGGATTTGACATTTTGCTTTTCTTTCTCCGTTTCATCGATCGCGGTGTCATCCACGAAATGAAGGTCGGTCGGCGGCTCCCGGCTCCCAACGAAGGAGTTTCAAAACTCGTGCCATTTGGCCGACCCAGCAGAAGAAAAACATTGTGATTACTTTTCAGCGGATTAGCCTGAGGTCAGACAAGAGCTCGGCGAAATAGGCCGGTGTCGCGGACCCAACAAAGACGACAGAAGAGTGTCGGATAGGCGACACCTTCTTTGTCAGTTGTCCTATCCTGGAATGATGGCAGGCCACCTGACCCTATTGACCCATAGGAGGTTGGCTCAGGGGGTCACGTGCTTGCTAAGGGGCGCGCTCGAGGCGGCTTGCGGGCGCGTTGCCAATGCAACACTCTGGCGCGGAAAAGCTGTGCAGGCGATTTGCCTCGGCTACAGCTCAACATCATAAGCCTCGCCCCATTGTTTTCGTTTCCAATTCGGACCTTCCTAGCACTGATATATGCAATGATTATGGAAAAATGAGCATTCGCTCCGCAGGGCAAAGACCTCCTCATTCGGACACGCGAGGTGCCTGGTGAGCCGAGCAGGATCGGCACCAATCACGCCGAGCCAGCCATACATCAGGGTCGGTGGAATGCTGTTCCCCCATATCTCCGCCAGCTCATTGACCCTTGGCAGCGCATCTCAAACGCCGGCAGCGAAAAAGACTCGACGGCCCTCCGCGGAGGGCCGTCAGCGAGTAGGACCCGAAACCGTCGCGGCTCCTCTCACCCGTTCGGCCGTTCCGTCGTACCAGGGCGTCGCGTAGCGCGAAAGCTACTCAGGCGACCGTTCCGTGATCTCGGCCGGATCGACGCCGTCCTGGGACAGGAAGGCAGGCGAATGGCTGGCAAAAAGCGTTCCGCCACAACCCGGCACCTGGCGCGGGCGCGGCGGAACTGCCGGGCGGCGGCCATTCCGGAATAGCTGCCGCCGATGACAATAGGCGCAGCGAAATTCAGAAGGTTGTGGGCGACAGGCTTCGGACTCCCATTCGATTGCCGACTCGGCTCATGCCTTGACGGGCAATATTCGGCCTCAGAAGCGGCGCCCAATCGGAAGCATTAGCACCTCCGCGTTTTGGCTCGGCTGCTTGAACTCCTCGACGGCAACTGCCTCAATTAGCAGATCCAAGGCTTCGCGCCCTCTCTGGCTGATCGGGTCATCGCCTCGCAGGTAATGACATGCTCGATCTAGATGCACTCGCGCGGCGGAAAAATCGCTTGTCATATGACCCTCTCAGTTGCCGCCCGCGTTAGCCGTCTACGAGGTGAGGGTCACGCAATCGTCAATATCCACAGACGGATTTGATTTAAATCGCAGATGACCCGGGAGAACCAAACACCGGCTTGTCCTATGCGAGAGCTCCTTGATTATGTCGCCGGCGGGCCCGGTGGACTCTGCAATAGGGTTGCTTGGCAGGACGCCACTATGGCTTTTCTGCGTTCTGTCTTATCGCTGTGACATTTCCCGCACAGGATGACGTTAACGACACTCTTTCCCGCGTGAGGTGAGGTGATGAGAGCAGGTTAGAGTGACGCGCGGCAGGGAGGACAGGAGGCGATGGCAAAGGCTGAAACTCGGTAAGACAGCGCAGACCGTCACGCTTGCTACAAAGAGAATGTTCTTCGAAGAGTATCGTTATGATCGATCCGGCGTCGCGAGGCTCGGCCGGCTGAAGGAGGACGCTGGCAATGATGCGGTCAGGGGATGGTTGGCACGATCCACGCCAGGCACCTGCACGGATCACCCCGCAAAAGTGGCGGACGGGACCTGGAATCGAGCCGACATTGCGAGATTTTCGCGGCCGTGGCGGCTTCGCTGTCTGCTGTCCGCAGGGCGAAGCGCGCATCAGATGAGGGCCAGCGGTGGGTGCATCGCCGCCGCAACCGCGGGGATGACGAACACGATCTTCGCCGGCTAGGACAGCGGCACTGCGAACTCAATGTTGGAGGCGCTACGCCGCTCGATCTAGTGGAGGCGTGGCGAGTCGATGCGGCCGGCCGGCAAAACCCGCGCTGCCGCTCGATTTCGGGAAGGATCCCTTGCCGCTTAAATATGATTCACCGATGAAGCTTAGGGTGTCGACCATCTCGAGGTGTTCGTCGCCAATGATTATCCGGGCGGCAACTGGACGATGCCAATTATTCGGGACATCACTCCCAATTCGATAATGCCTTTTATGCGACTTTCGGCACACAAAGCATGAACATCGAACCGAAAACCCACCGTTGCTCTCCGCACTCGCAAGTCAGCTTCACGCCAAGGAGCGACAATCCAGAGTTATGGCGTTAAGGTCCTCGATGCCGAACCTGACTTGCAGAAAGACGTTGCGGAATAGCCACCTTAATCGAGCAGCTTGCCATGTCTCCATAAGATGTGCCGCTACATGAAAGCGTCGGCCGCCAGTATTGAGCGGGGATGCGTCATCGTTGACGCAGGCTGAAGTTAGGCGCGGCGGTTACTTTCCACAAGCGGGCGGCGAGAGAAATGGCGCCACAGCATTCGCAATTCGAGCGACCAAGCCTAGATATTGAACGGGCCGCTGCTATCCCAGATTTCAGTCGTCGTAGAACCATCTCGGGCGCCAGGGCTCGTCTCCGTCATCCTCTTCCTTATCGGGCTGATTCGGCGGCGGTTCGGAGTCGCCTTCCCTGAAGAACTGTTCAGCTTCGATGTATGCGCGAGCTGCAGGTTTCAGAGAGAGATGCAGTGTGTAAACATCGGCCTCGCCGGAAACCTCCCAATCGACATTGCCGTACTCGTAGGCCAGCCATGGATACAGACGCTCCATGATGAGATTGATATCGCTGGTCGGATACCAGCCCGAAGCTGGTTCCTTCGTCCCGTCAGGGAAAATGAACTGGGCGTTCCGCATCGAGAGGCCCTTATTGAACCAATGCTCCCAGGTCATGCGCACGTCGTCGTTTGCGAAGCGTGGCATCATGTCGAGGTCGACGCTAAAGGCGAAGCGCCTCCTTGCTTCGTCATCCCTCGCTATGCCGTTGGACAGGGGGTGTCGGGCTGACGCATCCAGCACATTCTGCTTCGGAACTTTAATGCTCCAGGACTTGGTGCCGACCCGACAGAGCCGACGCTCGATCTTCTGCCAGAGCGTGACGTCGGTGTCTGGATTATGGATGATGAGAAAAACGGGCAGGGAGTGACGCGTCCAGTAATCCAGGTGCCTCAACTCGCCCCGAAAGGTGAAGGAGTCCGCGTTTTCCCGCGAGAAAAACGACTTGCCGCCCTTAATCTGGAGGGCGATCAACTTGCCCGTGGGTCCCTTGTCGTCAACCACTTCAACAATGGCGTCTACGCCAAAGTCAGAGACGGTTTGCTCGCGAAACATCCAGCCGAGTTTTTTGGCGAATATCAGTCCTACTGCGTGAACTCCTACTCGCTCGGTAATTGCGGTTCCGGCCGGGGCACCTTGTTTTGGCAATTTTCACTCCGCACACATAAAGTACAACGGTTCGCATAAATTCGCTGCGAACACCAAGGGATACGAGCGCGAAACAGGCGTCGCATAGCAACCTGCCCCACTCATGACGCCGGTTTGAGTTCGATATGCTAGACCTCGCCGGCTCCGGCTCTCCCGCTTCCTTATGCCGCCTGACATCGCGGATCATTTGCAGCGTGTCGGTCGACGCCCTCAGCCAACCGAAAATGGGGTACTCGGCTGATGCTGGCATCCTCTCCTTGAAGATTGCGGGCAGGTGATATAAGTTAGACGAACCAAATATCACTGATATCACTTAGACGAGACAACGAGGCAGCCATGCCGAATACGCCGTTGGAAAAGCTCACCGAGGCCGAAATCGAAAGGCTCATGGCGGACACGCTGGTCGAAAGACTACGCGCAGCAGGCGAAGCGGGACCGGATACCGCGGCAGGGAAGAAGGGGCATCGAACCGGGAAGTGGAGAATCGTGCGAGGGATTCGATTCAGGTCGATAGTCAAGAAGGCGGTGAGAGACGTGTTCGAGGAGATAGCGCCGTCTCGGAATTTGGATCCTGCCACCGTACGGCTTATCGAGCCACTCAGCGCGGTGGTAGCCAGGAAGAGAGTAGAGTTGTCGGAGCGAAACATGGAGCTCCTGGTGGAGGCCATGCTTCCCGCCAACGACCCCATGTCGGCAGTGAGGTCCAAGATCGAGGCCGACAATGCCCGGGCACGCGTGAAATTCGTGGAGAACGTCCCCTGCCTAACGAGTGCGGGCCTGGCCGAACGGGCTGGTCACAACGCCCGCAACAAGAGCGCGACGGGATCAAGATGGAAGACCGAGAAGAAAGTGTTCTCGGTGCAACTGCGCGGCCGCGAATTGTTTCCCGCCTTCCAGTTTGTGGATGGCAAGCCTGCGCCAGCGATTGCAAAGGTGCTAGAGGCGCTGCCGCATCAGATGAGCCCGTGGCAGATTGCCTTCTGGTTCGTGTCGTCGAACCCATGGCTAGACGGAAAGGTTCCTTCGGAGAACCTCGATCAGACGGCCTTGGTTGTCGAGGCTGCGCGTAAGTTGGGGGAGGCGACGTCAGATTGATCGTCGTTCCCTCTCCGCCTCCATCCCCAATTTGCAACATCCTGGCGCTTCCAGCTGGGGCCGAGTTGCATCGCGTTCATTCCCGAGGGCGAAGGGCGCACGAATTTAACCCAGGTTTCGGCTCTTCGAGGTTCGCTCCGTTCACGAGCGCGGGAAAACAGGTTCCCACAATGTACCTGGGGACCTCATTCGGATGTGCGGCATACGAGTCGGTATTCCATGACATCGACCCTTCTGCGGCCTTTAAGACCGTCCCAATGAGCAAGGTCGAGGAATGCGCCGGTTCGATCGTCAAGATCGACCGTGACTTGAAACTGGGACGCCTGTTTGAGCCCGATCTCAATAAGTGGTCCATCACGCGCCAGATGCTCATTGACACCCCGCCCTCGTCCTACCCGCTGACCAGGACGTGGGCGCAGACGATTCACGATGCCAACCCGACGCTCGACGGGATGATCTGGACCTCCCGCCGATTCGACGAAGAGAAGTGCATGATCCTGTTCGGAACGCGCGTCGACCAATCCTCGATCGATGTCGTCATTACTGATGATTTCGCCACCTCACCGATACTGCTCGACCGCCTTGTTGATCTGGGGCGACTGTCCGGAATCGTTCTGACCCTATGACGGGCCCCAAAGCAGATGTCGGACAAAACTGGGAGCATGTCCGAACAGGAACGCAAGGTCAGCGATTTTTTTGACACTGTCTTGCCTGCGAACTGCGATGGAGCAGAGAAGCGACGACGGCGGCGAAGGGCACGGTCCATTTTTCCCTCGCCGGCAAGCTGCAGCGCGACTGGCGGGTCCATTTGGCGCCGCCGGAAGCCAAGGTGATCCAGTTGCCACCCGGCCAATACTGGGATGCCGAGATCCTTCCGCGTTATCTGCGCATCCCATCATGCCACGCGAGATGGCGAAGATGCTGGCTGGGGAGATCGACACGCGGCAAGCCCTGATTAGCGGCACGGTTCAAATCGCCGGCGATGAATCGCTCCTTGGGGAAGTCGGCCGGCTGCTGCGCGCGTAGAACGTGCCCTGGCGGACTTCAGGCTATCCGCACGCCGCGCAGGTCGTTTACAGCTACAGCCCCTGCCCGCCCGGCTGTGGAAGCTGTTGGAAAGCAGATACCTCACAATAATATACTTGCATGGCATTTTGTCCTGTGTGACGCCTAGTTGCAGCGGAGGGGATACGATGCCTGTAAAAGTCTTCATCTCTCACAAGCAAGAGGATAGCTATCAGGCGACCTACGTCGCGGAGCGTCTTCGAGCCGGCGGTCTCGAAGTGTATCTTGACGTGATCGATGCCCAACTGCGCAAAGGCGGCCCGGAGCTCGCCGACTACATCCGCGATCAGCTGGCTCAGTGCACGCAATTGCTGGCGGTCATCAGTGCCAAGACGCAGGCCTCCTGGTGGGTGCCGTGGGAGATCGGGGTCGCCACCGAAAAGGAACGATTTCTCGCCTCGTTCGTCGCCGACAACTCGCAGGTGCCCGAGTATCTGCTGAAATGGCCCTATCTCAGGACCAGCATGGATCTGGACAAATACATCAGCGAATCGAAACGGGCTCAGTCCCTAGTCGAGACACGCGTGCAGAAAGGCGAAGCAAACGCCCGCCGGGCAGGCTTCCGCTCGTTCCACACGTCCTTGCGAGCTTCACTCGGGCAATAGAAGGTGGTCACCATGACAAGCAGGAAGGTAATCTTTGTGGCGTTTGCCATGGAAGACGAACGGCAGCGCGATTTCCTGAAAGGGCAGTCGCTGCATGCAAGGGCGCCCTTCGAGTTCATCGATATGTCGGTGAAGGAAGCCTATGAAAACGACTGGAAAGACAAGGTGCGCACGCGCATTCGCCGCTCCGACGGGGTGATCGCCCTCGTGAGCAGGAATTCGCTCACGTCAAGCGGACAGAAATGGGAGATCCAATGCGCGAAGGACGAGCAGAAGAAACTGCTCGGGATCTGGGCCTATGCAACGGATCGCACTGCGCTTGCCGGGGTGCAAATCCTGCCGTGGAGCGATACAACCATCGCCGGTTTCATCGATTCCCTGTGAACTGGATGCGCAAAGCCCTCATTGTCGGTATCGACCACTATGACCGCCTGCAGCCTCTTAAAGGCGCTGTTCAGGATGCCAACTCGGTGGCCGGCGCGCTCGCCCGACATGCCGACGGCAGCGTCAACTTCGCCACACCCAATGTGATGACGGCAAGCGGCATCCATGATGCCGTAACCAGATCAGACCTTCGCCAGGCGATCCAGGCCCTTTTCAAGGACGATCCCGAGATCGCTCTGCTTTACTTCGCCGGTCATGGCTACGTTGACGAGACAGGCGGGTTCGTCTGCGCAAGCGACGCGATGGACGGCTTCGACGGCATACCGCTGAGCGAGGTGATGACTTTTGCCCGCTCCTCGCATGCCGCCAACAAGATCATCATCCTTGACAGTTGCCACAGCGGGGCGGTCGGGGACCGCGCGGGAAGCGGCGGCATTGCCGAAATCGGGCCGGGCATGACGCTGCTGACCGCCTCAACGGCCGATCAATACGCCTATGAAGGAGCCAATGGCGCTCCTGGCGTCTTTACAAATTTGCTGGTCGACGCCCTTAACGGCGCGGGGGCGAATCTGGTCGGTGACATCACGCCCGGCAGCGCCTACGCCCATATTGATCAATCGCTGGGTCCATGGGGCCAGCGCCCCGTTTTCAAGACCAACGTGAAGAATTTCGTTTCGCTCAGAAGAGCGGCGCCACCGATTTCGCTGGACGATCTTCGCCGCCTGGCCGAGATCTTCCCGCAACCTGGCCACAATTTTCAGCTGGATCCCGCCTATGAGCCTGAGCGCCCGGCCCAGCCTGTGAATGCAGCAGAAATTCCAGCGCCCGACCCGGCAAAGACCGCTGTTTTCAGAATTTTGCAGAACTATGTTAAAGTTAATCTGGTCAGGCCCGTCGACGCCGATCATATGTGGCATGCCGCAATGAGCAGCAAGTCGTGCCACCTGACGGCTCTGGGCGAGCACTATCGCAACCTGGTCGCCCGACGGCTGATTTAGCGGTAGTGTTCGTCGATGACCAATGCTCACCGCAACGACCTGGCCACCCTGATCGAAGAACTGGCTGCTCTCGAGCATGAGCGCTGGGCACACTGGCAGATATTCGTGCACTCGAAGGGCGAACGGTTGCCCGATGGCTCTCTCGTGCTTCCCGCCGATCTGGTTCAGCGTTGGGAGCGACAGATCGCCATGGCCTACGATGACCTGCCCGAACAGGAGCGTCAGAGCGACCGGGAGCAGGTGGAAAAGTACTTTCCGATCATAAGGCGCTGGCTGGCGTCCAGAGGGTATTCGGTTTGACCAAAGAGTTCGAAACCTTCCGCGACCCTTTGCTCTCGCTTTTCCAGTCGGCCGCCGTCGATGTCGGTAAAAAAATCGACCAACAATCCGCTTCGCGCGGCGGTGCACGCAGTCAGATCGCGTCTTCCGCCAAGAGCGACCTGGAGGCAATCGCCACCGCGATCGCTCGACGCGAACGCGGAGAAGAAGATGCAACACCTGCTGCACGCGATCTCTCGAAGCTCGGAATCGCAAGGGCCTGCGCAGAGTGGGGCCTGCGATACCTCAAGGCCGTCGCCCTTGGCAATCAGGCCTCGATCGTTGCATTGGAAGACGAGTTCACTGCGGGAACCTGCGACCCGGCATGGCTCGGAACGCTCAAGGAGTACAGGGCCTATTTCGACGCCAGCGGCATGCGAAAGCCGATCCCGTATATCAGGCCGGCCCAGGTCGGCGCTCAGGTCATCGAAATCAAGGCAAATGCAAGGATCGGACTACTCGCGGACTGGGGCACAGGCGCCCGACCGGCCGTCGAGGTGCTGAGAGTGCTGGCTTCGGACCAGGCCGACGTCGTGGTCCATCTGGGTGATATCTACTATTCCGGGACGCCATCGGAATGCGCGCAGAATTTCCTGCAGCTGATGAACCTGGTGCTTCGCCAGGCAACAGCCGTGCCGGTATTCACGCTCTCCGGCAACCACGACATGTATTGTGGCGGTGTGGGCTTCTATGACCTCATCAAGCAACTGAACTCCTCGCCTTTTAAGCAGCCGGCGAGCTTTTTCTGCCTGCGGTCAGCTGACGAAAACTGGCAGTTGCTGGCGATGGACACCGGGCTGCACGACGACAATCCGTCCGGAATAGCCGACGCCTTGACGTATCTTGAGGATGAGGAACTGGAATGGCATTGCGACCGCATCCGGGAATTTTCGGGGCGCACCATCCTGTTGTCACATCATCCGCTCTTTTCGGCGTTCTCGGCCATTGGAGCGCCAGGGGCAGACGGAAAGAGGACCGCCGTCAATCCGAAGCTTTTGACAGCGTTCGAACGGCTCTCCGCCGAAAAGGCGATTGCTGCATGGTTCTGGGGGCATGAGCACAATCTGGCGATCTACAACCCGTTCGCCGGTCTTTCTCGCGGACGCTGCGTCGGTCACGGCGCCGTCCCGGTTTCGGTGCTCGACCAGATCTATGAGCCGCTTGGCGATTTGGGCGACACACCGACCATCATTCCCAGGACAGAACTCGGCAACGGCCCGGGCGTCTACAACCATGGCTATGCCATGCTTGCCTTTCGTGGCAAGGCGTGCCGGGCGGAGTATTTCGAGCTAGCGGGCGGGAAGAAGAAGCTGATCTTCGGCGAGGACCTCGAATAGACCTCGCCTGTTCCTGCGCGGGCAACCATCGCAGGTCCCGACCGGCTCAGCCGAAATTGTCGAGCTGCTCCACCAGAATCGCTGAAAAGATCTCGGCGACGGGCCGCTTGGCCCCGCCTGGCTGGATGACAAAGTAAGGATAGAGCGCCGGGGTCTCAAGGTCGTCGAGCACCTTGATCAATGAACCCCGGCGAAGATCATCGGTGCACAGGATGGAGCTGCCAACGGCCAGTCCGCAGCCTTCGCGCGCGCCCTGCAAGGTCAGATATCGGGTCCAATAGGTGCATCATGCTGTGTCACGCCTAATCTGGTCCAGGGGTTGGAAGTGGTACCTCGGATGCTCACTACAGGATCAGATGGGGCTATCCGCAAGTTCCATCACGCTTGCGAAGAATGTCGGCCTGCCCATCTGCCAGAAATGGCATCGATCGCCTTTTGACAGCTTAGGGTTCCGTCGATCGCCGGGTTATCCGCAGTGTCGGAAGACCTCCAACTAGAATCGCTGTATTATCGTGCGTTGGGGTTGTACGTACTAGTTATTGGAAACTCGCAAGTGGCAAGAAACCATCGGATATTCATTTCCTTTGCCATCGAAGACGAATGGGCTCGCACGCGAATGGTGGGGCAAGCCAGAAACGAGCGCACGCCATTCGAATTCGTGGACATGTCTGTCAAGCGTCCTTGGGATGAGGCTTGGAAAACCCAGTGCCGAATTCGGATCAAAGGTTGTGACGGAATGATTGCAATGGTTACAAAGAACACCGCCAAGGCTGACGGTCAGCTCTGGGAGGTGCGCGCGGCGCTTCAGGAAAGGGTGCCAGTGCTGGGCGTCCACGCCACTCAGGACAACCGGCCGTATTCTTTGCCTTCCGAATTCCGATACGTGCAGGTCGTCGGATGGACGTGGGACAACGTTAGCTCATTCCTTGAGGACCTCTAGCATGGACCGGCGGGCTTTGATCGTCGGGATCGATCAGTACGATAACTTTTCGCCACTCTCGGGTTGCGTGGCGGACGCGGACTCGATGTTGACCGTACTTGCGCGCAACGAGGACGGTTCGGTGAATTTCGACTGTCGGAAGTTTACGAGTTCGGTGACAGATCGCATTACCCGACCGTTCTTGCGTGCGCGATGGAAAGAGCTGTTCGGTTCCTTTAAGGGCGACGCGGTCTTCTACTTTGCCGGCCATGGCGGGCCGAGCCAATTGGGCGGCTTCCTCGTCACTCAAGATGGAGAAGAAGACGACCTTGGCCTACCCATGAATGAGATCGTTCAGCTGGCCAATGATTCGCCTACTCGCTCCGTGCTGATCGTCCTAGACTGCTGTTTCAGCGGCGCGGCCGGAAACTCTCCTAGCCTGCAGACCCCAGGACTCTATCAAGCCACCCTTCGCGAAGGCGTTACAATCCTTGCGGCATCGCGACCCACTCAAACCGCTGGCGAGATAGATGGCCACGGCCTGTTCACCGACCTTGTGCTGGGTGCGTTGCGCGGGGGCGCAGCGGATGTCAGAGGGCGGGTCTCCGCGGCGGCCATTTACGGCTACGTTGAATCAGCCATCGGGTCCTGGGCACAACGACCGCTTTACAAGTCCCATGCCGCAAGGCTCGATCCCATTCGTCTGTGTTCGCCCAAAGTTCCGGATACGCTTCTGCGTGAGCTCCCTCACTTCTTCAGCACCAAGGACGCCCAATATCGACTGGACATGAGTTACGAGGAAACCAACGGTGCCGCGAAAGCCGCGAATGTCGAGACCTTCAAGAAATTCAAGACGCTGCAACTCGCTGGCCTCCTCATGCCGAAACTCGGCTCCGACCTCTATTGGACTGCGGAGCGGTCCGGATCGGTGGAGTTGACGGCCTTGGGGCAGTTCTATTGGCGGCTGGTCGATGAGGACTTGATTTGATCCGGGCGGGAGAGACCGGCCACCAAGCCGGCGACGGCATGGATTGGCCTTGGGTATGCAAAAGCCTTCGTGACTTGCTTGTCGCATCCGACGGGAACAAGGCGGTGACCTTCCTGGCGAAAGCGACGGATCAGCCGTTTGCGGAAGTGGCGCTGGCGCAAAGCCTGGGGCAGGAGTTTATCGGGCTGGGCCTGATAAGTACCGACGTCCGATGGGACGGTTCCAATTCATGAAAATTTTCATCTCCCATCAGGAGACCGATACCGCACTCGCCACCTGGATCGCGAAGCGGCTCTGGATATATCATACGATCGACTCCTATCTTGACGTCGTTGATCCTCAGTCTTCCAAGAAAGGCGATCAACTCGGCGAGCATCTCCGGGACGAGCTCGACAAGTGCGACCAATTGCTTGCAGTGGTGTCGCAAGCGACCAAGGGATCATGGTGGGTACCTTGGGAAATCGGTGTCGCAACCGAGAAGGACTACCCGATCGCCACGTACGCAAGTGATGACACCTCACTTCCCGAATATCTAAAAAAATGGCCGTATCTTCGAAGCCAGCAAGAGCTTGATATCTATGCAAGGATCTCCAAAACCGCGCATGATACATACGTCAACAACAAGCGCTACGTAACCGAGGAAGTGGCGCGCAAGAGCGGACGGCGCTTGTTCTATCGGCAGTTGAGGCAACTGCTCGGCCAGATCTAAACGGAGTTGTCCGGGGCGATCGAAGTTCGTCTTATATGTAATACTTGAACGGCAGCTTGGGCTCGCCCTTCTGCGGTGCCGCGAGGATCACGTCTCCCACTGCATCGGCGAAACGTATGGTCACCGGTAGTCGATCATTGTGCAGACAAGAATTGAAGTTGATCTTCGTCAAGCCCATTACATCATTGAGAACCGTCTTCAGTTCGCACTCTCCGCGGTGAATGCGCACTTCTATGGGGTTTGGCGTTTCCGGCCCTAGATAAGTATCAAGGCGGGGCACGAATCCTGACGTCCAAAGGAACGCGCGGCGCTCGTGCAGGACCAGAGCCGTTCCGCGGATAACCGGATATCGACCGGGCCTGTAGAGCTTCATACGGTCTTTGGCATCGGAAATCTGTACTCCGACGACGTTGGTGCCTGGAGCAGCCGTCTCGAAGCCCTTCCATTCAGGGTCCGCGAACGAAGACTTGGCATGAATGAACAACTCGGCGGGAGCCTGTCCATCGTGCATCAGCCTGTATTCGCCGACGACCATTTCCACTAGGTTGCGTGCCGCGTCCTCGCTCAGATGGAATTGCCTCGACTCGGAATGGAACCAAGGACCGAGCGCACCACGAAATACGACACCCTCACCGCTCGAAAGAAACATCTGAGCCGCGCAACAGGCGAAACGGTCATCGGAGCTGTTGTCCTGCCGCTTGTAGGCTAGACCGACATAGCAAACACCAGGCCTGACGTTGGCCAACTGCCAAGGCCGGCCACCATCCTTGTAGTAGGCGCCGGTCAAGATTTTCCAGGCGATAGTTGCGGGATCCTCCAACCGCCGAAGCGGCTTTCCGATGTTGTTCAGGAAATCGTTCGGAGCCAGCGTGGTTTCCCTGACGATCTGGGTGACGATCCGATCCTTGAGCAGTCGTGCCTTTAATTGGCGCCTGAAATGGGTGGCATACTGATAGATTTTCGCGGCTTCCAAATCCTCGGGAAAGAACGTCGGCTGCACCATCAGAGCCCTGGCAGCGGACTTCGACAGCTTTACCGATCCACGGATCCGGTCCGCCTTGGGCACGCTCGATTGCGGCCGGCCCAGCCTGTAGATTTCCTCGGGAATGACCACGAACCAAAAATTCGGAGGGGATTCTAGGCGATTGGCGGCCGCGACCAACGGGTCGACGTACAGATCCACAGTGGTCTTGATCGCCTCATTTCTGTTCTCCAAGCGAAGCGCACGAGACACGGCCGCGGGGTCGATGCTATCGATGACGTAAGGTGGTTGGTCGGGCCAGGCACTCGCGAAGGCAGCGCCATAGCCTGGAAACGGCACATGCTGCGGGTCGCCATTGGCGGCCTCTATGAACTTGCCGACCGAGCTCATCCATTGACGGAAGCGAGCGACTCCCGCAGGCGTGCCGATCACCCCGAAGTTGATCGGTGCTCGTCCTCCATCGCCGGGACCAAACAGAAACAATCCGTCCCGCGGGTAGACCATAAGCTGGCCATAACGAAACTCGAGCATCGGCTCGTCGACATGAATGGCTCTCAACGCGTCAGTCCTCATCCTCGAGTATGTCGGCGTCATTCTCATCATTGAAGTCCGGCTCCTCGTCGGAGCTTGCTAGAATGTCGTGCGTTTCCTCATCCTCATGCTCCTCGGCGGTGATCGCTTCTCCCTCCAGGCCGAACGGCACGTCGAATTGGACTGGAGGCAATTCGAGCTTGATAACGGCATCACCGCCCATATCGATGGACAACTCGGACGCATCGCCGGCGACCCATGCCAGATAGGCAAGCATCAGGTCGCGCCAACGATCATTACGCCAAGACTTGCACATGGTCCGGCGCATCTTGTGCACGCGGCTCGCGTCACCGACAGTCGACCGACCATCCACCGTAAAGATCACATGCCCGGATAGGCGAAAATGGATAAACGGAGCGGTAGCTGGCCATGCGCTGAGCCCATAATGCCAGAACACGTTCCGCGCCTTGGATTGGCCGACGAGTTGGCGGCGTCCAAATGGGCCGTCATTCCAGGCAAAAGCTTTCTTCTCCAGCCCGACCGTATCCCTTTCAGGCCACCACATGCATCGGCCATTTGCCATTTCCGTGGGTCGTAACCCGGTGTGCTCGAGGCGTCGATCGAACCCTTTTCTCATCAGATCGACGAGATGGCGTCGCGCATCACTCACATCAATACGATAGCCGGGCGCGCCTCTCGCAAGAAACTCCTCCGTTTCCACTATTCCTATAATGCTTATGGGAAGATCGTCCCCGAAGTGTTCATGCAGTGACGGTGGCGAGGCAAAGCTGAGAAACCCGCGCCCCCTAGGCACCAGCGGCAGTAAACAGCTCTCTATTGCGCGATCCTTCGCACCGATCGAAATCCCGCCAGCAAAGTCGTAGATTCGTAGATCCCGCGGTAAGGCCTTTACCCGCAGCCAATTCGATACCAACCGTTCGCTGGTTTCCACCACACCGCGCCCTTCTCGTCGAGAAATCTCGCGCCAGATTTGGGAGCGCTCGGATACGCCTCGGCGCGGTATGCCTGCGGCATCCAAGCTTTCGAGCAGGTCACGCAAGCCCTGAGCCCACCCTTCGCCAAAATCGACGCGCTGGGCATGGACGATCTGGTAAGAGGACTCATATTCCGCTGTCCGCAAGGGAATAACGAAGCTATCGTCCTTAATTTCCTTGCCGGTCGCCAGAGCAATACTGATTTCGTTTCTTACTCCTTGCTTGGCCACACTGACCGGGTTGGAGACGACTAGAACTTTTGCGGCAAGGTTACGGATCGCATGTTCAAGGATAACCTCCCAGTTATCTCCGCCTTTGAGTCGAAATATATCGGCCCAAACGTCATAGCCCATGGCGTCGAGGCGATTTCCCAACCATAGCGTGAATGCATTGTCTTCCGGCGTCGCGTGGCTGATGAAGACGCTTTCGCGGATCACATCTTGTGATTTGCCGGCGACAGCTGCTTCAGAAGCGAGAATTGGCACCAAAGTCTCCGAATCCGTTCAACATAAATGAGAATATAGTGAAACAACGCCGATGCCAGTCAAGGCAGCGAACTGACTCTGGGCCGCGCTCGGCCCAGAGTCAGAACGGCTGGACCTCTGGCCAATTATCGGCATGGAATTTGGTCGCGCCCTCCAACGGAACATGACGGACGTCCCCGCGACCGCTAGAAGATGAAGCTAGGTGAACCGCCTTTCCGGAAGATCGCCGACTGCAACTCGGTGTTCTGAGGCGTTTGTGGAAACGATGTAGCCCATCACGCCTTCCTTTGATTTGACGAAAGCCAACATCGATTGCCCGCTAGGAAAAGTCATTTGCCCAGAAGCGACCTCCAAAGCGGCGCTCTCTCCGGCGTATCGATGAAGTGTGATCGGTCGCTCGATGACCTCGATTTCCAACGAGTATTTGAACGTGACATCTTCCACAGGCAAGCGCTGGCCCAAAGCGTCTATAACGGAAAACCCCTTCAACGACACAACGATTTCACCCTTCAGCGCATGGCGGTTGGAGCTGTTGCGGATTTCGGGTGGTAAGTGATCCAGGATGAGGGATCGAGCGTCCTCACCGGTGTAAAGCGAGCCGTCCGCGCTATACACCTTCGAGGGATTTGCGGCCCTTCTGCCATCCTCCACCACACGGACAATAATTTCGATTGCGGTGAAATTGTAGAACTGGCCGACGATCGTGACGTTGCCAATCCATTCGAAGGACTCTGCCTCGGACAACTCCATACACGTCAGGTTCAATGCAGCAGCCTTTGTGCGTGCCGTGTTCGTAAAGCCGTTCGCAGAAACGACAATCCCGCGGTGGATTCCGGTCTTTTCGCATTTCTTAGCGAAAGCCTCGATCTGGGGAACCCCTACCTTTCTTCCTTGGTCCCTGCATTCGATGGCGGTTATGCTTGGCCCGTGATGCGTATCGCGGACAATCAGGACGTCATGTTCGCGAAGCCGTCCCGTGTCCCTGTCGCGCAAGCGCGGAGAAAACTCCACAATCACACCATCCCGGTGCGCGAGCATGCGTTCCAGATTAGCTACGAAAGCATGGAAACGCTGGCCTGGTCGTACGGTCGCTATGGTTTCTGTCACGGCAGCGATTTCAATTCAGATTGGTGTTTGCGGGCAGGCTCGCCGCGTGCAGGCGCAACACGATGCTAAGCGCATCCTTTGCAGGAACAAACGCGTGGTTGTAATCGAAAGCGTGCCAATCGATTTCCGTACGCGCGCCAAGTCTATCCTGATGGATCTTGTCCCGAACGGCTTTTGCGCCGCGCAGCTTGGCTTCGAAGCCGAGCGCGCCATGCGGGTCCGCCAACGCCACCAGAGCCCCAATCCAATCGTTCGGCGCGATCGCTGGGGCGGCGGCTCCATCGTTATTTTGACTACGAAGCCAAAGCGCTGAACCAATGCCCTCGCAGACCGAGAACACTCCGACACAGAACTCGAATGTCAACAGCTGACTGTAAGATTCAAAGAGTACCGCCTTCTTTGAAACTCGCATAGCATGAGGCACGATCAAGGCAGCTTTCATCTCCAGGCCGACGAGTATGTGTTTAAGGTTGGAACGTAGACGGTTCTGGACTTCGGCGTCGAGGCTCGCGGGTATTGTTGCGTTCAGCCACGGCTCCCATGCAGCGGCAGTGGATAGGGGCTCCGCATAACCTGGGGGATCTTCCGGATACTGTGCAAGGTAGAACATTGGCGCTCGCTCACTGCATTGGACACTTGTAGACAATACTGCGCTGGCTGAATAAGAGAAAGTGCGTTGCATGCGATGGCTTTACCCAACCTGCTCGACCAAAAGCGACCTCTACCGACTTCAGTTACGTGAAAGCAGTGGACGGCAATCCAAAATCTCAGTCGGAGGAATTCTACGATGCCTGCCACAACGATGGCGAGGGACCTTCTACACATGAAGCAGCGGCGGGTTTCCCGTGGGGACATTCACGCATCCTAAAGATGCACAGCTATCGACGCATTTTGCGGACGATGCATTAGCTTGCCGCCGCGACAATCCCGCTGTTCCGCCGGCCGGAGGAAAAAGCGCGGCGGCAATGGACCCCTGCGGCGCGGCTGGCCCCTAACCCCGTGCAAGTCCTGGTCGAATTTCTGCGGCGATTCCGGCCACGGATGTGGAGCGGCTCGCGCGCTGCGATCATCGAGTCGAACGCGCGTATGCTGGATGAGTTGGATTTTGGCGGTGACGCCGCCGTGATCGACTGTCGAACAAGCGAAGAAGGGCCTTATGGAGGCGGTTGCCGAGGAACAGCGGTGGGAGACACAGCGCGACCGCCGCCGAGACGAGCGTTTCGAATGAACCGCTCCTTGCCCGAAATATGCCTACAAATTTCGCGCAACGACGGCGCCAAGAACTCCTGGCCGCTGCCTGCTGGAGCAGTCAGTCTATCGAGAAGGCCGCGAACATCCGCAGTGGCCAGCGGCTACTGCACAGCAGCAGGCAGCTAATCCTCAATCCCGACGTCAGCGTTTCTATGATGAGATGAGTCGGGCACAATGTCGCCCGCCAGCAGCTTGTTCTTCGACAGCAGCCCTGCGTCCTCGAGCGCCTCGAAATCCGGCAGCTGGCGCAGCGTGTCGAGCCCGAACTGCGACAGGAACGTTTTCGTCGTCAAATAGGTGTAGGGCGCCCCCGGCTGCGGGCTGCGCGGCCCCGAGGCGATGAGGTCCTGCCCGCGCAGAACGGCGATCAGGTCGCGCGACACCTCCTTGCCGAAGAAGGACGACAGCTCGCCACGGGTGATCGGCTGGAAATAGGCGATACACATGAGGACAAGAGCCTCCGACTGCGACAGTTCTTTTTCGCCCTGGCCGCCTTGCTGGCCGAAGGCGGCGTGGATAACGTCGCCAAAGGCCTTTTTGGTCCGGTGCTGCCAGCCGCCGGCGACCGCGACCAGTTCATAGGGGCGGCCGGTGAGTTCGGCGCGGATGTCGTTGATGATCAGCTCGAGATTGCAATTCCTTCCCACCACCCGCGCGAGGACACTACGTGTCACCGGTTCGCTGGCGGAAAAAATCACCGCTTCGACGCGGCCCATCCATTCGCGCCAGCGCAGTTCTGGCGGCAGGTGCTCCAGCTCGGTATCCAGCAAAGCCGGCTGAACGTTTGGCTTCCTGCGTGCGGAGGCTTCGCTCATCGTTATAGCCCGAACAGCCGGAAGGTGGTGCGACCCGAGAGCTCGCGCACCGCATCCAGTTGCTGCAACCGCTCGAACAGCCGCCGCGCCGCAAAACGCGACAGATTCTTCGTCGTCAGCGAGCCGGAGACGGCGTCTTCACTGAGCAGCAGAAAGATTACGTCGCCGGCGCCCTTGGCGCGCAATTTTGGTGCAATGGCGATGAGCTTTTCGGCACGACGCGACACATCGGCGGCCAGCCGGCAGGCATCGGCCGCCGCCGTAACCAGCGCCAGGCAAACCGTGCGCTCGAAACTTTTTTCGCCGGGTCGGACGCGCTTGCCGCCGGGCTCGCGGCGAAAAGCCGGACCAAAGGCCTGAGCCATCAGCAGCGGCAGCGACCGCGGCCAGCGCAGGCTTTGTGCCAGCACCAGATCGGCGAGCCACCAGCCAAAAAGCTCGCAGTCGGGGCGTACGGCGACGACGTGAGCGGCAATCGCCGCGGCGGCGAACGGCGCCGGCCGCTGCAACCCGGCCAGTTTTTCGATCTCCGTGCTGAGGTCGGCGAGCGCCGCCTCGTCCCAATGGAGTCCGAGCTGGTCGACGATCTTTTCGAGCCGCTCGGCGCTGTTGGCGGTCGGCTGCAGGGCCAGTTGCCGCCATGCGCCGAGGATGGCGCCGGCGGGACCGGGATCGGCGCCTGGTGGGCGCAGTTGCCAGGCGTCGCGCAAGGCGGCTTCACCCTCGGCGCGACCGGCGAGCCGCATGCTGGCGGCGGCACAGCGAAGCGCCAGCCGATGCCGCCAGGCCCCGGCCCAGGCAGGCTGCCCCCGGGCGAGGCTGTCGAGCGCGCTCAGGGCGGCGCCGGCCTGGAAGGCGGCGCCGGCGTCGCTCGGCGCGCCGCCAGCGGCCAGCGCCCAGGCCGGGACGGTCGGCGGCGCGGTGGGGCTGGCGGTCGCGGGATCGAGGCGAATCATGCTCTGGAGGGTAAAGCGCCTGTGCGCTTTTTGCCATGAGTTTTGCGCCAAACGCACAGCCTGTCGGCAACACATAATGAATGATAATCTTGCATTATCAGCCGTTTAACTCATCACGATATCCATAACTAAGTAAGCCGGCTAATCATGCAACTCTCGACGGAGCACGCTTTCTGCTGCGCGGACGAAGATTCCGTGCAGCCACGTCACGAAACACTCGGCCCGCTCCTCTGCCGCCCGATGGTCCATGAAATCCCCTCCCCGCGCATTATCCCTGACACCTCCTTGCCGACGTGACGATCGAGCACCGGCCGCCATGGCACGAGCGTGAAGTCGCGCGACTTCTCGATGACGGCATATTTGCCGTTGGCAAGCTCGACCGATCGGCGCAGCGTGCCTTCTATCCGGCTCCCGGGCTTCGCTTCGGTATAGGAAAGACCAAGTTCGCCCGACATCTGACCGGCAACACGGTTCAGCTCACGCTGGCGCAGGATGGAAATAATGTTGGCGCGATAAGCGATCCGGTCCTGCTCTTCACGGGCGAACCCTTGTGCAATCAGCCATTGGCGCCGGCGGGCTTGCACCTCCCGCACCTCGCGACCGAAGCCGGAGTTGCGCAAGGTCTCCGGCGTATCGGAAACCAGCTCATGGTCGATCCAGGTGGCGCCATCGAAACCGACCTGGTTTTCGAGTGGCATTGAGGAGAGTTTTTCGACCATGACAGGTTCAGCCCTAGCCCGCTGCCGCTCGTATTCCGATACGCGATGTAGATGATCCGGCGCGATGATCCAGGTGCCGTCCGGCTCGCGCTCCAGGCCCCCAGTAGCGCGCCGGACCGCCTCCAGCCGGCGGACATGCGTTTCGGCGAAGCGTTCGGTGGCGGACGGGTCATGCTTTAGATGAATATCGATGTTGTAGCGGCCGTCATCGGCGGCGGCGATCTCGGCGATGGTGCGGTCGACTTGCCTGGGCTCGGTGTTCCTCGGCAAGACACGGACGATGCAGCCGTCAGGCGTTGGTGCGGTGGCCTCGCCTTTGCCGATGTCGATGTAGTGGCTTCTGCCGTCCAGGCCATCAACGATGAGGTAATGCCGGTCGTTGATTTCGTCGCCCAACCCGCGCGCGACAACGCGGCCAACGACCGGCTGGGCCGGCTCCCCGGATCGATCGTGAATCACACAGTCAGCAGCACTGCGGGCGAGCCCCTTGCCGGTCAGCTCGCGATGCATTGTCTTGATGATGTCGCCGCGTTCGCCGATGCGGCGCAGCGTCGCTTCAAGCTCATCATCCAGGCGCCAGCGGCCCGAGTCGATCTCTCCGGCGAGCCCCATGCGCTCGAGCTTGCACAAGCGTCCCTGGTGCAACGTCTGGCGAAACGCGTCGCGGACGTTCGGTACAACAAGCCCATCGCCGTCGCGCATCCTGAGAAGCCGCCGGTCGATGCTGGTGAAGCGTTCCTGATCCATTTCCTGGCGCAAGCGCTGCTCGATCTCGCGGTCGGTGCGCGGACCGAGATCTAGGCCGACCAGCTCGGCCGCCCGCTCGCGGATTCCACTCGAGATAAACTCCCTAGCCATGACGAGATTCTCGCCGCGGTCGTCCTTGCCGCGAACGATGATGTGGCTGTGCGGATGACCGGTGTTGAAATGGTCGACGGCAACCCAGTCGAGCCTGGTGCCGAGATCCTCCTCCATCTGCGCCATGAGCCGCCGCGTCAGCGGCTTGAGGTCGTCATACTCAATGCCGTCTTCCGGTGCGACGATAAAGCGGAATTGATGCCGGTCGCTATCCGCGCGATCGACGAAGGCCTTACTGTCGATGCGATCACTGCCGGGGCCATAGAGTTTGCCGGGTTCGCCTTCCCTGGTGACGCCATCGCGCTGGATGTAGCGCAGATGCGCACGCGCTCCGTCCGCACCCTTGCCGGCCAGCTTCACAATCCGCGCCTTGACCATCACCCGCCGCTGCCGGAAGGCGGCATACCGGTCGCGTGACTTGAGCAGCGCGGCCGCCGCCCCGCCGCGGCCTGTCCGGCTCCCCGTGAAGCGACCGCCGCGCTGGAGGCGGCCGCCGGCTCGGTTGATCGCTGCCTTGACCTGGCCGGCATAGCGCTTGCCTGCTTTCGAGCCGCGCGAGCCGATCTTGCCGAGCTTCGGCCTGAACTCATCGTCCTGCATACCAGCCTCCGGGCAAATTCAAGCGAAACCTGAGTCTCGCTGGCCCACCCTCCTGGCGCCGCCGGCAGCCTCCGGCAAAAACGATGTGCAGACAAAGGCTCCGCCGCCTCATGGAGGCGGTGCCTTTATCTTGCCTTACGCGCCCCTCGCCTTAAGCGTCCCTGGCCTCTCCCGGATGCCCTCAACATCGCTAGCCATTGTGCTTCTTTGGCCGCGCGCGATCCCTGCCGAGCGGCACGAACAGGCCGCCATTCGTTTCGCCGGCGCGAACACCGTCGCGAAGGAAGAACAAAGAGCGTCCGGTGGGAGCGTTCCGCCCCTTTGAAGTTGTGGATTGGCCTTTGAATTCGTTCATGTCGGCCGCCGAAATCCCGGTCGCCTCAAGCTGTTTCAGGTACGCAACGGTCTCTTTCGGCAGCGGCCTTCGAAGCTTCAAATGGCCTTCATAGCGCTCGGGTCCAGCGTTGTAGGCGGCAAACAGGCCGGGGAATCCGAAACGCTCATTCATGGCGCTGAGATAGGCGGTTCCGGCCAAGATGTTGTCGCGCGGATCGTGCGGGTCGGCTCCCAGCCCGTGCTCGACGCGCATCTCCTGATAGGTGCCGGGCATCACCTGCATAAGGCCCATGGCGCCGGCGCGGGAGGTGATGGGACGGCCATCGAGGACGGCCTTGCCGCGGCTTTCGGCATCGATGACGGCGCAAATCCAGGCCTGGGGAATGTGGAAGCGTGCGCTTGCTTCCGATACGAAGTGCTGCCATCGTTGCAGCTGCGGACTTTGGGAGATGGCGGCTGGCTCAGCGCCGGTCGAGGCGGAACAGGCGCATGGCGCGACGGCGATCATGCCGAGCATCAGGAGGGTCACTCGGTCCATAGCGGCACCAGCCTTCCGATGATGTTTTCGGCCGGCACCGGCCCGAAATAGCGACTGTCGAAGGAGTGATTTTTCTCGTTGCCGAGCAGGAAAACCTCGTTATGGGCGAGCGCTCGGCAGCCGTTCCACCAGGGCAGCGGACGGCCTTGCGTGTCGATTTTGAGCCGACGGGCGACGATCTCGCCGCCGATGATGATGGCATTACTAAAGGCGCAGACATGCTCGTCCGGCAGCGCGGCGAGACGCTTCACCAGCGGTATATTGCGAGGCAGATAGCCGCGTTGGTCGGCGAGATAGGCAACGAAGCCAGGCGGGCGGGCGAGCACAAGATCGCCGCGCGCAGGCGTGCCAGACCCAACGCGATAGAGACCGACCGGCGCGCTGGCCGAGGCGTTCCAGACCAGCAAGGGAGACGGCTTTGGGAGCGCCGTGAAGCCTGTCAGGCTCAGGCCAATCGCGGCGATGGCGATTGCCTTGCGCGCCCGAACGCGCCGCAAACGGCTGCCGATCAGATGGATGGAAGGCCGCCGGCTCATGAGCGGGCTCCCTCGTCGGCTGAGCCGGAACCGCCCTTGTCATCGTCGGAGCCAGGTTCCGGGCGGCCTTTCGACCAGTCGTCGAGTTCGTCGATGTGGTAGCGGACATAGCGGCCGTGCTTGCGGTATTTCGGGCCGCCGCCGGTCAGCCGCATCTTTTCCAGGGTGCGCTGGGACAGGCCGATATAGAAGGCAGCCTGCGCGGTGTTCAGAAACGGACTGCCCTTCTTGGCGCGGGCCGCGCGGTCGTTTTCGTCGTCCATGATGGTCCTCGTTTCGCTTCGGACAAGCGACCACGAGGATCGGCGAGCGAGGTCGTCGTGGGGACGGGCGAAGAGTCGGGTGGGAGTTTTCGCCGCCCCTTCGGGCAAGCGTCGGCGGGAAACCCCCGCGCCGAGTTGCGGCGCGAGGGCTTGAGCCGGCCGGTCAGTCGGCCGGGTTCCAGATGACGGCGTAGGTGTCTTGATCGTCTTGGCCGGCGGCGCGGCCGAGATTGGCGTAGAGCTTGCGCGGACCGAACTCCGGTGCGGCGATGGACAAGCTCACATAGTCGTTGCCGGAAGTCTCCCCGGTTCGGATCCAGCCGGCGCCGACCTCCACGCCCTGCGTCAGCACCCGGAAGTCGGGATGTTTGTCGGCGGACTTGCTCCGATTGGGCATGATGTCGATGTCGGCGCGGACGCTGAGCGTCCTGAGCTGGCCTTTGTAGCTGCCGTTTTCCTGCTTGTTGACGTAACCGATCGCGGTCATTTTCCTGTCTCCTTTTGCTGTCGCCGGGGACCATTCCCCTGCGATGGCGGACCGTGATGGGCGCGTCCGGACCGCCCGAACCCGGCAGGGCCGCAGCGGCAGCGAAGGACCCGAGCGGGCAGCTTTTTTGAAGCGAAGCGGCGCGAGGAAGCCGCGTCATGCGGCGGGGAAAAAAGCTGATGGCGAGGGTTTCGGGCGGACTGGAATCGCCCATAGGTCAATGAGCCAGCCGCAGGGGAATGGTCCTCAAGACGTGCGGGGACAGGTCGCGTGATCGGGTGAGCACAACAAGCGATCGGAACGCGTGCGGGGGGTTCCGCACGCTCAAAACCGTGCCGGATCGATAAATGTGCCCGTGCACCGGGAGCCCCAGCAGGCATCTCGGCGTGGTAATCGAGTACTGACAAGGGCGAGCTTTGGCGGCCGGATGTTGCCGGAAGCGGGGTCCAAGGGGGCAGAACGTGCAGCCAACGCGCCCCGGAGAGGCGCCAACCCGCGGCTATCGACGAGCCGCCTCGGCATGGCGGACTCATTCGGGGGTAAACAGCGACCGGGCCTTGGCCCATTGATCGGCGGTCGAAAGCCGCCGCGTTTCGTGTGTTTTCGGTTGGAATTTGGTCGAAATCCGCGCCAGCAGGTTCCCGTGGAGCGAAACCGATCGTCTCGGCGTGATCGAGGAATTAAACCACATTGATACCGATGGCCTTCGCAAGGTCCGCCTGGCTGAGACAAGACGCTTTCCTTTGATCGACGCGGACATGCCCGGGTGATCGGCCAGCCGCCATCCGCCAAGGCTAGGTCGTTCCTAGCGGCGCGGCGGGCACAGCTGAGCCCACGTCCGAAGTCGACGAGGAAAGGGTATTCCTCCCCCGATTTCCGAAGAAGGCCACTGGTCGCAATTGCCCCCGCGCCGTGGCGATCTTTTGGTCGCGCTTGCGACATTCTTGTCCGGCCTTCGGGACACAACAATGTTTTCGGATAGGCGCGCACGAGGGAGCAAATCAAGGAATCTCGATCATGCAAACACCGTGACGCCCAGCCGAACTCGATCCTCACCGCGTGGAGACCGGCGCGCGCCGTGCTGAAGAGCTCGAAGGTGTCAAAGGCCTTCCTAGACAGGGGGAGAAGCAACAGCGCGACCGTAGAGGCGCGACGGCCGCGTCTTCGCAAGTTGCCAGCCTGCGCACGCAATTACACGCTAGAGACAAAGCCTTACGCGGTCGATGGAGTGCCCGCCGGCGTGCGGCAATGCATCGGCTCGGCCCGTCGGGAACGGTTTTCGTCTTCCCTAGCCGGTGCGGAAGTTCTGACTACTCCGACAGTACAGCACCTTTGCTCGGTCCGGGTGACCAAGCGATTGTGCGGCGCGCGCGGTGTCGGTCAAGGCACGGCGCCACTGCTCAAGCCGACAGGGCTTCGGCAAAAGATAGTCCGATTCGGTGCCCCCAAGTGAAATGGCATAGCGCTTGCTGTTATCCGTTAGAGCCCATCAAAGCACGTAGAAAGCTATGAACAGAACCATGGCAAAAACGCGAAGTTCCACACAAGCGCCCAAGGAGACCGTGCACATTTGCGCCGAACGTCCCCTCCAGACGTCCCTGCTCCGGTATCTGATTTGCGATGGCTGGTTCGAGACTGACGGAGCCGTGGCGCTCGCCCAATTGTCGCTTACCCGCCTCCGCCAGGAGGATGCCTTTTTGGAACACGGCGTCGACCAAGTGCGGCCTCTCGGTCTCAGGACTGTCGCCGACGCGATCAACGTGCATCAGGCGACGGTAAGCCGGGTGACGTCGAACAAATACATGCTGACCCCGCGCGAAGTGTTCGAACTGAGGTATTTTTTCACCGTCGCGAGCGCGTCTTCCCAAGGTGGCGACGCGCGGTCCCCCGAAGCTGTCCGCCATCGGATCAAGGCGATAATCGCCGACGACGCGCAAGATGACGTGCTTTCCGATGATGACATCGTCGTCCGGCCCAAGGAAAGGGCCGTCGATTTGCGCACCCCACCGTCACAAAATGTCGCGAAGCGATGAACATCCTCTCGTCCGTGCAATGCCGCGGGGACTGGCGCTTCTGGCGTTAATGCGGGTCAAACGCAGCCACCCGAGTTTGCAGCACATCCAAACTGGAGACCTGTTGATGACCGAATCCGCGACAGGCTTCATGGACGGAGTTCTGCATGACCCAGAACAGCCAGATCAACGGTCTGGTCCCGCATGGGGTGCGGTCATTTCGCTTGCCTTAGGCACCTTCGGGCTTGTGACGGCAGAGTTTCTGCCTGCCAGCGTGCTGACGCCGCTCGCGCATGACCTCTCTATCACCGAGGGTGCAGTTGGACAGGCGCTGACAACGACCGCCATTGTGGGGGCGATCTCGGCGCCGACGATGGCCATCATTACAAAGCCCCTGGACCGCAGGATCGTCATATGGGCGATGACGCTGCTGCTGATCCTGTCGAACGTTCTATCGGCCGTCGCGGGGTCGCTGCCGGTTCTCCTGGCCGCCCGCGTCGTGCTAGGCATAGCGCTCGGAGGGTTCTGGTCGATTTCGGCAGCGCTGGCGATGCGGCTCGTTCCAAGTCACCTCCTGCGGCGCGCCATGTCGATCATCCTCACCGGCGTTACCTGCGCTACCGTTTGCGCGGCTCCAATCGGCGCCTATGTCGGCGACATCTGGGGATGGCGAACCGCCTTCATGATCGCTGCAGTCGTCGGCGCCGTTACGCTGGTAGTGCAACTCATAACCATTCCGAGGCTGCCTCCGATTGGAGTGACCAGCTTCCGCAGTCTGCTGGATGTGGCCAAGAATCCGATGATCAAAGTCGCGATCTTGGTCGTCCTGCTGGTCGCTTCCGGGCACTTCGCCGGCTTCACCTATATCCGCGTCTTCCTTGAGAAGTTTCCCGCGCTTGATATCGAGACGATCTCGCTCGTGTTGCTCGCCTTTGGCATCGGCGGCTTCTTCGGCAATTTGGCCGGCGCATTCCTGGCCGAGCACAGCCTCAAGGCAGCCGCGGCGCTGCCGCCCCTGCTCATAGCGATGGCCACTGTCTCGCTGCTGACGCTGGGAGCATCGGCTTGGGCCACGGCGATTGCGGTTACCGTATGGGGCTTTGCCTTCGGCGCGGTGCCGGTGGGACTGCAGACATGGATGGTGCTGCACGCCGCTCCCGAGCAGGCCGAAAGCGCCGGTGGGCTGATGGCCGCAACTTTCCAGGTAGCCATCGCAGCGGGCGCGATTTTCGGCGGACTACTGATGGACAATGCCGGCGTCGCCAGTGCCCTTGCCTACAGCGCCGTTGCCTCGTTCCTCGCCGCCCTGACAGTGTTCTTGCTCGGCCCGAAGCGCGAACCCCAGACCACCTGACACGATTTTTGGCGGTTGCAGGCCTCGTCTCCGGGTGATCGGACGTTGTTGTCCGGTCGATTTCGACCGGCGGGGGCGTTTCGAATGATGGTGCCGACGAGAGAACCTAAGAGTGCGGGACCGAACCGGACCGCCTCGCCGTCGACCGCTCTGGCATGGCGACAATGTCGCTGCAGTGTGGGTATAACCACCTGAATTCTGAAAGATCCTCCAACAGGCGAGAACACGCTACGTTGCCACACGGCCGCTGCTAACCGTCAGAGCGTGCGGTCTATGCAGCTTTGTCTTGCGGCGAGCATCGGGCGGATCGCGCGCCTGATCTCTTACATGAAGCTCGGGGCCGAACATGCCCCGCGGCTTTTGATTCGGCCCGAAATAGTAGGATCGTTCGGCGATGTCGAAGTTGTATTCACCAACTGTGATCCAGCCGCGATTTAACGTCGACAGACCCGCGCGGCGGATTTTCCAGCGGCGGAATCCCAAGCGCCGCCTGCCCTTGGTAAGGCGGCTTACCGGAAGTCGGCAGGATGACGCGACGAGTTATCTCACGCTCAGGATCCCCGCAATTCGATGCAGTGCATGGCGAAAACCTTCAGCCTCGCACAGCTTGCGGTAAAAGTACTTCTTCCACTTCATGTTTTTGGTGTTGCCGGCTGTCAGCGTGGGGAAACACGTGGCACGCCGTCATGCAAAATCATCGAATTTGAGTCAGACCCAATTTTGCACGCCGGTTCGCACCCGTATGAGGCGCTGAGTAAACCCGCGACTTCACATGCGAGATGCCTCCTGCAACATTATCTGCCGCATCCAGATGCTTGCCGGATCACTGTTGTGAAGGGTGGGCCATTGAACGGCCTCGGTGAACGTGGGTAGTGGCCGCGGAAGTTCGATGATCCGCAGGGGAAAGGTTTTTTTGAAATGCTGAACCAGCCGGAAGGGCATTGTCGCTATACGAGCTGTGCCTGAGACCATCGGCGGGATCATGCTAAAGGCCTGCACGACGATCTCGACACGTCTCTTGAGACCATGCTCAAGCAAAAACTGTTCCTCGATGGATGGCATCTGCGCACCGCCGACCCTGAACGCAATGTGCTTCATCGACACGTATCTCTCGAATGTAAGCTGCCGTGGCAACTGCTTGTTCGTGGGGCAGCCCACGCAAACGAATGTCTCGTCGAACAGCGCCGCTCTTGGATGGGCGCTCGACATGAAAAATTCCGGAAGAATCACAAAATCGACGTCACCGCGCCGGAGAAGCTCATCGGGGTCATCGTCGAGCGGCCGCAATTCGAAGCTGACGGCGGGTGCTTCGCGTGCAACACGCTCCACGACCTTTTCAAAGAACACGAGTGTGGCGAAATCGGAAAGAATGATCCTGAAGCGGCGATCGGATTGAGCCGGGTTAAACGGATCCCAAGA
>NZ_JBVVQC010000021.1:0-109298 GCF_055811515.1 Mesorhizobium sp. WSM4841
GAAGCCTCTTTGAATCACGCTAACCTGCGGCGGGCCACAAATTACACGCCGTCGTTAACCTGAACTCGTTGCCCTGCTTCCCCTTGTATGGCGTTGCCAATCAGCAATCTTCGGTGGTCTTCTTCATTCGCCCGGGGGCGGCGGTCTTGGCGTCCGTGTCCTGCTGACCAGGCGCGCAATCCTTGGCCGAGTTCGGGTTCGTGCCGCTGGTGGTGGTGGTGTCAGTCCCCTGATCGGTGCTAGGCGTGGTCGTGGTTGTGGTCATGGAGGTTCCGCCCGAAGTTCCGCTCGTCGTCTGGGCAAAGGAAAGCCCGGCGGAAAGCGCCAACACGGCCGAGGCCAAAAGGATTCGCTTCATATTCTTTCTCCTGTCTTAACACGACGCGCGCAGTATCGTGTGCCGGCTACGTCAACCGATTTGCGACTTCTCCCAAATCTCGTGAAGCGTTGGGGATAACCGCACTGACCCCATTTGCGGCGGAATCGGTGTCCATTACCGTTCCGTTAACAAATGCACGATTAGATCTTGGTGGGGTCACCGCGAAAATGTTGCGCGAACGAGGAGCCCATCAATGGCTGCGATTGCCCTTCCTGGCGATTGGACTGAACAGTACAAAGGATCGGAGCTGAACCTCTCCGGTTTCAAGCTCTCCTTTTCCGACGAGTTCAATACGCTTGATGTCGTGCCGAACAACGGCACCGGCAAGTGGTTCGCGCCTGTTCACGCCCCCGCTGGGGCCGCAAAGTACATGCCGCCGGTCGGAGAAACCAACCCGTTTTCCGTCTCTGACGGGCAGCTGACGATAACCATGAAGCAGGTGGACGGCGCCTGGCAGTCGGGAACGATGCAAACGGTTAACAGCGCCGGCGAGGGTTTCGCGCAAGAGTACGGGTACTTCGAGATGCGCGCCGCCTTTCACGGCGGGGCGGGAGCCTGGCCGGCTTTCTGGATGCTGTCGCCCGATCAGACTGTGCCACGCGTCGAGGTCGACATCGTTGAAGCGTATGGCGGCGATCCCGATGGTCATCACCAGGCGGTGCACTTGAGCAATAAGGAAAGCCACGCTTGGGAAAGCAACTATACGGGCCTCGACGGTTCGCTGTTCGACGGAGCGTTTCACACGTACGGCGCGAGGATAACGACCGACTGGATCACCACATATTATGACGGCAAAGAGCTGAGCCGCTTTCCAATGAGCGACTTTTTCCGCACGCCGCTCTATATGCTGGTCACGTTAAGCATGTATTCCTCCGAGCAGGCTTCCGGCACGTACGACATGGTCGTCGACTACGTCCGCGCCTATGCTGCGCCGGACGTGATGGAGCAGCACCCGACCGGGACGGATGCGGCGGATATCCTGAACGGCGGCAGCTTTGATGACGTTCTGGACGGCGGAGCTGGTGCTGACAAAATGTCCGGCGGTTTCGGCAACGATACCTACCGCGTCGACAACGCATTCGACGTAGTCATTGAGGCTCACGGCGCCGGCATCGATCTGGTCATCACCTCGATGACGTATTCGCTGTCCGGCCAGCAAATAGAGCAGCTCACGCTCACCGGCGTTGCCGACATCGACGCGATGGGTAACGAACTCGACAACAGGCTGGTCGGCAACGACGGCAGCAACCTGCTCGACGGCGGGGTCGGTATCGACAGCATGGAGGGCGGCGCGGGCGACGATACCTACTATGTCGACAATGCGCTCGACCGCCTGGTCGAGGGCGATGCGGCGGGCAACGATTGGGTGTTCAGCTCGAGCACCTATTCACTGCCACGCTATGTCGAAAATCTGACTCTCATCGGCCTTGGCGCTATCAATGGTCGCGGCAATTCTTCCGACAATGAGCTGACCGGGAACAATGGGAACAACACGCTGGACGGCCTTGCCGGCAACGACACCATAAGGGGCGGGGCGGGTAGCGACCGGTTAGCGGGCTATGATGGCGCCGACCTTCTCGATGGCGGGACCGGGGCCGACCTGATGAATGGCGGTGCCGGCAACGATACCTATTATGTGGACAATGTACTGGACACCGTCATCGACGAAGCGGGCCTCGACCAGATTTTCAGCTTGGTCACGTACTCACTGGCGGTCGATCGCAGGCTGGTAGAAAATCTGCGTCTGACCGGAAACGCCAACGTCGGAGCCACGGGGAATTCCCTCGACAACGTGGTCGACGGCAACGACAGCGACAACAAACTAGACGGCGGCCGAGGCAATGACACCGTGCTTGGGCAGGGTGGCAACGATGCACTAACGGGCGGCCTGGGCATTGACTGGCTTACTGGTGGCGCCGGCAACGATTTCTTCGTTTTCAGCGCGCCGCTCTCAGTGGCCAACCGCGACATCATCACGGATTTCAACCATACGGCCGATGCATTCAGGCTCCAGAATTCGGTAATGCAGGGGCTTGGAGCCACCACCGGAGCCCTCGAGCCAAGGTACTTCTTCGCTGGGACTGGCGCGCACGACGCCGACGACCACATCGTCTATGACAACGTTACAGGTGCGTTGTTTTACGATTCCAACGGAAACGTCGCAGGCGGCGTGACACAGCTCGCGACGCTGACGAACAGGCCGACGCTGCTGGCCGACGATTTTTTCGTGATCTGATCCGGCGCCTTCAGCGGTGCGCGTGAAAAAGAGATCGAGCGCACCGCTGTGACTTCTTGTTTGCGCATCGCTTTGTTCGAAAAACCGGTGACCTCTTTTTCGAGCGATGCTCCAAATTAGTTCTACTGCGTCATAAACTGTGTTGGGTGTCACCCCGGCATTCGTCACAGTCCGCAGTTGGCCGGGCGCCGAAGGATACGCTTCGCGGGACACTTTCTTTTCCGGCGCGCTCTCCGGCCGCAGAAGTCTCAACCTTGCCGGAGCGCATTCCGGGCCACAACCGACTTTGCGACTTCCCCTTCACTGATTCACGGCCCGTCTAGCGCCAGAATGCGAAATCCGCTGTGACGGTGGGGCTTAGCAACAACCGCTCAAGGTCGATCCGTCGTTGCAGGACTGACGTGTTTTCATCGAGCCAAGACTGGCGCTAGGTACCGTGCCGGGAATGAGCTATAATTCAGATGCTAATGACTGCCGGGCGCTTGGATAATGGCCGGAGTGGGTGAACAGATTGCGCGTCAGCAGCGAACCATGGGACCGCTCCTGGTGGCGGCAGTGGTCATCGGCCTTATAGGTCTGCCCGTCGCAGCCTGGCTCGACCTGCGAGACCTATCGGAACGGATGCTGCGCACGCAAGCCAGCGAAATCAGCCGGATCATCGATGAAATGCGCGGATTCTACGGCAGCGACGTTGTGGGACGCGTGCTGCAAGCAGACGACGCCGTGACCGCGACGCACAACTACCGGGACGTTCCAGGTGCGATCCCTATTCCAGCAACCCTCTCGATCGAACTCGGCAAGCGCATCAGCGCTCACGATGGGTCCGTCAAATATCGGTTCGTCTCGGATCTACCTTTCAAAGGTCGAGACCCCCACCAGCTCGATGTATTCGAGCGGAATGCGATCCTTGCTTTGCGCGCCAACCCGAGGGAGCCGATCATCGAAGTCTCGGGTTCGCTGTTTGACCGGCACGTCCGCGCCGCGGCCCCTGTTGTAATGGGACAAGTCTGCGTGACCTGCCATAACTCACACCCGGACAGCCCCAAGACGGACTGGAAGGTAGGGGATGTCCGAGGGATCCAGGAGATATCAGTCAATCAGCCTATCGCTGCGAACGTCCTCACCTTCAAGTATCTGCTCCTATATTTCGGCTTCGCGGCGGCGGCGGGCCTGACGTTCATTCTCCTGCAGCGTCGGCAGTCCGCCTTGGTTCAGGGCATCAACAAGGAGCTTTCCGAGGCAAACGACTTCCTGGCCGCGATTTCATTGAAGATCGCCAAATATCTTTCGCCTCAAATTTACAAAAGCATCTTCAGCGGCCAGAAGGACGTCACCATCGCGACCGAGCGCAAGAAGCTCACGATCTTTTTCTCCGACGTCAAGGATTTCACCGCGATCGTGGAACGGCTCCAGCCGGAGGACTTGACGCTTCTCCTCAACGAGTACTTCACCGAGATGTCGACAATCGCGCTCAAACACGGCGGCACCATCGACAAGTTCATCGGCGACGCGCTTCTTGTGTTCTTCGGAGACCCCGAGACGCAAGGCGTCGAGGAAGACGCGAGAGCCTGCTTGCGCATGGCTGTCGACATGCAGCATCGGCTGGAGCAGTTGAACCGGGTGTGGCATGACCGCGGAGTTGAACGGCCCTTCCGAGTTCGCATGGGCATCAACACGGGCTATTGCAATGTTGGGAACTTCGGTTCCGATGATCGGATGGACTACACGATCATCGGAGCCGAAGCGAACTTGGCGGCCCGTCTGCAGTCGATTGCCGAGCCCGGCGGCATCTGCCTCAGCTATGAGACTTACGCGCTCGTCCGCGACCTTGTCCGGGCGCGTCCGTTAGCACCGATTGCCATGAAGGGGATCAGCCGGGAGGTCGTCCCCTACGAAGTCGAGGGCCTCCTGGGTGAACTGGCCCAGCGCCCTCAGGTCATCAGCGAGCACGCGACTGGCCTCGACTTGTTCCTCGATGTCGAGGCAATCGACGAGAACGGGGTCGAGCGGGCGAAGAAACGACTTTCGGAGGCGCTCCTGGCCTTAACCATCCGAAACAAGCCCGCGGCTTTATAAATTTGAAGCGGCGGGACTGGCGCAGGACTCCCCGTTGCATGGGCCGATCGAAGTTCTTCGCAAACAATTGTTCTCCCACGAGAACAGCAGAGATTACAGAGACATAGCGGCCCTGCTATAATCGGGACTTGAAGCAGGCGGACGTACTTGGCCGATGAGCCTGCACGGAAAGGAACTCCGATGCAGGTGGAGCACGGCGATGAAGCCCTTATCGTTTTCGCGCCTGTGGCGGATGGGGCTGCTATCTCTCCGCCTGCTGTCGGTCAAATCGGCGGCGTCGGGAATGCTCCTCCTCGCCTCGCAGTGGAGTACCGTCCTGCCGCGGCTCTGATCCCTTACGAGAAGAACGCCCGCACCCACTCCGATGCCCAGGTGGCGCAGATCGCCGCCTCGATCCGGGAATTCGGCTGGACGAACCCGGTCCTGGTCGACGGCGCGAACGGTATCATAGCTGGCCACGGCCGCCTCCTGGCAGCGAGAAAGCTCGGCTTGCAGCAAGTACCCGTTATCGAACTCCTTGGCCTGAGCGAGGCGCAGAAAAGAGTCTTGGTCATAGCCGACAACAAGCTGGCGCTCAATGCCGGCTGGGACACCGAACTGCTGGGTCTCGAACTGGCCGACCTGGGCGAGCTTGGCTTCGATCTGTTCCTCACCGGCTTCGACGATTTGGAAATTGCCGCCTGACCAACATTGGTAAACCTGGCCTTACCGATCCAGATGACGTGCCTGACCCGCCGGAGCAGCCAACCACCCTCCCCGGCGATGTCTGGACGCTCGGCAAGCATCGGCTGATTTGCGGCGACAGCACCAATGCGAAGGATGGCCCCTGAGGGTCTTTAGTCGCTTTGCGAAGTTGTAGGCATCGAGGAAGGAGTCTGGCGCTCGGCGCTCTCGGCTGATCGATGAGCATCGGCGACGGCAAGGCGACCCCTGTAGCAGGCGGCGGTTTGTGTGAGCCAATCATGAAGGCCTACCGCCAGGAAGCACTGGTGCCTGAGCGCGCAAATCGGACTTGAAATATGAAGGCGCGCGGCGCACGATGGCGCAGAAATGCACCGAGAGGGAGACGGGGTCGAGGGCTGGAGCGTAGCAGCGCTTGGAGGAAGCCATGAACGTCAAAGCGATTCTCGAGGACAAGGGTCGAGCCGTCGAGACGATCGGCCCGAACGAGACGCTCGCCGTGGCGATCAACAGGCTCGCCGAACACAGGATCGGCGCACTGGTCGTTACCAATGATGATCGCAAGGTGGTCGGCATCGTGTCCGAGCGCGACATCGTCTGCGCCATGGACAAGTATGGGGCTGCGGCCCTGCAGCAGAGTGTCCGTCACGCAATGACCGCCAAGGTCAACCTCTGCACCGAGAACCACACGATCAACCAGGTCATGGAGATCATGACCACAGGCCGCTTCCGCCACCTGCCCGTGGTAAAGAACGGCCAACTCGACGGCATCGTCTCGATCGGCGACGTGGTGAAGAAGCGCATCGAGGAGGTCGAGCGCGAGGCCGAAGAGATTATTCACTACATCTGGGCGGGGTAAGCTCGCCAAAGGCCCGCCGTCTGGCCGCGACGTCCTTTTTTCAGGGTTTCTGATCCCGTGCCGAACCTCCTTCGGCAGCCTGAATAACGGATAGGCAGGCTGCGGGATCGCACACCATATCAGATGCTGAGACTTGGGCATAACGTAGCGCCAAACCATGCAATCTTGAGAAAAATTCGATACTAGGGCACAATTTGTAGACGCATCTGAAGTGCGCAGCTATCTCAAACCCGGCCGTCTTGCGCCGAGCGACAGATCGCGGCGGAGGGTCGGCGTCGATGGATCAGGCGTTCTTTCTTCTGTTCGCTGCGGCGTCCGTGATCACGGCACTGACCGTGGTCCTGGCGCGGAATCCGGTTCACAGCGCATTGGCGCTGATGGCGTGTTTCCTGCAGATATCGGCAATCTTCGTCTTGCTCGAGGCGCCGTTGCTCGCGGTCATCCAGATATTTGTCTATGTCGGCGCGATCATGGTCCTGTTCCTGTTCGTGATCATGATGATAGATGTGCGCGAAGCGGTGTTGCAGCGCTTCGTGCCGGGCGGCAACCTGCCGGCCATGGTGCTGCTCGTCCTGCTTGGGGTCGAGATGCTTGTGCTGGTGCTCTGGAGCGACCGCTTTTCGGTCACGGAGCCCGTCGTTGTGCGCGGCGGCGATCAGATCAGGCAACTCAGCACGACACTTTTCGCCGACTATCTCCTGCCGTTTGAAGCCGCCTCGGTCATCCTGCTGGCCGCCCTGGTCGGCGCCATCGTGCTGGCGCGGAAGGAGCAGGGGTGATGGTTCCGCTCTCGTGGTATATTTTGCTCGGAGTGGTCCTGTTCGTGATCGGAGCAGCAGGCGTACTGCTCAGGCGCAATATCCTGGTCGTGCTGATGTCGCTGGAGCTCCTGCTCAACTCGGTCAACATCAATTTCATCGCTTTCGGGCATTACGACGACGATTTCCGCGGGCAGATATTCGCGATCTTCGTCATCGCAATCACCGCGGCGGAGGTTGCCGTCGCCCTCGGCATCTTGGTTGCCCTCGTAAGGAACAAGTCCACTCTCAAGGTCGACGACGTGACCATGATGAAAGGATAGCGGCTTGGAACCGGTGATATCGATCCGGCCGCTGCTTGCCGTCGGCGTTGCGGGCCTGGCGGCCCTGGCCGTTCTCCTTCTGAACAACCGCGAGAAACTCCGCGATGTCGTCTCGCCGTTGGCCGCGATCGCCATGTTCGCAATTGTCGCCTCGATGGCGCCCACGGTGCTGGCGGGCGGGACGGTCGATTTGCGCCTGTTCGAGATTCTGCCGGGGATTGACTTCGCTTTCCGGGTCGATGCGCTCGGCATGGTGTTTGCCACCGTCTCGTCGCTCTTGTGGATCGTGGCGGCGATCTATTCCATAGGCTACATGCGCCACTTGAACGAGCACGCGCAGACCCGGTTCTTCGCCTGCTTTGCCGCCAGTCTCGCGGCGGCCGTCGGAGGCGCCTTCGCCGCCAATCTGTTCACGCTGGTGATCTTCTACGAGGTGCTCAGCCTCGTCACCTATCCGCTCGTCTATCACCACGAGGACGAAGAGGGATGGACGGGCAGCCGGAAGTACCTCGTCTATCTGATGGGCGCGTCGAAGAGCGTCCTGCTCGCAGCGCTGGCGCTGACCTACCATCTGGCGGGGTCGCTCGACTTCGTGCCAGGCGGGCTGCTAGCCGGGGTCGATGCCTCGCCGGCGCTGCTGACCGTGGTCTACTTCTGCTATCTGTTCGGCTTCGCCAAGGCCGCGGTGATGCCGATGCACGCCTGGCTGCCTGCCGCGATGGTGGCGCCAACGCCGGTCAGCGCGCTCCTGCATGCAGTGGCCGTGGTCAAGATGGGCGTGTTCTGCGTGCTGCGGGTGGTTTTCCATGTCTTCGGCACAGGGCTGGTCGGGGAGTTGGGCCTTGGCGTAGCCACGGCCTATCTGGTTTCGTTCACGATCCTGATGGCGTCGGTCTACGCCCTGACGCGGGACGACCTGAAGGCTCGGCTCGCCTATTCGACGGTCAGTCAGCTCTCCTACATCGTGCTGGGCGCGGTTCTGCTCTCGCCGGTCGCGATGGTCGGCGGGATCATTCACATCGCGGCGCACGCCTTCTCCAAGATCACGCTCTTCTTCTGCGCCGGATCGATCTATTGCGCGTCTGGCAAGCGGAACATCAGCGACATGGCCGGCATCGGCCGCAGGCTGCCCTGGACGATGGGGGCGTTCTTCGTGGCCTCGCTCAGCATGATCGGGGTGCCGCCGACCGCGGGCTTCGTCAGCAAGTGGTATCTGGCGCTGGGCTCGGTGGAGGCGGGGGAGATTGCGTTCCTGGTCGTGCTCTTGGTGAGTTCGGTCCTGAACGCCGCCTACTTCCTGCCGGTCAGCTATGTCGCTTTTTTCGGGACGGAGACACAGGAAAGTCCGGCGACGGTCCGTGAAATTCCGATGGTGACGATCCCGCTGGTCGCGACCGCGATCCTGTCGGTGTCGATGGGTATTTTCCCCGGCTATTTTCTCACCCTGGCGGAAGGAGTGGTCAGATGATCAGGCGTGTCGTCGATTTCTTTGGTGAGGCGAGATACGCGGAGCAACGCCGCCGGCTGTTTTATCTGGCGCTCGTTCTGATCGTCATCGCCGATTTTCTGGTCCCCCGCGAACACGCTGAATACCTGTGGGACCGCTTGCCGGGCTGGTCGGCCGTCTATGGCTTCTTGTCCTGCGTCCTGCTGATCTTCGTCTCCAAGTTCCTCGGCCATCGGGGCGGGTTGATGCGGCGCGAGGACTATTATGATTGACTTCGTCCATCCCGCCCTGCTGTTCATTCTTGGCGCCCTGCCGATCCCTTTCCTGAAAGGATCAATCCGCAAGGCCTATCTGCTGCTGATCCCGGCGCTGGCGATCCTCGCCGTGCTCACCGCGCAGCCGGGCAGCTATGGCGTGGCGGAGTTCATCGGGCAGGAAATCCTGATTGCGAAGGTCGACAAGCTGAGCATCGTCTTCGCCACCGTTTTCACCATCATGGCGCTGATCGGCATGGTCTATGCGCTGCACCTGACGGGCGCCGGAGAGCATGTGGCGGCGTTCGTCTATGCTGGCAGCGCGCTCGGCGTGGTGTTTGCTGGCGACTACCTGACCCTGTTCTTGTTCTGGGAAGCCATGGCGTTTGCCTCTGCCTATCTGGTTTTCGCCCAGGGAGGCGAGCAGGCGATCCGCGCCGCGTTCCGCTACCTCATGGTCCATATCACTGGCGGCGTCGCCCTGCTCGGCGGCGTCATTCTCCACGGGCTCGCCACCGGCTCTTTCCTCTTCGGCCCGATCGAGGGGGGGATGGACGTCGCCGCCTACCTGATCCTTGCCGGGTTTATGCTCAACGCCGCGGTGCCGCCGCTCAACGCCTGGCTGACTGACGCCTACCCGGAGGCGACCGTCACCGGGGCGGTGTTCATGAGCGCCTTCACCACCAAGACCGCCGTCTACGTGCTGGCGCGGGCGTTTCCGGGGACCGAACTTCTGATCTGGCTCGGCACCATCATGGCGCTTTACGGCGTCATCTACGCGGTGCTGGAGAACGACTGCCGGCGGCTCCTGGCCTATCACATCGTCAGCCAGGTGGGCTACATGGTGGCGGGCGTCGGCATCGGTACCGAGATGGCGGTTAACGGGGCTTCCAGCCATGCCTTCGCGCATATCCTCTACAAGGCGCTCCTGTTCATGGGCGCGGGGGCGGTGATCTACGTCACCGGGCGGCGCAAGCTCACCGAGCTCGGCGGGCTCTACAGGACCATGCCGCTGACCGTGGCGCTCTACATGGTCGGCGCCTTCGCGATCTCGGCATTTCCGTTCTTCTCGGGCTTCGTCACCAAGTCGATGGTGGTCGCCGCCGCCGGGCAGGACCACCGCGCGCTGGTGGTGTTAGCGCTCACCATGGCGTCGTCGGGAACCTTCCTGCACACCGGGCTGAAGCTGCCCTACTACATGTTCTTCGGCACCGACCGGGGGCTTCAGGCGCGCGAGCCGCCCCGCAACATGCTCGTTGCGATGGGCATGGCGGCGGTGCTCTGCATTGCGATCGGGGTTTTCCCCCAGCCGCTCTACTCGCTTCTGCCCTATCGGGTCGACTTCGAACCCTACACCGGCGTCCATGTCACCGAGAGCCTCGGTGTGCTGATGTTCACCGCACTGGGCTTCGTGCTGTTCCTCAGGGCGCTCGACCCCGAGAACACGATCAGCCTCGACACCGACTGGTTCTACCGCAAAGGCGCGCGGCATTTCATGTGGCTCGCCGAAAAACCGTTGGCGCGCTACGAGCAGGCGGTGAGCGACATCTCCGAGACCGCGGTGCTGCCCTTCCTGCACGGAACCGCACGGGCTGGACTGCGGATCGATCTCAACGGTGTGGACGCCGTCGTCAACGGCGTCGCCCGTTCGATCCTGCGCGGTGGCGGCGCGCTGCGACAGTTGCAGACCGGCGTCGTGACCCATTACGCGCTGGCGATGATCGTCGGTGTGATCGCAGCCATCGCCGTCTTCGCCGTGGTGTGGCGGTAAGGGTGCGATGGCGTTCCCGCTGCTTAGCCTCATCGTGTTCATGCCCGCCGCCGGGGCAGCGGTTTTGATGTTTCTCCGCAACGACGATGCGGTGCGGTGGACGGCGCTGGGCGTCACCGTCCTCGACTTTGCTCTCTGCATCGTCATGCTGGCCGGCTTTGACACCACTACCCACGAGATGCAGTTCACCGAGACGCGCCCCTGGGTGCCCGCGCTCGGGATCACTTACGCGCTTGGCATCGACGGAATCAGCGCGCTCTTTGTGTTCCTGACCGCGCTGTTGGGCTGGATCTGCGTGCTCGCCTCGTGGGTGGCGATCGACCGCAAGGTGAAGGAGTTCATGGTCAGCCTGCTCACCATGCAGGCGCTGATGCTGGGGGTTTTCTGCGCGCTCGACCTGTTCCTGTTCTACGTCTTCTGGGAGGCGATGCTGATCCCGATGTACGTGATCATCGGCGTCTGGGGCGGCGACGGCCGGGTCTATGCGGCGTTCAAATTCTTCCTCTACACGCTGGCGGGCAGCCTTCTGTTCCTGATCGGGGTCATCGTGCTCTATCTCCACGGCGGCGAGACCTTCGACATCCTCGCCCTGACGGCGCAGGATTTGCCGTTCCGGGTTCAGTCCTGGCTGTTCTTTGCTTTCCTGATCGCTTTCGCAGTCAAGGTGCCGATGGTCCCGGTCCATACATGGCTGCCGGACGCCCATGTGCAAGCGCCGACGGCGGGCAGCATCATCCTCGCCGGAGTGCTCCTGAAGATGGGCGCCTACGGGTTCCTGCGGTTCTCGCTGCCGATGCTGCCGGAGGCGTCGGTGCACTATTCGACGCTGATGCTGGCCCTTTCGGCGCTTGCGATCGTCTATGGCGGGTTACTTGCCTTGGCGCAGGATGACCTCAAGAAGCTGGTGGCCTATTCCAGCATCAGCCACATGGGCTTCGTGACGCTGGGGATTTTCACGTTGAACCTCCGCGGGCTCGAGGGCGGCATCCTGCAAATGTTCAATCATGGCGTAACGACGGGCGCGTTGTTCCTGTTCGTCGGCCTGATCTACGAGCGGACCCATACCCGCAGCATCGCGGATTATGGCGGGCTGATGAAGGCGGCGCCGGTCTATACCGCGTTTCTTGCGCTGTTCACCCTGTCGTCGATGGCGCTGCCGGGAACGAATTCGTTCGTGGGCGAGTTGCTGGTGCTGTCAGGCGCGTTCGCGGCCAATCTGGCTGTCGGCGCCGCCGCCGTTCTGGGGGCTCTGCTGGGCGCGGCCTACCTGCTTGGCATGTATAGGAAAGTCGCGCTCGGTCCGGCCAGCGTCGGCGCGCGGTTCAAGATACGCGACGTGAACGCCCGCGAACTGGTGGCGATCGTGCCACTGGCCGCCTTCGTGCTCTGGGTCGGGCTCTATCCGAAACCCTTTCTCGACATCATCGACGCATCGGCGAAGCATCTGCTCGCGCAGGTGCACGGCAGGGGGGGCAACCCGTGACCGACGCCGCGCTCTACCAGTCGATCCTTGCGAGCCTGCCCGAGATCGTCGTGGTCACCGGCGCCTGCATCCTCCTGATCCTGGGTCAGATTCTGCCAAAGGGGCGGGGGCATTTCCTCGTCTGGGCTTCCGCTGCAACCGTCCTGGTTGCGGCCCTGGCGACACTGTTACTGGCGGGCGAGGTGCGGTCGGCCTATTCGGGCATGTTTATCGCCGACCGCTTCGCGGTTTTCTTCAAGATGGTGTTCTACCTTTCGACCATCCTGACGTTCCTCCTGTCGCGAAAATATGCCGAGATCGAGCGGATCGCGTTGAGCGAATACTATGTCCTGCTGCTCTTTGCGCTTTCCGGCATGATGATCATGGCCTCGGCAACCGATCTTCTGTCGGTCTATGTCGGCCTCGAGTTGATGTCGCTCTCCACCTATGTGCTCACCGGCTTCCTCAGGAAGGAGCGGCGGTCGAACGAGGCGGCGCTGAAATACGTGGTTCTCGGCGGGGTCTCGACGGGAATCTTCCTCTACGGCGTCTCGCTGATCTACGGGATCACCGGCACGACGCAGCTGGACGGGATGGCAGCGGCGGTGACCGGCGACCCGCTCGATCCCGGATTGCTTCTGGCGGTGGTCTTCATCGTCGCGGGGCTGGTCTTCAAGGTCGGCGCCGTGCCGTTCCACATGTGGGTGCCGGACGTCTATGAAGGCGCCCCGACGACGATCACCGCCTTCATGTCAGTGGGCCCCAAGGCGGCGGGGTTCGCGGTGATCCTGCGCGTGTTCCTCAACCCGCTGGTCGCCGCTTCCGACGCCTGGATCATCGTCGCGGTGATCGCGGTGGTGACGATGGCGCTCGGCAGCTTCGTGGCGCTGGTGCAGGACAATTTCAAGCGCCTGCTCGCCTATTCCAGCATCGCCCATGCGGGCTTCGCGCTCTTCGGCGTGGTGGCGGGTGGCGCCGACGGGATTGCCGGCGTGATGCTCTACCTGCTGATCTACGCCTTCATGAATCTCGGTATCTTCGGCATCGTCATCATGATGCGGAATGGCGATTTCTCCGGCGAGGTCATCGAGGACTACGCCGGCTTCGCCAAATCGCATCGCGGGTTGGCGCTTCTGATGCTGCTCTACCTGTTCTCGCTCGCCGGCATTCCGCCGACAGCCGGGTTCTTCGCCAAGTTCTACGTGCTGGTCGCGCTCGTCGAGCGGGGTTTCGTCACGCTGGCGGTGATCGCGGTGCTGCTGAGCGCCGTCGCCGCCTACTTCTACATCCGCATCGTCATGGTGATCTACATGCGCGAGCCGGAGCGCGCGTTCGAGCCTGCCCTGACGCCGTCCGTCCGCGCCACGCTCGCCTTGACCGCCGCCGGCACCATCGGCATCGGACTGTTTCCGGCGTGGTTTCTGAGGCTTGCCCAGAGTTCCGTGTTCGGCGGTTGACTACGATTGGATTTGCAATGAACCGGCCAACCGAATAGTCTTGGCGCTACGAAAGGATGCCCTAGTCGCTGCACGAGGGCCGCACCGCCGGCCAGAAGATTGGTCGGTCGCAGCTTGAGCAAGCCCTCGGTGGGTGACCGGGGCAGCGCGACATGACTGGAATGGAATTCCTGCCGGTTCTCTTCATGGTCGCCGGAATTGTGCTGGTGGCCGTGGCGACGCTGTTCGTCTCCTCGCTCCTGCGCCCGTCCAACCCCTATCCCGCGAAGAACATGCCCTATGAGTGCGGTATGGACCCGGCCGGCGAGGCCGCCGGGGGCCGCTTCAGGGTGCAGTTCTTCATCCTCGCAATCCTGCTGGTGGTGTTCGACGTCGAGGCGATGTTCCTGTTTCCCTGGGCGGTCGTGCTGAAGGAGATCGGGCTCGTCGGCTATGTCGAGATGTTTGTCTTCATGCTGCTGCTTATCGTGGGCTTCGCCTACGCCTGGCTGAAAGGAGCGCTGGAATGGGAGGAGTAGGCGAAACGATCCGCGACAGCGTGCTGTTCACCACCGCCGACAGCGTCATCAGCTGGAGCCGGCGGTCGGCGCTCTGGCCCGAGACCTTCGGGATTGCCTGCTGCGCCATCGAGATGATTTCGGCCGGCTGCGCCCGCTACGACCTCGACCGCTTCGGCGTGGTGTTTCGGCCTTCGCCGCGCCAGTCCGACGTGATGATCATCGCCGGCACGGTGACGCGGAAGTTCGCTCCGGTCGTGCGCCGGCTCTTCGACCAGATGCCGGAGCCACGCTGGGTCATCGCCATGGGCACCTGCGCGATCTCGGGCGGGGTCTACAACACTTACGCCGTGGTGCAGGGGGCGGAGACTTTCGTGCCGGTGGACGTGCATGTGCCCGGCTGCCCGCCGCGGCCCGAGGCACTGATGCATGGCATCCTTCTGCTCCAAGAGAAGATCAAGAGGTCCCGCGCGCTGGCCGGGACGCCTCTGGATCGGGTTGCAGCCTCATGAGCGTGGAGACGTCCCTCATCCGCACCCTGATCGCGGAACGTTTCGGGGGGGAAATCGAGGAGCTTGGCTTCTCGCATGGGGTTCACGCTTTCGCCTCACCGCCTGACATGATCGTCGAGCTTTGCCAATTCCTGAAGGGCCATCCGACGCTGCGGTTCGATTTCCTGTCCGACATCTGCGGGGTCGACCATTATCCCGAAACGCTGCGCTACGAGGCGGTGTACCACCTCTATTCGCTGCCGAACAAATGGCGCGTTCGGATCAAATGCCGCCTCGGCGATCCGCCGCGGGTCCCGTCGGTGACGGGGGTCTGGCGGACCGCCAACTGGCACGAGCGCGAGGCCTGGGATATGTATGGCATCCGGTTCGAGGGCCATCCCGACCTGCGCCGGATCTACATGTGGGAAGGCTTCGAGGGCTTTCCGCAGCGCAAGGACTTTCCGCTCCGGGGCTACAAGGACACGCTGAACCCGTTTGGCGCGGAAGGCCCGCCGCCGACGCAGCCCGATCTCGCCACCAAGGACATTCCATAAGGGAGGCCGTTCGACGCCGGGAAGTGAGATGACCGAAGTCACGGAACTGAGCAGGCAGGCAGGTGAAGCGCTCGACACAAAGGAGGTGCTTCTCAACCTCGGCCCGCAGCATCCCAGCACGCATGGGGTGCTGCGGCTCGTCCTTGAGCTGGACGGCGAGTATGTCGCGCGCGTGGACCCACACATCGGCTACCTCCACCGCGGCACCGAAAAGCTGGCCGAGAGCTTCACTTACACCCAGATTTTTCCGCTAACCGACCGGCTCGACTACCTCTGCCCGCCCTCGAACAACCTCGCTTTCGCGCTAGCGGTGGAGAAGCTCCTGGGCATCGAAGCGCCGATCCGCGCGCAATATATCCGCGTGCTGATGGCCGAACTCGCGCGGATCTCCGGTCACCTCCTGATCACCGGCGCGTTGCCGATGGACCTGGGCGCCATGACCGCGTTGGTTTACGCCATGCGCGAGCGTGAAATGATCATGGACCTGTTGGAGATGATCAGCGGGGCGCGTATGCACACCTCTTTCTGCAGGGTCGGCGGCGTGCGCGAGGATCTGCCTGACGGATTCTTCCCCAAGATCAGGGAGTTCTGCGACATCTTCCCGAACCGGATCCGCGACTATGAACGGCTGGTCGAGAACAACCGGGTGTTCCTGAAGCGCACGCAGGGGATCGGCGTGATCTCCGCCGAGGACGGCATCGATCTTGGCCTGAGCGGCCCGAACCTGCGGGCCTCGGGCGTCGACTGGGACATCCGCCGCGACGAGCCCTATGAGATCTACGACCGGTTGGCTTTCAACGTCATTACCCGCGATGAGGGTGATTGCTACGCGCGCTGGCGATGCCGCGTCGAGGAGATGCGCGAGAGCGTCCGGATCATCGAACAATGCCTCGACCAGATGCCCGAGGGGCCGTTCCAGATCGATATGCCGACAATCGCTTTCCCGGTGAACAAGGACAAAGTACACTGCTCGATGGAGGCGCTGATCCAGCATTTCGACCTCTCGGCCTATGGCTTCAAGGTACCGAAGGGCGAGGTCTATTCGGCGATCGAGGCGCCAAAGGGCGAGCTCGGGTTCTACATCATCAGCGACGGGTCGCAAAAACCGTTCCGGATGAAAGTGCGGGCACCGTCATTCGTCAACCTTCAGGGACTGTTCGGGGTCGGCAATGCCCGCTACCTGGCGGACATGATCGCCGTGCTGGGCAGCCTCGACCCTGTGATGGCCGAGGTGGACAAGTAGCAGGAGATTTTGGACGCGATGAACATGCGTGAACAGATCGAGGCGGCGGCGGCGCGGTATCCCGACCAGCGCTCGGCGATCATGCCCGCGCTTCTGATCGCGCAGAAGGAACATGGCCACCTGCCCGGCCCGGTGTTGGAAGAGGTCTCCGACATCCTCGGTGTCGAGCGGGTCTGGGTCTACGAATTGGCGACCTTCTACACCCTTTTCCACACCGAGCCGGTGGGTCTGTTCCACCTGCAACTCTGCGACAACCTCTCCTGCATGCTGCGCCGATCCGAGGACCTGCTGAGGCATCTGGAGACTGTGCTGGGGATCGAAAAGGGCGGCACGACCCCGGACGGGCTGTTCACGCTTTCGACCGTCGAATGCCTCGGCGCTTGCGAGATGGCCCCGGTGATGCAGGTCGGCGACGACTATCACGGCGACCTCGACATTGCGCGGATCGACGCGCTCTTGGACAGGCTGCGCGCGGCGGCAGGGCAAGCGACTGGCGCCGAACTCGCCGCCGCAGGACCGCCGGGTGAATAGCCGCCATGTTCGAACCGGTCCTTCTCAGAAACATGGACGTGCCGGATGGCCATCTGCTTTCGAGCTATGAGGCGGGCGGCGGCTACCAGGCGCTGGCGAAGGCGCTGCGCGAGCACACGCCCGACGAGATCATCGACCTCGTCAAGCAATCGAACCTGCGCGGTCGCGGCGGCGCCGGATTCCCGACCGGGTTGAAATGGAGCTTCGTGCCGAAACGGGCCGACAAGCCGAAATACCTGTGCTGCAACGCCGATGAGGGCGAGCCCGGCACGTTCAAGGACCGGATCATCATGGAGCGTGATCCGCACCAGCTAATCGAGGGCATGGCGATCAGCGCCTACGCGATCGGGGCGGAAACCGCCTATGTCTACATCCGCGGGGAATACGTGCTGGCGATCCACCGGCTGGAGCAGGCGATCGCCGAGGCCCATGCGAAGGGTTATCTGGGAACACGGATTCTGGGCTTGGATTTCAATTTCGTCGTGCACATCCATTGCGGCGCCGGGGCATATATCTGCGGCGAGGAGACGGCGATGCTCGACTCGCTCGAAGGCAAGCGGGCGCAGCCCCGTCTGAAACCGCCATTTCCGGCGGTCGCGGGGCTCTACGCCAGCCCGACCGTGATCAACAATGTCGAGACTCTGGTCTGCGTGCCGCATATTGTGGCGCGGGGGCCGGACTGGTTTCGCGGCATCGGCCCTGACAAGAGCCCCGGTCCGAAGCTTTATTGCCTCAGCGGGCACGTGCGGAAACCGGGCCTTTACGAACTGCCGATGGGCATATCGCTGCGTGAACTGGTCGAGGACCGCGCGGGCGGGCCGCCGCCGGGGCGCAGGATCAAGGCGGTGATCCCCGGCGGGGTCTCGGCGCCGCTGATCCCGGAGCGCGGGCTGGATGTCGGGATGGACTTCGACTCGCTGGCTGCGGTCGGCTCGATGCTTGGCTCGGCCGGGGTGATCGTGATCGACGACTCGACCTGCATGGTCAAGGTCGCCACCCGGATCATCGAGTTCTTCCACCACGAGTCCTGCGGCAAGTGCACGCCGTGCCGCGAAGGGCTCAACTGGGTTGTGAAAGTGCTGCGTCGGGTCGAGGCGGGACAGGGCGTGCCGGACGATCTGGAACAGCTGGAGGCGCTCTGCAAGGGCATTTTCGGCAACACGTTCTGCGCTCTTGGCGACGGCGCGGCTATGGGGCTGCGGGCGGCACTGGCGCATTTCGAGCATGAATTCGTCGCCCATATCGAGGAGGGCAGGTGCTCGTTTCACTAAGGAGCGCGCAGGGAGAAGGCCGCAAGAAGTCATGGTTAGCGTCACGATCGATGAACAAACGCTGGAAGTGGAGGCAGGCTCTACGGTGCTGCAGGCCGCCGAGCGTTTGGGCATCGAAATCCCGACCTTCTGCTATCTGAAGCGGCTGCCGGCGCTGGCCTCCTGCCGCATGTGCCTGGTAGAGATCGAAGGGCAGCGGCGGCTGCAGCCTTCCTGCGCCGCCGCGGTCACCGACGGCATGGTAGTGCGGACTAACACGCCGCTGATCGACGAAACGCGCTCTTCCATGCTCGACATGCTGCTCGCCAACCACCCCCTCGACTGCCCGATCTGCGACAAGGGCGGCGAGTGCGAGCTTCAGGACATGGTGATGGCATACGGGCCCCGGGAAAGCCGGTTCCGCGATGCCAAACGTGTGTTCCACTCCGAGGACATCCGTCTCAGCCCGGTCATCATCATGAACGTCAACCGCTGCATCCAGTGCCAGCGCTGCGTCCGGATGTGTGAGGACGTGGTCGGCGCAGTCGCCTTGGGCACCGTTGAGAAAGGCATGGATACCGCCGTCACCGGCTTCGAGGGCAGTCTCGCGAGTTGCGACCAGTGCGGCAATTGCGTCGAGGTCTGCCCGGTTGGCGCACTGATGAGCTTCCCCTATCGCTACAAGGCGCGGCCCTGGGATCTGGTCGAGACCGACACGGTCTGCCCGCATTGCGGCACCGGTTGCCAGCTCACCGTCGGCGCGCGCAAGGGCGAGTTCATGCGGGTCCGCTCGAAGTGGGAGCATGGCGTCAACCGCGAAACGCTTTGCGTTCGGGGGCGCTTCGGCCTCGACTTCGTCGGGAGCCGGGACCGGATCAAGCGGCCGATGATCCGTCGTGACGGCGCACTGGTTCCGGTTTCCTGGGACGAAGCCGGGGACTACCTGCGCCGAGGCCTGTCGGCCGTTGAGAGCAAGGCTGCGGGCGGGCTGGCCTCGCCGCGCCTGCCCAACGAGGTGCTTTATCAGTTCCAGAAGCTGATGCGGATGGTATTCCGGACCAACAACATCGACTGCTCGTCGCGCTGGTCCACGCCCTTCGAGACGCTCGGCCCGTTGGTGGCGGGCTTCTACACCCGCGCGCCGCTGGAGGAGGTGATCGGCAACGACTGCGTGCTTGTCGTCGGTGGCAACGTGACCGACGAGAACCCGGTCACTGAATACCTGCTGCGAGACAGCGCCCGGCGGCGGCAGACCGGGTTGCTCATGCTCTCGGCGCGGCCATCCCGTCTGGACGCCGATGCCCGGGTGGTCGTTCGCGTTCGGCCGGGCGGTGAGGCAGCGAGCCTTGCCGCGGTAGTGGCCGGGCTGGTGGCGGCGGCTGGTCAGGCCTTGCCGCGTGACGTTTTTGCCGACAGGGGCGCGACAAGCGGTGGGCCGGAAGCGACCGCAGAGAGTAACGGGCCGGACCGTCTGGTCGCCGCGCTGCTGGAAGGCCGCAGCGTCACCGTTCTTGTCAGCGCCGACCTTCTGAGGCTTTCCGAAGCGCGCGCAACGCTGCAGCAGCTCACCAACCTGTTGCGGGTTCTCCGCGTGCTCGGCAAGGGCCCGGCGATGCAGTTCCTCTTCGACCGAGCCAATCAGCTGGGCGCCTGGGACATGGGGGTTCTGCCGGCGGCCCTGCCGGGGCTGCGCCCGGTCGGCGATCACACGGCGCGCACAGCTCTCATACGGGCCTGGGGCGCCGAAATTCCGCCTGAGCCGGGCGCGGATCTCGACGCAATGCTGGCGCTTTGTGACAAGGGGCGGGTAGGCGCGCTTTATATCGTCGGAAGCGACCCCCTGATGACCTATCCCGACCGGGGATTCGTCAAGCGGGCGCTTGATGCCACCGATCTCCTGATCGTGCAGGACACCTTCCTCACCGATACCGTGGGTCTGGCCGATGTCGTCCTGCCTGCGGCGGGTTATGGAGAGGAATCCGGCACCTTCACCAACAACGAGGGCCGGATCCAGGCGGTCCGCAAGTTCCGCGAACCCGCCTTCGAGGCGCGGGGCAATCTGGCGATCTTGGACTTCGTCGCAGCGCTCCGCAACCAGGCAATGCAACCGTCGATGCAAGGCGAAATCTTCCGCGAGATTGCCCGGCTGGTTCCGGCCTACCAAGGGCTGACGCAGGACGGGCTTGGCGCCGACGGAGCATTCACCACGGCGGACCCGACGCCGCCGGCTGGCGAGTTCTTCGCCCTTCCGCCTAACCCGAATGCGGCCGACCGGCTCATGTTGGTCACCGGCAACTGCCTGTTCCACAATGGATATCTCTCCGAACGCTCGGAGATCCTAAATACGGTGGCGGATGACCCATATGTTGAGATGAGCGCGTGGGACGCCGCGCAGCTTGGCCTTTCGGATCGCGATCAGGTGATCGTACGATCCACCCAGGGCGAACTGAGGGCGCAGCTCAAGGTCAACAGGCATTTTCCCGGGGGGCTCGTGTTCGTGCCGGAAAACTATAGAGACCTGCGTCTCAACAGCCTTATGCGGCGGGGCGAATACCCTTGTCCGGTGGAGGTTCAAAAGGCGCACGCTGCCTTCGCCACCGGAGTCGAGGCGCGCCCTGAAAGTCGCGGCCGAGGCATTGCCGAGCTTCCGGGCAGTTAACCCTAACCGGCTCCCCCGGGTTTGTATCCTCAGTGATAAGGGGTCCCGGCAATGTAATCGCTCAACGCTTGCTCGGTACGGAGCAATTCGTCGAGCCGGTGCTTGACCACGTCGCCGATGCTCACCACGCCGACAGAAGCGTCGCCGTCCATGACCAACACATGGCGCGTGCGTCGGTCGGTCATGAGCGACATCACAAAGGGCAGCAAATCCTGTGTCGAACAGGTCACCACACTGCGGTTCATGATGTCGGCGACCCGCATTGTGGGCGCCTCGATTCCGTATTCAGCCACCGCATAGCAGCAGTCCCGCTCCGACAGCGTGCCCAAGCATTCCCCGGGCGAACGGCTGACGACCACGAATCCGATGTTGTTGTCCCGAAACAGCCGCAGGACTTCTACGACCGTCTGATCTGGTGTGACCGAGATGAGCTCGGGAGATTTGGTTTTCAAGATTTGGTAGACAAGCATCTGAGCCTCCTGTGCTCCGGCTTGACGGCTACCGCGCGTTCACGTTCGGCGGATATTCCGCCACCAGTTGTATCCCTGCGGCTCACTCGTCTCGACCAGCACGTCCTGTTCGGTGTTCAGGCGCGCCGCGACCACACCGCCGCCGGTCGTCGCCTTGCCCGGTTTGCCGAGCAGATCGTCACGTCCGACCACCAGGTCACGCGAGGAAAAACTCGAGAATTCGTACTCTTGGCCAAGCGCGATCGCGTCGGCCGGGCAGGCGTCCTCGCACAGCCCGCAGAACAGGCAGCGGGCCATGTCGATCTCGAATTTTGCTGGATGCCGGTTGCCCTTCTCGTCCTCGTAGGGAATGACTTCGATACAGTCGCAGGGACAAATCCGCGCGCAGAGCTCGCAGGCCACGCACTTGATCTCGCCCTCTTCGTCGCGCGTCAGGAAGTGATGCCCGCGGTAACGCGAATAGGGCAACCATTTTTCCTTGTCAGGATACTGCATGGTCACGGATCTGGAGAACATGTAGCCGAAGGTCAGCGCCAAGGCGCCCGCCAGATCGGCGAAGAACGCCCAGCCGATCCATGCTCCACTTCTGTCCAGTGCGCGCGACATAGCGCCTCGCTACGAGCCGCTGCTATCCCTAAAGGAAAGCAACACCAGTTATAATTATGTTCCCCAGTGACAGTGGAAGCAAGACTTTCCAACCGATCGCCATCAGTTGGTCGTATCGATAGCGCGGGAAGGTGAAGCGGAACCACATAAACACATAGAGGAAGAACGCGACCTTGAGCGCGAACCAGAGGAGCGGTGGCAACGGGATCAGCACGCCGTTCCAGCCGCCGAAGAACAGGATGACCGACAGGACCGACACCAGCAGCATGACGGCGTATTCGCTGACCATGAAGAACGCAAAGCGGATGCCGCTGTATTCGGTATGGAACCCGGCCCCCAGATCGCCTTCCGCCTCCGCTAAGTCAAAAGGTATGCGCTGCGCTTCGGCCAGCCCGGCGACGAAGAATACGAAAAACCCGACCGGTTGGTAGACGATGTTCCAGACATCGGCCTGCGCCCGTACGATCTCGAGCAGGCTCATGGATTGCGCCAGCATTACCACGCCGATGACCGCGAACCCCATCGGGATCTCGTAGCTGATCATCTGCGCGCAAGTCCTGAGGCTGCCCAGGACCGCGTATTTGCTGTTCGCGGCCCAGCCGCCGAAGATGACGCCATAGACCTCGATCCCGATCACCGCGAAGACGAAAAGGAGCGCCACGTTCATGTTGGAGACGTAGAGCGTGATCTCGGCGCCGAGGACCGAGACGCTTTCGCCGAAGGGGATCGCGACGAACACCACGAAGGGCGGGGCGAGCGCCAGGATCGGCGCCAGTTTGAACAGGAAGCGGTCGGCTTCGGCCGGGATGTGGTCCTCTTTGGTCAAGAGCTTGATGCCGTCCGCCACCGGCTGCAGCAGCCCGTGCCACCCCACGCGCATCGGCCCCATCCGCTGCTGGATGTGCCCGGCGATCTTGCGTTCGAGCCACGTCAGCGGCAAGGGCAGCAGCAGCAGGATCGCAATCAGCAACGCGACCTTGAATGCGATCAGGCCAAGGGCGAAGACAAGTTCCATAATCCGCAGCTACGTGTTCAACGGGTTGAGACTTACGACACTGAGCACTTGCGCTTGTCCGGCTTCGCGGGAACGGCAGTCTGCCGGCGGCGACGCAACTTGTGCAATGGTATCACAGTCTTACCGTTGCTGGCCACGGTGTGTGTCGCTTGGGACCCAAACTGGCTCTGTCGCAAAGCTTTCTTTGCCCCTCTATCGCGTCGCGAGAAGTGGTTAGCTGATGGCGTGGGTCGCCACGCTCTCCGGCGAAGCCGAAATGATCCGCGCGCCACGGCTGGCAGGGGGATGAAGAAATTCGCTCCAAGAGCGATGGTTTCGGCGATGCGGTGTGCTGGCGCGCCGAGTGGAAGTGCTACCGCCCGCCGGTTTTGCCGGCGCACGGAGAATGTTGGATTGCAGTTCCCTCCCCTCCGCCATTTGCACCCTGCCCTAAGTTTTCCTTTTGAATTTGTAGGTGCACGAACCTTTCAGAAGTACGGGTTTTGAAGAAATGCTGTCGCTGCCGTTTCGGATGAAAGAGAGTCTCATCGCGTTATTCTCCAAACTTGGGAGCCTGTGAATCTTGGTTCACAGGTTTTGGGACATGCCCGTCGGGTCAGGCCCGGAAAAGCGGATGAGGTAAACTTGCGTTACCTCCGATCAAATTCAACCTCAGGTGGTTTGAATTTTGACGAACCGCCTACAGGAATGGAGGAGGACCGACCGGCGAACGCGGTCTTAAAGTCCAGGACCGGAGCACGAAAGCCACCCCGACGCGATGACCACGACGATTGAAGACATATACCGGCCACTGGCGTTAACCGGGCGGTTGCTTGTCCAGTGCTGGCCGCAGCTTTTGCTTGTCGGCTGCCTCGGCATGATCGCTCATGATCTGCTGCTTCAGGGCGCCGTGACGATTGGCCTCCAATTCCCACTGGGCGGGATGGCCATACTGTCGCTGGTGGTTCTCGCTAAGCTGACGGTATTGGTCATGATGTTCGTGGTGCTCCGGCCGCACATGCCGGCGGTCGCGGCACTGAGACAAAAAGCAAAAAAGCAAGCGGACGAAACAAAACGCGAGCCGATCCTGGCGATTACCGCCGCCGCGATCCTGCCGTTCTTCGCCTACTATGCCGCCTGGGGTTTCCTTGGCGATACGGTTCGCGAATATTCGCGCATGGCGCTGGCCCAGGCCGATCTCGGCAAAAGCGTCGATATCTTCGCCATTCTTCAGTCAAGCGGCGTGGTACTGTCGATCGCCATATGCTGGCTGGTGCGTTTTGCCGCCAAGCGACTGAATGCGCGCGCCTCGCACCCCTACTGGCGGCTGCTGATCGTAGGGACGGACGCAACTTGGGTCTTCATCGGTCTCTACGCGCTCGGCGTATGGAAAGACCAGCTCATCCGCTGGCTCGGCGCAGGCGCCGCGCTGCAACAGCTCAGCCTCGATTTGCTTGCGCCGGTAAGCCAGGCGGCTGCGGCCGGCCAGTTCGTTCCCGTGGAATTCCGGCCGCTTTCCTTCGGCGAGCAGCTTCAGAATCTTTTCTTTTTCGCGTTGCTGCCGATTGTCTGGCTGGTGATGGCGGCGATCATCAACGGCTATGAACTTTCCGCGCCGGCCGCTCCCGGTCCTGCGCCCTCGCGCGCGACCTCCTGGCAGAAGTGGCTCAAGGATTTCACGGCTCACTTCGTTGGCGGCTACCGCAGCCGCTACTCGCCGGTCTGGACTTGCCTCAAGCTGACGCTCAGTGCCGGCCTTGCCACGCTTGTCACCTTCGTCATCGCCTATCAGGCCATCTCCTGGGCCGGCGCCTGGATATGGTATGGCCTGACAAGGCTGATCGGAGCGCATGATCTCGGGACCTGGCAGATCTTCGCCGATACCATCAGCCTGTTCATCGGCAGCCCAAGCGAACTCGACGGAGGAATCCTGCTCGACGCGGTCCGGGTCGCGCTGCTTGCAGCCGTGCTCGAGACTACAGTCGCCATGGCTGGCGAGGCGCGTGGCGTCAGGTCTGCGGCTCGCTGACGCTGAGATAATTCGGCAGTGCCGAGTAGAGGGCAATCGATAGCGTGAGGCTGCTCGCCGCATGTGGGATCGAAAAGCTGGCAGCCATCCGTGCCGGTTTGCCGGGTTCCGTCGCCGCGAATGCCATGCCGCCACACAGGGACCGTTGCTCGGCCGCCGGATATTGCGTCCTGACCACCGGATCGGCAAATAGGGTTGGCCGCCATTCGCGACCGCTCCCATCGGAAAGCCGCACCTCGCATGGAACGGCGCCGAGCGCTTTCGGGTCAGCAGCGAGAGCTTCGAATTCGGCAAGGACGACGGCGCTTCCCTCGCTGCCTGCCAGCCTGGTGAGGCGCGTCACGGTCCAGCTTGCGCCGGCATAATCGATCGGTTGCCCCAACGTCCCAGATAGCGGCTGCCGCAAATGTTGGGAGCGCCAGTCCTTGATGCTTCCCCACGTCTGCGCGGCTAGCGCGGCAGGCAGTGCGACCACCAGCGCCATCATGCTCAGCCAGTAGACTCGCCGCGTTGACGTCACCTTTGCGGGAGAACTGTCCATGGCGGCCTCTCTTCGTTGCGGCGGATGGTGATCGCGGGCTCGATGTCCTTGCCGGAAACATCCGTGGTGATGCGGATCTCATCGTCGAGCGGCAGCAATTTTGTGCCTGCGACCACCACGGTCCCGCCGGCGACGGCATCCTCCGGCACTTCGAACATTAGAAGGACACGGCGTGGGAGGCCGGGCTGGTAGGCATCGCCTGGCATCATTTCGATCGTAGCCGGCACCCGGTCGGTCAGGACATAGCGGACGCCGCTGCTGCTCAGCCACTCGCCCGATGTGAGACCCAAGGTCTCGAATTTCGCCTCGGCCTCGCCTTCCACCACAACCCATACGCCGGAACTCGTGTAGGTCTTTGACTTCCCGAAGGTCTCGACATTGAGAACACGCGCTGCCCTGGCGCTGTCCAGCGAAAGCGCGAACGCGCTAGCCTCCACACGCTTGTTCATGCCACCTGAAGAGACGATCGGCGATGTAATGTCGCTGTACAGCGGACGCGTATGCTGCATGCCGTAGAGCACGGCGGCAGCGAACAGTATCGCAAGCGCCGAACGCACTATGCGCATCATGGCGCCTTCTCCACCGGCAGATCGACCGTCGCAACGGGATCACGGTCGTACCACCCGCTTGCGCCGTAAAGATTGTCGCGCAGCTTGTAGATCTGGCCGGTGACGGTGACCGTCACCTTGTCCGGCACGGGCACACCGGCCGGCCACTCCCAAGCCATCGTCAGGCGTTCCGGCATGTTGGGATTGAAGTATCCCGCCAGATACTTGTCGCGATCGAGATAAACCGTTGGCATCGGCAGCTTTTGCGCCGGCGCGCTGAGCGTGACGACGCGGTAGAGCACGTTGTTCGGTGTGGCGGAACGGTTCACCACATCCAGATCCACCATCACAAGCTGTACGGGTTGCGATGGGGGAACGCCTGTCGGCGGCACTGTTCCGACACGTGCCGTTCGCAAGGTCACAAACCAGCGACCGGAATCGATCTGCTGGCCCGCTTGCACAACCGGCACCTTTGGCGGATGGGCAGCTTCGTAGAGCGTCATCGAAAACGAGATTGCCGATGCGGCCAGCCCGCCCAGGCCTGCAATCAAAAAAGCATACAGCCTTTGCCGTACTGTCGTTCGTGTCTGTCCAGTCATGCGCGGTGCGGTATGCGATGGTCCTCAAGCCAGCCTTATACGATGCGAGCTACGCCATCGGACAATAATTGTTACATCGTTTAAACAGCAGCGCTGTCATCTTAAGGGGGTTCAGTGCAGGGACAACCAGCCGCGCAATCGGACCTTGGTGGCTCGCCGAGTCAGTGTTCAATATTCGCTGCTGGCGCTAGGAGCGGCATTAGTCCCGATGGCCCCGCCCAACCATTCGAAAGAGGCACCGGGCTCGGCTCGGCGCCCCCTCACCTTCTTCACTTATCCGACCACACCGCCAGCTCGTAGCCGTCCGGATCGGAAAAGTGGAAGCGGCGGCCGCCCGGGAAGGAATAGGCGGGCTTGACGATCTTCCCGCCGGCCTCCTCGACGCGGCGCTGGGTCTCGTCGAGCTTGTCGGCATAGAGGATCACCAGCGGCCCGCCTGCCGCCTTGCTCTGGCCACCGAGAGCGAAGCCGCCGGTCAGGCGGCCGTCGTTGAACTCGCAATAGCTCGGCCCATAGTCCTTGAAGGACCAGCCGAAGGCCTTGCCGTAGAAGCCGCGCGAACGCGCGATGTCGCCGACGGAAAACTCGACATAGTCGATGCGCTTGTCGTTGCTGGATTTGGCCATGATCTTCTCCTTTCGGGGTCTTTGGAAGGTCAGCGTTCGAGCATTGCCTTCAGGGTGTTGAGGTCGCGCTGCACCGCTTCGGCGTCGGCAGCAAATGTCTCCTCCGTCATGTCCGGCGTCCTCAAGAGCACGAACATGACCTCCGCGCCGGTCCCATTGGGAACCACGCGCACCGCATTGCGGGTTTCCTTGCCCTCGGCGAAGACGATGTGATCGAGGACACCGAGTTCGTTGGGCCGGGAGAAACGGATGCGGATGAGCCGGCCGTCGGGGTCCTCCGCAGTCCATTCTTCGCCCGATCTTTCGAAGCGCCTGCCGAGGCCTGCCGCCCAGCGCTGGAAATTCTCAGGGATGGAGGCGAAGTCATAGACTTCGCGCCAGTCCCGGTCGATGGACACGGTGATGATGCGGGATTTGTAGGTCGTCATATCTGCCTCCTTTCAACGAAGGCAGACTAGGCGGAGTTGGCGGTGGCGTATTGAACGAAACGGCCAGCTCAGGCGCCGAGCTGTCGCAGAACCGTCGCGGGCGAGAATCCCGACAGGCGCCGCACCTCGCGCGTGAGATGCGCCTGGTCGGAATAACCCGCCTCGAACGCAAGATCGGCTAGGCGCGGCTCGGCGGACTGCCGCGCCAGGTTCAGAAACCGCTGGAAGCGGAGAATGCGGTCGAGCGTCTTCGGGCCATAGCCGAAAGCCTCCTGGCAGCGGCGGCGAAGCGTTCGCGGGCTGACGTCGAGCCGGTCGAGGATCACCGCCATTCCCGGACCGGCGGATTCCGTTTTCAGCGCGTTGAAGGCAAATCCCATGTCCGGAGGCGGCGGCTCGACATCGGGCGCAAGCCTGGAGAGTGCCGCTTGCATCGCCCGCATCCGCTCCGCCGTGGAGGACGCATCGCCAATTCTCTGGGCGATTTCGCGCGCCAGCGCCCCCCAGAAGTGGCTGAGCGCCACCCGGCCGCCAACGATCTCCGACATCGGCAGGCCGAGCCACCGGCTTGCCGCACCCGGTCGGAAGCGGGTGCCGATCACGGTAGAGCCGGGTGTCAGCGCAGAGTGGGCAACCGCCACGTCGGGACCTGCTACGACCAGCTCGCCGTCGATCCAGGTGATGTCGACGCAGCCGTCGGGGACCACCGCCGACAAGCTCCCCGCGTCCGGGCGCAATGTATTGGACCAGACACACTGGAAATGCCCTTCGAGTGCGGCCGGAGGATCGAACTCGCGGTATTCTCCGATTGCCCCGGAAAGGACGGGTGTGTTGTCGTCAGACGTCACGAGCTCTCCTGTGAGGAACACTTTCGCAGGCATCGTACGCAGGCATCGTACTGTTCGGCCCCCGAAATCTATTGCGACGGCGGCCTGCTTCAACCCTATCCTCTGCTAGTGTATCTCAATCATCGCAGCTTTCACCGGCTGCCGGCGATTTCCACCCCGATCAGGCGGTTTGCCGGCCTTGTTCTCAAGCCGTCTCTTGACGCGCGGGAACCATACACGTTAGGGCGTCCGGGCACGAACGATTGGCGACCAAGCAAGGAAATTCCAACTGATGGAAATTTTTACCGCCGCCGGCCTCGCGGCCCTGTTCCAGGTCATCGCCATCGACCTTGTGCTTGCCGGCGACAATGCCATCGTCATCGGCCTTGCGGCGGCGGGCCTGCCGTCGGATCAGCGCAAGAAGGCGATTCTCGTCGGCATTGCGGCGGCCACCGTGCTTCGCATCTTCTTCGCTCTGATCACCCAGTGGCTCCTCACCATCGGCCCCATTCTCCTCATAGCCGGCGGCCTGCTGCTGCTTTGGGTGTGCTGGAAGATGTGGCGCGAGTTGCGTGTCAGCTACGAGCAGGAACATGACGCGACGGAATCGTTGTCAAATCTCGATTACGACAAGAATGGAACGATTGGCGGCAAGGGACCGCGCAAGACCTTCGCACAGGCAGCCTGGCAGATCGTCATTGCCGACGTTTCGATGTCTCTCGACAACGTCCTTGCAGTCGCCGGCGCGGCGATGGACCATCCGACGGTCCTGATCATCGGCTTGGCGCTGTCGATTGCGCTGATGGGCTTCGCCGCTTCGTTTGTCGCTCGCCTCCTGCATAAGTACCGCTGGATCGCCTATATCGGCCTGGTGATCATTTTCTACGTCGCCGTGAAGATGCTTTTGGATGGTGCTGTGCAGCAGTTCCCCGAACAGTTTGCGTTCCTGGCGCCCTGGTTCGGGCCGGGCGGTCATTGAAACCTTAGCAGTGCAGGTCCGCCCGAGGCGCCAAGCCGTTCCCGGTTTGCTTGATTGCGGAACTATGCTATTGCGCCGTGCAAATTGAGCATCGAGACTTCCGGGCCGGGCCTCAGGGTTTCCGGCCCGCGTCCATTGGAAACCGCACATGTCTGCCCCTCGCGTCAGTTTCGTCAGCCTTGGATGCCCCAAAGCCCTCGTGGATTCGGAGCGCATCATCACCCGCCTGCGCGCCGAGGGCTATGAGATCGCGCGCAAGCATGACGGCGCCGATCTGGTCGTCGTCAACACCTGCGGCTTTCTCGATTCGGCTCGCGATGAATCGCTCAATGCCATCGGCTCCGCCCTTTCGGAGAACGGCAGGGTCATCGTTACCGGCTGTCTCGGCGCCGAACCGGACGTCATCCGCGAAAAACATCCCAACGTTCTCGCCATCACCGGTCCGCAGGCTTACGAGAGTGTGATGGCTGCAGTGCATCAGGCCGCGCCCCCGAGCCACGATCCCTATGTCGATCTTTTGCCGCCGCAAGGCGTCAAGCTCACGCCGCGCCACTATGCCTATCTCAAGGTTTCGGAAGGCTGCAACAACCGCTGCACCTTCTGCATCATCCCGGCGCTGCGCGGCGATCTCGTCTCGCGGCCGGCGGCCGACGTGCTGCGTGAGGCCGAGAGACTGGCCAAGGCCGGAGTCAAGGAAATCCTGGTCATTTCGCAGGACACCAGCGCCTACGGCATCGACATCAAGTACCAGAGCAGCATGTTCGGCGATCGCGAAGTGCGGGCGAAATTCCTCGATCTGTCGGAGGAACTCGGCAAGCTCGGCGTCTGGGTACGCATGCACTACGTCTACCCCTACCCGCATGTCGCCGATGTCATCCCGCTGATGGCCGAAGGAAAGATCCTTCCCTATCTGGACATCCCGTTCCAGCACGCCTCGCCGCAGGTGCTGAAGAACATGCGCCGGCCCGCCCATGGCGAAAAGACGCTCGACCGCATTCGCGGCTGGCGCGAAATCTGTCCGGATCTCGCGATCCGCTCCACCTTCATCGTCGGCTTTCCCGGCGAGACGGACGACGATTTCGAGATGCTGCTCGACTGGCTGGACGAAGCCAAGATCGATCGCGCCGGCTGTTTCAAATACGAGCCGGTCAGGGGCGCCCGCTCCAATGATCTCGGCCTCGAACAGGTACCGCAGGGGATCAAGGAAGCGCGCTGGCACCGCTTCATGCAGCGCCAGCAGAAGATCTCGGCGACGCAGCTCGCCAGGAAGGTCGGCAAGCGCCTGCCAGTCCTGATCGACGAGGCCCATGGTACCTCGGCGAAGGGCCGAACCAAATACGACGCACCCGAAATCGACGGCTCGGTGCATATCCAGTCGCGGCGCCCGTTGCGCGCCGGCGACATCGTCACGGTCAAGATCGACCGCGCCGACGCCTACGATCTCTACGGCTCAGCGGTCTGACCGCAACTCGCTCTACGGCGCCGCGTGTCCTTTTGGACGCAAAAGGACGCCGCAGCACCTGATTTTTTGCGCATGACCCTTTCCGAAATCGATCCCGATTTCGGGCTCTTGCTAAACGAAAGGGCGCCGTGTGGCGCCCTTCTTTGTCAAGATTTTGGCCCCGCTTGCGCTTACTGCGGCAGCTTGTCGTCGACGCCCTTGATGTAGAAGTTCATGCCGAGCAGCGTGGCGTCGTCGGCGACTTCGCCGTCCTTCAGCCACGGCGTTCCGTCCTGCTTGGCAATCGGCCCGGTGAAAGGATTCCATCCGTCGATAATCTTCTTCTCGGTGGCTTCCGCCATCGCCTTCACGTCGTCGGACATGTTGGTGTAAGGGGCCATCTTAACGGCGCCGTCCTTGATGCCCAGCCAGACATTGCCGGGCTTCCAGGTGCCGTCGAGTGCAGCCTTCACCCGGCCGATATAATACGGCCCCCAATCGTCGACGATCGAGGTCAACTGTGCCTTGGGAGCGAACTTGATCATGTCCGAAGACTGGCCGAAGCCCTGCAGTGCGCGCTCTTCGGCGACTTGCAGGGGAGCGGTCGAGTCGGTGTGCTGGACGATGATGTCGGCGCCCTGGTCGAACAGAGCCTTGGCGGCATCGGCTTCCTTGCCCGGATCGAACCATGAATTGACCCAGACGATCTTCGCCTTGAAATCTGGCTTGATTGACTGGGCGCCGAGCATGAAGGAATTGATGCCCATCACCACCTCGGGAATCGGGAACGAAACGATGTAGCCGGCGACGCCCGACTTCGATTGCTTGGCGGCGATCTGGCCGAGGATGTAGCGGCCTTCGTAGAAACGTGCGTTGTAGATGCCGAGGTTTTCGGCCGTCTTGTAGCCGGTCGCGTGTTCGAACATCACGTCGGGGAACTTCTTGGCGACCTTTACTTCGGGGTCCATGAAGCCGAAGGACGTGCCGAAAATGATTTTGCATCCTTCGCGCGCCAGGCGCTCGAAGGCACGATCGGCATCGGGACCCTCGGAGACGTTCTCCAGATATGCGGTCTCGACCTTGTCGCCGAGTGCGTTCTCTACGTCCAGGCGGCCCTGGTCATGCTGGTACGAATAGCCGAAATCGCCGATCGGGCCGGTATAGACCCAACAGGCTTTCAGCTTTTCCTGTGCTTCGGCGGTCGCCGCCAGCGACAATGCTGCCGCCGCGGTCATCAGCGCAATAAGCAGTTTTTTCATCGTGTTACCTCTCTGAGTTAAGCCTTGGAGCTTCCCGTTTGTCTTTTATTGTCAACGATCCGGAACGAATGGCTGCCCCAAGGAAGCCGGTGTGTTCATCATCGTCAAACGCTTGTTGCGCGAGATTAGAACGAGAACCACGATGGTTGCCAGATAGGGTAACGAAGAAAGCAGTTGCGAGGGAACCGGAATGCCAAAAGCCTGTGCATGAAGCTGGCCGATCCATACCGCGCCGAAGATATAGGCGCCAGCCAGCACCCGCCATGGCCGCCATGATGCGAACACGACCAGCGCCAGCGCGATCCAGCCGCGCCCGGCGGTCATGTTCTCCACCCACTGCGGCGTATAGACCAGCGACAGGTGGCCTCCGGCAAGGCCTGCACAGGCGCCGCCGAAAATCACCGCCAGATAGCGGTAGCGGATGACCTGTATGCCAAGCGCATGGGCCGATGTGTGGCTGTCGCCGATCGAACGCAGCGTGAGCCCGGTGCGGGTTTTGAACAGGAACCACATGACGGCGGCGGTCAATGCGATCGAGATGTAGAAGATCGGGTCCTGGCCGAACAGCAACCTGCCGATGACGGGGATCGCTGTCAGGCCGGGAATGTCGAGGTTTGGCAGCCTCGCGCCGGGCTGGCCGACAAAGCTGGTGCCCATCATGCCGGAAAGTCCGAGGCCGAGCAATGTCAGCGACAGGCCGGTCGCCACCTGGTTGGTGGCCAGCGACAACGTCATGACAGCGAACAGCAGCGAAAACACCGCACCCAAGGCGATCGCCGCCAACAACCCGATCCACGGCGATCCGGTGAGATAGCCGGCGCCGAAACCGCCGACCGCCCCCATGATCATCATGCCTTCGACACCGAGATTGAGCACGCCGGAACGTTCGACCACCAACTCGCCGATTGCCGCGATCAGCAAAGGCGTCGCCGCGGTTGCGATGGTCAAAAGAATGTTGACGGTGATGTCCATCAGCGGGCCTCCTCCAGCTTCGGCGCGGATTCAAGCTTCGGCGCGGCAAAGCCGATCAGACGAATACGGTAGTGAATGAGGGTGTCGCAGCCGAGCACGAAGAACAGGAGCATGCCCTGGAACACGCGCGCCACCTTGTCGGAGATGCCGAGCGCGCTTTGCACTGCCTCGCCGCCGAGATAGGTCAGCGCCAGCACCAGGCCCGCCGCGACGATGCCTAGTGGATTGAGCCGGCCGAGGAACGCCACGATGATGGCGGCAAAGCCGTAGCCGGGTGAAATCACCGGCTGCAGTTGGCCGATGGCGCCGGAGACTTCCGAGATGCCGGCAAGTCCGGCCAGTGCACCCGACAGCATGAAGGCGAAGAACACCATCCGGTTGATACCGAAGCCGGCGAAGCGCCCTGCCCTGGGGCTTGAGCCGAGCACGCGAACCTCGAAGCCTTTCAGCATGCGGCTCATCAGGATCCATACCAGCACCGCCGCGACCAGCGCGAACACGAAACCCCAATTGGCACGGCCGGAGGACGGCATCAGTTCCGGCAATATGGCCGAGTCGTTGAACTGTATCGTCTGCGGGAAATTAAAACCCTTCGGATCGCGCCACGGCCCGCGCACCAGCCAGTCGAGGAACAGCTGCGCGACATAGACCAGCATCAGGCTGGTCAGGATCTCGTTGGTGTTGAAGCGCGTCTTGAGCAAGGCGGGAATGGCGGCGTAGGCGGCACCGCCGACCATGCCGAACAGCAGCATAAGCGGCAGCACCAGCGGCCCTTCAAACTGCGGAAACAGCACCGGAATGCTCGATCCGACGATGCCGCCCAGGATGAATTGGCCTTCCGCGCCGATATTCCAGATGTTGGCCCTGTAGCAAACCGACAGGCCGACCCCGATCAGGATGAGCGGTGCCGCCTTGATCGCCAGTTCGTGCAGCTGCCAGACCTGACTGACCGGCTCGAGGAAATAAATTTGGAACGCCTTCAAAGGATTGACGCCAAGCAGTGCGAACAGGATGGCGCCGGCGATGATCGTCAACACGAATGCAATGAAGGGCGACAGCGCCGAGAACAGCATCGAGCGCTGCGGCCGTTTGACGAGTTCGAGGCGCATCATGACGTCTCCAGAGCGTGTTCGGCGTGGCCTGGCTCGGCCCCGCCCATCAGCAGTCCTATCTTTTCGAACGTGGCCTCAGCGATCGGCAATGGCTTCGACAATTCGCCATTGTGCATCACCGCGATCGCGTCGGATATCTCGAACAATTCGTCGAGGTCCTGACTGATGACCAGCACTGCCGAGCCGCTGCGCGCCAATTCGATCAGCGTCTGGCGAATGTGGGCGGCGGCACCGGCGTCGACGCCCCATGTCGGCTGATTGACGACCATGACGCTTGGCCTGCGGTCGAGTTCGCGGCCGACAATGAATTTCTGCAGATTGCCGCCTGAAAGCGCTGCCGCCTCCGGGTCCAGGGCGCTCTTGCGCACATCCATCGCCTTGATGATGCGCTGGGCAGCGGCATAGATCGCATCGCTTTTGACCATTCCGCCGGCGCCGACAAACACCTTGCCGTCGGTGGCATGGCGCGACAGCAGCAGGTTTTCCGAAAGCTTCATGCGGGGTGCTGCACCGTGGCCGAGCCGCTCTTCCGGCACGAAGGCAGCGCCCATCAGCCGCCTGCCGGTGATGCTGAGGCCGCCGGCATCCTTGCCACGGATGCGCACCGAGGCGGCATCCTGCTGCCGCACCTCGCCGGAAACGGATTCGAAGAACTCGCCCTGGCCGTTGCCGGCAACGCCTGCAATGCCGATCACTTCGCCGGCGCGTACCGTCAGGTTGATGTTCCTGAGCGGGATCGAGAACGGCGTTGCCGGCCTGCGGCTGAGTGCACGGATTTCAAGCAGCGGCTGCGCGGTCTCAATACCCTGAACCGGCGCGCGCACCACGGCCTGAACGTCGTTGCCGACCATCATGCGTGCCAGCGATGCCGCAGTTTCCTTGCGCGGGTTGCAATGGCCAACCACCTTGCCGTGGCGCAGCACGGTGGCGCGGTCGCAGATGCGCTTGACCTCTTCCAGCCGGTGCGAAATGTAGAGGATGGACTTTCCTTCCGAGCGCAGCCGTTCGAGCGTCTCGAACAGCTTGTCGGCTTCCTGCGGCGTCAGCACCGAAGTCGGCTCGTCGAGAATGATGAGCTGCGGCGTCTGCAGAAGACAACGGATGATCTCGATACGCTGGCGCTCACCGACCGACAGATCGCCGACCAGCGACTGCGGGTCGAGCGGCAGGCCGTAGCTGTAGGAAAGCGCCCTCGCCTTCGCGGCGATCGTGCTGATCGGCGAACCGTCGTCCAATGACAACGCGATGTTTTCGGCCGCCGTCAGTGCCTCGAACAACGAAAAATGCTGGAACACCATGCCGATGCCGAGCTTCTTCGCAAAGCCGGGATTGGTGATCGTGACCGCCTGACCGTTCCAGAAAATCTCGCCCGAATTGGGCTCCAGTGTTCCGAACAGCATTTTGACGAGCGTCGACTTGCCGGCGCCGTTCTCGCCGAGCAATGCGTGGATTTCGCCTTTTGCGACGTTGAGATCGATATGGTCGCACGCTGTCAGCGTGCTGAACGTCTTGGTAAGGCCACGAACCTCAAGCAGGTCTGCGCCGTCCTGATTTGCACTCACAGTGCCTCCCATCTGGTTTGCCAGATATGTTCTGTGTTCCCGCAGGCATGGTATGCGCGGCCTGCTGTCATCGCAAAGCGGCACCCGTCTTGAAAGAGCTTCAAGAATTTCAGCGGAAACCTAACGCATCGGCCCGAAAATCGAAATCGATTTTCGGAAAGCACGATGCGTAGATTCAAACTGTTAGAGCGTGCTTTTGTGCGTCCAAGTGGACGCACGTCGCTTTAAGCGATAGCAAGGCTCAAGGGATAAGAATGGTTGTCCCGGTCGTCCTGCGGCCTTCAAGGTCGGAATGCGCCTTGCCGGCATCCTTGAGCGCGTAGCGCTGGTTGATCTTGATCTTGACCGCGCCGCTGAGCACGATTTCGAACAGCGCGGCGGCGGACGCCTCCAGATCTTCGCGCTTGGCATTGTAGACGAACAGCGTCGGACGGGTTGCGAACAGCGAACCTTTCTGGGCCAGCAACGACAAGCTGAACGGCGGGATCGGTCCTGACGATTGACCGAAGCTGGCGAACATGCCGAGCGGCTTCAGGCAGTCGAGCGAGGCCGGAAAGGTGTCGTTGCCCACCGAATCATAGACGACGTCGCATTTCCTGCCGCCGGTGATGGCGAGGACGCCGGCGACGAAGTCCTGCTCGCGGTAGTTGATGACATGGTCGAAGCCATGCGCCTTGGCGAGCTCGATCTTGTCGGTGGAGCTGGCGGTGCCGATCACGGTTGCGCCAAGGTGCTTGGCCCATTGGCCGAGGATCAGTCCGACACCGCCGGCCGCCGCGTGAAACAGGATCGTGTCGCCCGCCTTCACCTTAAAGGTACGGCGCAGCAGATACTCCGCCGTCATCCCTTTCAGCATCATGGCGGCCGCCTGCTCGTCGCTGATGCCGTTCGGCACCCTCACCACGCGGTCGGCGGCGATCACGCGCTGCTCGGCATAGGCGCCAGTCGTGACGGCATAGGCGATGCGGTCGCCCGGCTTCAGCCAGTCGATATCCGCGCCCACTTCCACCACCACCCCGGCCGCCTCGCTGCCGGGGATCAGCGGGAAACCGCCTGGCGGCGGATAAAGGCCGGAGCGATGATAGACGTCGATGAAATTGAGGCCGATCGCCGTATGCTTGACCAGGATTTGTCCCGAGCCGGGTTGGCCCGGATCAGCGTCCTCATAGATCAGAACCTCCGGACCGCCATTGGCGTGGATGCGTATTGCTTTGGACATTGATGAGGCTCTCTTGGGACCAGACTCTATTGGGATCAGGTTTTCTTGGCGCCGAGCGTTGGAAGGAGCTGCATGATACCGCCGATGCATGCGAGGTAAAGTCCGGTGACCGTGATGCCGATCTTGGTGAAGACACTGACCTGCTCGCCCAGGACGCCGATTTGGTCGTAGAAGGCGGCAAGAGCTGCCTGCGCCAGCGCCAGCGCTCCGAAAGCGCACCATAGCAGCGTCATCCCAAGGTTGATCGGGCGCAGCCGCACCACCCGCACCGGGTGGATGAAATTGATCGGCACGAAGGTCAGAATGCCGGCCACCACGACCACGGCGAAGGAAACCCATTGTCCCGGATCGATGACGAACAGCGTGAACACCACCATGTTCCAGACCACCGGAAACCCCTTGAAGAAGTTTTCCTTGGTCTTCATGCCGGTGTCGGCATAGTAGATCGCGCTCGATACGACGATGATCGCAGCCGACAGGAACGACAGGCCCTCACCCATGAAGCCGCGCTGGTAAAGCGCGAAGGCCGGTATCAGCACGTAGGTGACGTAGTCGATGATGTTGTCGAGGAGTTCGCCCGACCATGTCGGCAGGATTTCCTTGACCTCGAGTTTCCTGGCGATCGGCCCGTCGATGCCGTCGACGAACAGCGCCAGTCCCAGCCACCAGAACATCGCCGTCCAGCGCTGCTCGCTCGCCGCCACCAGCGACAGGAACGCCAGGAACGAGCCCGACGCGGTCAGCAGATGGACCGAAAACGCGCGCGCCTGCGGCCAGGTGACTTTCTTCTTCGGTCTCGGAATCCTGTCCGTGATTTTCCTGGCCGTTGTTTTTTTGCTCACGGGCCCCGCCAGTCCAGCTTGCAGATTTCGGCCGAGCGGCCGGCAAAATTCCAGTTGCGGCCGAAGGCCCGCATCTTGCTCTTGTCGGACCGGGCGACGATGATTTCCGGTGCGATCCAGTACTCTGAATTGCTGATCACCGTATCCTTGTCGCGGTCCTTGCCGACAATCGGCGTCACCGCCCCGTCAATGACCTTCGGAATCTGGAAAATCCGCGTCCTGTCGAGCGTCTCATAGGTGATCGGAGCTTGCTCGACGCCGAGGAACTTTCCGACCAGGATGGAGAGCAGCGAGGTGGTTCCGCCAGCCTTGCCGGTGAAAATCCTGGTCAGCGCCTTTACCGCGTAGACTGAGGCGCGCTTGTCGATGAACAGTCCGGCGGTCCAGTTGCCGCGGCTCATATAGCCGGGGATTTCCATGACCAGCCCAAGGTTGAGGCCGGACAGGTCGACCTCGCCGAAATGGCCGGCATCGATGCGGAACCCCGCCCAGGTCTGACAATAGCCCTCGGTCGGCGGATGACTGCCGAGAGACAGCACGCAAGGGCAAAAAACCGTGCAATTGCAGGAGAGCACCAGCTCTCCCTTCATTGCCCAGTCTTGATCCGCCATCGAATTCTCTCCCTATGCCGAGACTACTAGCAGGGCGGCTGCCCAGACAAGCAGTATCGCACCGGCGACCCGGGTTGGCAGCCTGCCCGCCGTCTGTTTTTCGATCAAGGTGAACAAGCCGATCAGCGCCATCCAGAACACGTTCATCACACCGACCGCGAACATCACCAGCATCAGCGCCCAGCAGCAGCCGAGGCACCAGACGCCCTGCTCCACGCCGAGCCGGAAAATGCGGCCGGGCTTCGCGCTCCAGTTCGAAAACAGGATCGAGAACGGGTTTTTGCATTTCGTCAGGCAGGCTTCCTTCAGGCCGCTGAACTGGTAGAGGCCGGCAACCAAAAGCGCGACTGCTCCGGTCGCTCCGACCACCGGATCGAGCATCTGCACAGGTGAGGCGAAGGCGTGGACGATGAGCGTCAGCGCCGCAAACACTGCCGACGCGGCCAACCACACGTTGAGATAACCGGCGACCAGGACCAGCGGATGGACGACCGGTTCGCCCTTGATCCGCGCCGTATCGGCAATCTCGCAATAGGTGCGGATCATCGGCGCCGCCGAGGGCAGCATGGTGGCGATCGCCATCAGGAACCACATGACGATGAGCGCTCCGGCCTGCGCGCTGACGCCTCCGTCGAGCGGCGCGGGTGCAAGACAAAGGGTGAAGAAGCGCTCGAGAAAATCCGGCAGCGGCAGCTGCGGCAGATATCTGAGCATCATGTCGCCGGGTGCATCGATGCCCGGAACCCGGCTTTCGGCGCCGCGAATCGCCATCGCGCCGAGAAGCAGCCAGGCCAGGAGGACGCCTGCGCCCAAAGTGATGTTCACCGCCAGTCGGGGATTGCGCGAGACGCTCGCCATGGCGCGGCCGACACGATCGAGATGGCTGAAATCATGGTCTTGGCCGATCATGGCAATCGAATGGGCCGAATCGCCGCGTTGATCAAGCCGTATGATCTGACCTATATGCTTATCAGGTCGGACCGACCGCCTCGCATCACAATCCGGAAGCGAACTTGGACCATCAGCAAACAGCACGGATATTGGTTGCCGGCAGTGGCCCGGCAGGGCTGATCGCAGCGCTTGGCTTCGCGGATGCCGGCTTTCCGGTGACGCTCGTCGGACCTGAGGCAAATGGCCAAGACGGCCGAACGACGGCTTTGATGAACCCAGCCCTGAAGATCCTCGAGCGGTTGGGCGTCCTTGATGAGGTGAGGTCCAAGGCCGCACCGCTGAAGGTTATGCGCATCGTCGATGCAACCAACCGGCTGATTCGCAGCCCGGTGGTCATTTTTCGCGCCAGCGAAATCGGCGAGGAGCAGTTCGGGCTGAATTTACCCAACAGCGCGCTCAATCCCGCACTTGCCGGGGCCGTAGCCGCGCATTCCGGCATCGAATGGCGAAAATCGATGGTGGCGACCTGGCGCCTCGACGCCGATCATGCCCATGCGATCCTGTCTGACGGCAGCGAGGTTGCAGCATCGCTGGCGGTCGCTGCCGACGGGCGTCTGTCGCCGGCCCGCGAGGCTGCCGGCATCTCGACATCCGCCCGGTCCTATCCGCAGGCGGCACTGGTTCTCAATTTCGGCCACCGCAGCGACCACGCTTTCACCTCGACCGAATTCCACACCGAGACCGGCCCGTTCACCCAGGTTCCCCTGCCCGGCAACCGGTCCAGCCTTGTCTGGGTGGTAGAACCGGAAACGGCGAAGGAACTCGTCGCGCTGGACGATGCGACACTTTCGATGCGGGTCGAACAGCGGATGCAATCAATGCTGGGCCGGGTGTCTGTCGAGCCGGGCCGGCAGATCTACGCGCTTTCGGGCGTGACGCCCCGATGCTTCGCGCGTAACCGGGTGGCACTTGTCGGCGAAGCCGCCCATGTGTTCCCGCCGATCGGCGCGCAAGGTCTCAATCTTGGTATCAGGGATATCGACGATCTTGTTGGGATTGCTTGCGAAAACAGAACCGATCCAGGTGCCGTCAAGGCACTCGCGGCTTACGATTTCAGGCGGCGGCCCGACATTCTGGCACGCAGCGGCGCGGTCAACCTTCTCAACAAGTCGCTGCTCTCGGACATGCTGCCGGCACAGATGGCGCGCAGCGCCGGCCTCGGCTTGCTCGGCGGCTTCGCGCCGCTTCGCGCCTTTTTCATGCGCGAGGGGCTGCGGCCCGGCAGTGGTTTTGCGGCGCTCGCCGGTGGCTTAAGGAAACAGGTCCGGCGGTAGCACGCCCCCGGGCGGGCTGGCCCGTAGCTTGACGTGGCGTCAAGCGCTTCGGCATTGATCAAGCACTTCGGCATTGAATTGATGCGGCGTCTGCGTCAAGGATGGCTAGGCATCAGCCATAAGTCGGGCTCGATTTTTTGAAGCGTAATGCGTAAATTCAAAGTCTTAGAGAGTCTTTGCGCATTCCAAGGACGCGGCACTCCTAGGACTTAGTGGTGAGTACGATGATGAAAACAGCCAAATTCTCGATCGGACAGGTGGTTCGCCACCGGCTGTTTCCGTTCCGCGGCATCATTTTCGATGTCGACCCGCAATTCGCCAACACCGACGAATGGTACGAGGCGATCCCCGCGGATGTGCGGCCGCGCAAGGACCAGCCCTTCTACCACTTGCTCGCCGAGAATTCGGAAACGGAATACATCGCCTATGTGTCTGAGCAGAACCTGCTCGAGGATCAGTCTGGCGAACCGGTGCGGCATCCGGAGATCGGCGAGATGTTCGACAAGAGGCCGGACGGGGGCTACGAGCCGAGACGCCAGTCAAGACATTGACCTGACGGGATTGGGGGCCTGATTGGGATCAAGAAATGGCCGGCCGCAACAAAAAAGCGGGGCATGCCCCCGCTTTTCTCTTGGCTTGAGAAATTGCCCCTGAGGGGCGATCAGTTGGCGCTCTTCGCCTTGTCCTGCTCTTCCTTGAGCTTCTTGGCGAAGTCCTGGTTGTTCTTGGCAACGAAATCCTGAAGCTTCTTCTGCCGATCCTCGATGTCCGACTGCTGCAGCGGCGGCCCGTCGAAGGCGCCGCTGAAGCCGGTCAGCGCGATCTTGATCGGGTTCGGCTGGTTCTGGAAATTGACCGAGGTCAGCGTCAGGTTCGAACCCTTCTTGAAGGAGGCGACGAGCTGGTCGGTCAGTGGCACTTCCGCCACGCAGCGGTCGGGGAAGCAGATCACATAATCGAGCTTCTGCGCCTTCCCGGTATCGATTTGAAGGCCAATGCCGGGAGGAACCAGACGACCGGTCGGAACCGTCACCTGGAACACCTTGCGGTTTATCTTGCCCTTCAATTCGATCAGGCTGACGCCGGTGACGAGCTGGCCGTTACCGGCAGTGGTGATGTTCTGGACATTGCAGATGTCGACGTCTTCCTGCTTGGTGCAGGCTTTGAACCAACCCTGCGGAATCTGCTGTTGCTGCTGCGCAAGAGCTGCTGGAAGTTGTGCGCCCAGAAAGCCGACCACGCCGGCGGCCAGGACCGACAGGCGGTACGCGTTGCTGTTCAGGCTCGTCATATCGTGAACTTCCTCTCAAATGATCCCAAGACCGGCTTCTTCGCGCCGTGTGGTCCAGCTACCTGTTGCCGAAATGAGGCAACAGAATGACTCGGACGGCGTGTTACACCGCTAGCGGTGCCGAATCCAGCCCGATACTCGCAATTCTTGAACGCGCGATTGACCGGGAGGCGGCCGGCTCATGCTAGGGTGCGCTCCGAATCATCAAGCCGACCCAGTAAGGAGACGGTCATGGGCCGCGTTCTTGTTTGGCTGATCGCCGCGATCTCTTTTATCACACTTTCGCTTCAGCCAGCTGTATCGGAGCCGAAACACGCGATCGCCATGCAAGGCGAGCCGGCGCTGCCGGCCGACTATACGCATTTCAACTACGTCAATCCCGATGCGCCGAAGGGCGGCAGCATCACCTATTGCGTCGTCGGCAGCTTCGACAATCTCAACCCATTCATCCTGAAAAGCCTGCGCACGACGGCACGCGGCATGATCGATAGGATCTTCGGCAATCTCGTCTTCGAGCCGTTGATGCAGCGCAATGACGATGAAGCCTTCAGTCTTTATGGCCTGCTTGCCGACACTGCCGATATGGATCCAGAGCGCAAGAGCATCGAATTCCATCTCGATCCGAGGGCCAAGTGGTCTGATGGCCAACCGATGACTGCGGAAGACGTGCTGTTCACTTACGACGTCTTTACCGAGAAAGGCCGGCCACCCTACAGCGCCCGTATGAGCATGGTCGCCAGACTCGAAAAAATCGGCGACCACAGCGTGCGCTTTACATTCAATGACAAGGCCAACCGCGAGACTCCGTTGGTTATCGCGATGACGCCAATCGTACCGAAGCACGCTTTCGACAAGGAGACCTTCGACAGGACCACGCTGAAACCTGTGATCGGCAGCGGCCCGTACACCGTGGCGCACGTGGCGCCTGGCCAGCGCATCGTGTTCAAGCGCAACCCAAATTATTGGGGCAAGGACATCCCCGCCAAGCGCGGTTTCGACAATTACGACCAGATCACCATAGAATATTTCCTCAATGCCAACGCCAAGCTGGAAGCTTTCAAGAAAGGCATCTGCGCCATCGATGACGACAGCGATCCGGTCAAGCGCGAGCGCGATCTCGACTTCCCGGCCTTCCACAAGGGCGGCGTGATCGCCGAAACGTTCGACACCGGCATCCCGCCAGTGGTGACGGGGTTCCTGTTCAACACACGGCTGCAGAAGTTTTCCAATCCGGTCGTTCGACGCACGCTCGGCATGCTCTACGACTTCGAATGGGCCAACAAGAACTTGTTTGGCGGCAAGTACATGCGCACCATGAGCTATTGGCAGAATTCCGAGCTTTCCGCGCTCGGCCATCCGGCCGACGACAGGGAAAAGGCGCTTCTGGCACCCTACCCGGGTCGTGTGCCAGCCGATGTCATGGACGGCACCTGGCGGCCACCCGTCACCGACGGCTCGGGCCAGGACCGCAAGGTGCTGAAAGCTGCCTTCGACATATTGAAGGGCGCGGCCTATACCTTGCAGGATGGAGTGATGCTCGATCCCGAGGGGAAACCCTTCGGCTTCGAGATCCTGACCGCCTCTCAGAACGAGGAGCGCCTTGCCGCCATCTACCAGCGCACGCTGGCGAAGATCGGCATCGCTGTCACCATCCGCAGCCTTGACGGCGACCAAATCCAGTCGCGCAAGCAACGTTTCGATTTCGATGTGCTGATCGGCACCAGCGGCTTCGAGAACTCGCTGTCGCCGGGCATCGAGCAGCTCGGGCGCTGGGGATCAGCTGCCGCCAATGCCGAAGGGTCATTCAACCTTGCCGGCGTCGCCGATCCGGCGATAGATGCCGCACTAGAGGCGATGCTCGACGCCCGCAGCCGCGAAGATTATGTTGCCGCCGTCCGGGTCCTCGACAGGTTGTTGATCTCCGGCCACTACATGGTTCCGATGCAGCACAACACGCAGCAATGGCTCGCCTACTGGAGCTATCTGGAACATCCGCAAAAGACCCCCATATCCGGCTATCGACTGCCGACATGGTGGCGCAAGCCGAAGTGACCTCTTCGGAACAGGAGATCAAGATGAGCGACGAGAAGTCGATTACCGTCGATGTGGTCTCCGACGTCGTCTGTCCGTGGTGCTTCATCGGCCAGAAGCGACTCGACAAGGCGATCGCCGCGGCAAGCGATGTCGACGTGCACATACGCTGGCGGCCGTTCCAGCTCGACCCGACCATCCCGCCCGAAGGCAAGGATCGCCGCGAATACATGGTGGCCAAGTTCGGCAGCGACGAACGCGTCCGCGAGATCCACGCCCGCATCGAGCCACTGGGCGAAGCCGAGGGGATCAACTTCGCCTTCGCCGCCATCAAGGTCGCGCCCAACACGCTGGACGCTCACCGCGTCATCCGCTGGGCTGGCGCCGCCGGCGAGGTCATGCAGAACCGGCTCGTGCGGCGTCTGTTCCAGTTGAATTTCGAGGAAGGCGCCAATCTCGGCGACCATGTCGTACTGATCAACGCTGCCCGCGAGGCCGGTATGGATGCGTCCGTGGTCGAGACGCTTTTGCCGACGGACGCCGATGTCGAGGCGGTGCGCACCGAAATCGCCACTGCTTCGCGCATGGGTATCACGGGCGTGCCGTGCTTCCTGCTTGAGGGCAAGTATGCGGTGATGGGCGCGCAAGACGTTGACACGCTCACCGACGCCATTCGCCAGGTCGCGGCGGCAAAGGCGCGGGGCGAGTTGGAGAAAGCGAACTGATAGACGCCATTCCATAGGCGCGTTTGGCGACATCGCCACAGCAGCCAACGCCCTCCGGTCACTTTCCGGCTGCCGCCAGGTCGATATGGCAACAAGGATGACGACTCGTCTTTGCGTCCGTTCGTCTTCCGCGACATAAAAATCGGCTGATCGACCACGCTCTTGCTTAACAAAACTGTGCAAAAAGCTTTCCCTTGGGGAAGGTGCTGGCGCCCGCCTGCATGAACCAACAACTCATTGAAATTATAGAGATAATCTGCTTCGAGAACGACATCGCATGGCGTTGCCGCTGTTGCTTAATGGCAACGGCTAGGGGTTCAATCCTCCACAGACCGAGAAAAGATAATGGAAAATGATCAATTGGTGTTACTGTCTGTAACAAAACTAAAAGAGGTTTGGGCGGGATTGTGATTCGGGTCGGTAGACCAGAGCGACATTCAATATCGAAAAAATGGCTCCGCGGTGCCGCAAGGCCGCCGCTCCTGACATCGGTTTCCTCGATGCGCAGCTTCTGGGGACTGATGCGGGCCTACTGGTTCTCGGACCGCTGGGTGGAGGCTTGGACGCTGACGCTGGTCATCGCGCTGTTTACCGCGCTCTCCAGCAAAGCCGGCGTCTGGTTCGCCGAAGCATCCGGGGAACTGGTCAACTCGATCGCCTTTTACCACGATGCCGCGAACACCACGCCGCTCGCATCGCTGCTCACCAATGCCGGCATGCTCATCCTTCTGGTCGTGCTCAAGGACGCGGGCTTTACCGGCATCCGCACCTTTGTTTCCGCAACGCTGCATCGCAAATGGCGCGGTTGGCTGGACAGCCGTTTCAACGAAGCGCTTCTCGACACCAATCACACGCACTTCCATGCCCAGCATGGTTCCTCCGGCACTGCTGCTCCCGACAACATCGACCAGCGCGTCCAGGAATCGATCAAGGACATGACCGGCGGAGCCATCGGCCTCGCCATGGGGGTCATGGCTGTCGCCACATCGCTTTATTTCGTCGGCCGGAAACTGCTTGAAACCTCGGCGGAGGTGAAAGGGCTGGAGTTCCTCGGCAGCTATGGCAGCGCGGTCCTGGCTTTCCTGGCGGTCGCCATATACGTGCCGCTGAACACCTGGATCGCGGTGAAGCTCGGCAGACTGCTGGAGCGGCTCAACATCCGGATGCAGCAGTCCGAAGGCAGTTATCGCGGCGAGTTGACGACGTTCCTGCGTCGCAGTTTCCACGTCGCCGCCTCACAGGGCGAGAATGTGCAAAAGACGATGCACGACCGGCTTTATGTCGACATCGACCGCACCTGGGCAAGGCTGAACATCGTCAACACCGGCTACCGTTCTTTCGAGCTGGTCTACAATTTCATCGGCGCCCGCATTGTCGCCTACGGGCCGGGCCTCGTCCCCTACATCCACAACCGTTTCGATCTCAAGGGCTACATAACCGGCTCCGAGATGGTCAACTCGCTGATCAGTCAGTGTTCGTGGTTCATCCATGTCATGCCTTCCATTGCGGCTCTGCGGGCCAACAGCCAACGCGTGACCGAACTCGCCAACGCGATCGAAAACGTCCAGCACCCGCAGGAATTCTACAGTCTCACCGGCTGCTCCGATTTCCGCTATGATCGCCAGAACCCGGTTTTCGGCTTGACCATCCAGAAGCTCGAGCTGACCCATCAGGGCGAGGACGCCACGCCGTTCCTGAGTGCTGCGAATTTGCGCTTCCGACGCGGTGAGTGGACGTTCCTGAAGGGCGAGTCGGGTTGCGGCAAGACATCGCTGATCAAGGCAATCAACGGCTTGTGGCCCTATGGCCGCGGTACCATCGTCTTCCCGGAAGGGGTCGAAAGTTTCTATGCCGCCCAGGAGGTCAAGCTGCAGCAGGTCTCGCTGAAGCAACTGGTCTGCCTGCCCGGCTCAGAGCGCGATTACGCCGACACGCAGGTTGCATCGGCTTTGCACAGAGCGGGCCTTGGCGATTTTATCGAACACATGGCCGATGAAAGCCGCGAGGGCATGAACTGGGATCAGGTGCTTTCGGGCGGCCAGAAACAGAAGCTGGTTGTCGCTCGTATCGTGCTGCAGCAGCCCGGGCTGCTGTTCCTTGACGAAGCGACCGGCGCGCTCGACCCCGAAGGGAAGATCGCCTTCCATCAGGCGATCAAGGACAATTGTCCAGACGTCACGGTGATCTCGATCATGCACGAGGCCGTGCCGCCAAGGTCGCTTTCAGGCGCCGAATTCTACCACAGCATCGTTGCCATCGCGGACGGCGTCGCGACCAAAAAGCCGCTGGCGCCGAGCCTGCCGGTCGAGCTCACCACCATCCTCGAGCACCCAAGGCCGGTCGAGGAAAGATGGCTGCGCTTCCCTCGCCGCATGAGGCAGAAATAGCGGCGACACAACATCGCTGCCCAGTGTCGGCGGCTGTTCCGTCCGGGCGAAAGCAAAACGTCAGACGCGCTCGCCGTCCTTCACCCGGTAGGTCGGCTTGTACATGGTGACGAGTTCTTCCGCTGCGGTCGGATGCACGGCCATCGTGCGATCGAAATCATCCTTGGTCAGCCCCGCCTTCAGCGGAATGCCGAGAAGCTGCGCCATCTCGCCGGCATCCGGCCCAAGGATATGGGCGCCGAGCACTTTTTTCGAGGCGCCGTCGACCACCAGCTTCATCAGCATTTTTTCGTCGCGGCCCGACAGCGTGTGCCGCATCGGCCGGAAGGTGGCGCGGTAGATCTCAATATCGGAAAAACGTTTTATCGCCTCGTCTTCCGACAGGCCGACCGTGCCGATCTCGGGCTGCGAAAAGACCGCGGTGGCGATTGTATCATGGTCGGGCGCGGTCGGGTTGCCCTTGAAGGCGGTCTCGATGAAGCACATCGCCTCGTGGATCGCCACCGGCGTCAATTGCATGCGGTTGGTGACGTCGCCGATCGCCCAGATGTTGTCGATGTTGGTGCGCGAATATTGGTCGACATTGATAGCGCCGGTCTTGGTCATCTCGATGCCGACGCCCTCAAGACCCATGTTTTCGGTATTGGGAAGACGCCCGATGGCGAGCATGACCTGATCGACCGTCAGTATCTTGCCGCCGGTGACGACAGCATCGAGGCGACCGTCCGGGCGCTTCCTGATCCATTCGGATACGGCATGGCAGAGGATTTTTATCCCCTTCTTTTCCATCGTCTCGTGCAGCATGCGCCTGAGATCCATATCGAAGCGCGAGAGAATCTCCTTGCCGCGATAGACCAGCGTTGTGTCGACGCCGAGGCCGTGAAAGATGTTGGCGAATTCGACGGCAATATAGCCGCCGCCCTCGATCATGATCGCGTTCGGTAATTCCTTGAGGTCGAAGGCCTCGTTGGAAAAGATGCAGTGCTCGTGGCCGGGCAGAGCCGGGTGCGGCGCTGGGCGGCCGCCGGTGGCGATGAGAATCTGGTCGGCGGTGACGGTGCGGTCGTCGCCGAGAAGATGCACCACATGCGGATCGACCAGCATGGCGCGCGACTGAAACGTCTCGCCGCCGGCACCTTGGACATTCTTCCTGTAGATGGCTTCCAGCCGGCTGATCTCGCGATCCTTGTTGGCAACCAATGTCTGCCAGTCGAAGCTCGCCTGCGGCACGGTCCAGCCATAACCTGCGGCGTCGGCAAAATGTTCGGGAAATTGCGAGGCATAGACATAGAGCTTCTTCGGCACGCAGCCGCGAATGACGCAGGTGCCGCCAAAACGGTATTCCTCGGCAATGCCGACGCGCTTGCCGAGTGCCGCCGCCATGCGCGCCGCCCTCACCCCGCCGGAGCCGCCGCCGATGACGAAAAGATCGTAGTCGTAACCGGCCATGGTGCGGCTCCTTGCCCTTCAAAATGTTTGAGACAGGTAGGCTGCAAACCACCGAAAGAAAAGCCCGGACCACCACGCTGCGCATGCTGTCGGACGCGCAACGGACGCCGGGCTTTCCGGTCCAGCAGCGATAACGCCGCCGGGAAATATGCTCAGTTCTTCGGTGCTTCCGGCTCCGTACCAGCCGCAGGAGCCGCGGCGTTCGCCGGTGCGGCCGGCGCGGCGGCCTTCGCTGCCGCGGCCAGCGTTTCGCCGACCTGCTGGGCGAGATCGCGAGCGACGCCGTTCTGCCAGATGTCGGCCGCCTTGAGCAGGTCACGTGTCACGGCCGGGCCGCTGTCGAGCAGCTTCTTGCCGGAATCGGAATTGTAGAAAGCGGCGATTTCGGTAAGCTCTTTTTCGGAAAATACCTTGGCGTAGGCCATGGCTGCTTCCTTCTCCAGATCGGCGCGGCGCGAGGCCAGCGCCAGAGCCTTTTCGCTAACCGTTCTGCCGATCAGCTCCTGCATGTCCGGGTTCTTTTGGATAAGCTGCTGCTGAAGCGCGGCGGCGGCTTGCGGCAGGATGTTGTCGAACGGGTCCGTCGCGTGGATCGCCGCGACGGCGGCGCGGGCCGCCTTCAGATGCCCGTCGGTGACGTCCTGCGAGAACGCCGGCGATGAAAACGCAAAGACGGCTGAAGCTGCCAGAATGGCAGAAAAACGGCGAACCCGGTTATGCAACGTCATGATCGATAGAACTCCCTGGTTTTCGGGCGGCATGGACGGTTTGGATGCCGTCGCCGGCTATGATGGCCGCTGATGCCAGCCCGATGAAAAGACCATGCTCGACCACGCCCGGAATGGCATGGAGAGCATTCGAAAGCGCTCTTGTATCCGGAATGCGGCCAAAAGATGCATCGAGGATAAAGTGGCCGCCGTCTGTAACAAAAGGCTGCCCCCCCGTCATCCTCAATGTGACGGGACCGGAAAGGCCGAGCCTTTCGGCCGCCGCGGCGACCGCGATTTCCGTGGCACGCAGGCCGAACGGGTTGACCTCGATGGGCAGTGGAAAACGGCCGAGCGTCTCGACCATCTTCGAACGGTCGGCAATGACGATCATCCGAGCGGAAGCCGCCGCTACGATCTTTTCGCGTAGCAGCGCACCGCCGCCGCCCTTGATCAATGTCAGCGCCGGATCGATCTCGTCGGCGCCATCGATGGTAAGGTCGAGTTCGGGCGTTTTTTCCAGCGTCGACAGCGGCACGCCAAGCTCGCCGCAAAGGATGGCGGTGCGCTCCGAGGTCGGCACGCCGATAATGGTGAGGCCGGTGGCGACCTTTTCGGCGAGCAGGCGGACGAACTCTTCGGCCGTCGAGCCGGTGCCGATGCCGAGCCGCATGCCGTCGCTCACATGGGCGAGCGCTGCCCGTGCGGCTTCGACCTTCAATTGTCTCGCATCCATGTCGCGCCCCAAAATTTGTATCGGCGCTCCTAGCATCTTTGCCCGTCCGGTCAAAGACTTTGCCCTGTGGATTGACCAAGCACTGCTTGCCTGGATGGGCTGAAGCGGCTATCGCCTGCCGGCAGCGCAATCGTCACAGGACAGGCCATGACCCGACCGATCATCGTGTTCGACCTCGACGGGACGCTGATCGATACAGCGCCAGACCTGCTCGACAGCCTCAACCACAGCCTTGCCGCCAGCGAACTGGTAGCCGTCGACGAGGCCGGCTTCAAGCGTTTCGTCGGCCATGGCGGGCGGGTGATGATCGAGCGCGCGCATGCCGCGCAGCAAAGATCGCTGGCAGTGGAGGAACACGACCGATTGCTAAAGCTGTTCCTTGATCACTACACCGACAACATCCCGGGCAAATCGCGCCCCTACCCCGGCGTCGTCGAGACGATCGCCCGATTCGAAGCAGCCGGCTATCTCCTGGCCGTCTGCACGAACAAGTACGAAGCCAACTCGGTGGCGCTGATCGAGGCGCTCGGCCTGGCGAAGCATTTCGCGGCGATTTGCGGTCAGGACACGTTTTCGTTCCGCAAGCCCGACCCGCGCCATCTGACCGAAACCATCGTGCTGGCCGGCGGCGATCCGCACCGCGCGCTGATGGTGGGTGATTCGCAGACCGACATCGATACGGCGAAAGCCGCGGGCATTCCCGTGGTGGCGGTCGATTTCGGCTACACCGACCGCCATGTGCGCGAATTCGAACCATCGGCGGTGATCTCGCATTTCGATGCGCTGACGCTTGGTCTGGCCGAACGCCTGATTGCCGCTGCGGGGCACTGAACGACGGCGACCGGGTCGCTCCCGGCGGAGTTGCATTCGGTCTTCGTCGGAACGCCCGGACATCGCCTTGACTTCCCCGGCCGGCCTCCCTTATATCGCGGCGCGCTTGGCCTTCGGGCAACGAGCGGGCGATTAGCTCAGCGGGAGAGCACACCCTTCACACGGGTGGGGTCGCAGGTTCAATCCCTGCATCGCCCACCATATTCCCCAATAAAAGCAAAGCGTTAAGAGCAGCTTGCGGCAGTGACGATCGGATCGTGTTTTGCTGTGTCGTCACAGTGTCGTCACCTCACTGAATACCTGAAGCATTTTGGCGCCGGGCTGTAAATCTTGTGAACTCATGCCCTTTCACGGCGGTAACAGGGGTTCGATTCCCCTTGGGCGTACCAGCAAAATCAAACACTTAGCGGCGCCTGACTGAAAACCGTGAAATATAGGTGAAATAAACGTCGGCGTATTTTGGCGAACGCGCTGGCCCCAGCGCCGCTGGTGACGATTCGGTCTCGCCGTGGCATCCTTGCCGCCGCCATGTCGCCGCAAGCCCGCCTACGCCCCACCGTTGTCGACAACCCGTTCTACAGCCGCGCCCATCGCGAGGACGCGAGTAACCCGCGCACGATCCTGGCGCCGTCAATATCCGAGAATCGGCAATCGCGACGCTGGCCTCGCGCGGCACGCTCGACGCCGCGCAGATCAAGGCGGCCGAGCGGTTCCGCGCGCTATGGGAGGCCATGGGCGGCAAGGGTGCCTCCTCGATCGATCCGGGCCGGCTCGTCGTGGACGGCGGCAAAATGCCGGACGGGATCAGCCAGCGGCAGATCGCGGCCGGGCACGAATTGAGAAAATGCCGGGCGCTGCTCGGCGTTCGCGGCTATCGGCTCGTGGCGCTCGTCTACGGTCAGGGCATGGCGCTGCACGAGATCGCCGCCAGCAAGCGCGAAAGGCTGACGGCGGCCGACATGCTGCGGATGTGCCTGGACGATCTTGCCGCCTTGTGGGGTATCGCGACGCGGCGGCGGTAGATGGCCCGCTTTGCCGCCTATCCGGCCGTCAGCGCGCGTTTCGGGTTTGTAGCGGCGGCCGGGAAACACGCCCGCTACACGCGCCCGTTGCTAGACGGCGCGCCTTCTTTTCCGCAAAGCTCCGAATCGCGAGGCCAGTGGCAACGCGGGTCGGCGGGTTCAGGCAACGCCCATCGAAAGATGGGCCGCCGACTTTCCCTTTTTGGCTGCCGGCAAACATGGTCTTGGCTTGACCGGGCGAAGGTCGGCGGCATCGGCTGCGGCCTTGCGACCTAGGGGACGGGCATCCCCTAGGTCGTCGGGTTTTTCTGCCGTCATTGCCATAGGCCGGCCGCAACAGGTTGCCGATCAGCTTGGCCTCGGCGTTTGCCGCGCCGCGAACCAGCTCGCGCCTGTAGTGCTTGAACAGCGTCGCTTGCGTGATATCGAGCACCGCCGCGATCTTGGCGGTCGGAATTGCGAAGCCCGCGAGGACTTCGACCATTGCTTATCCTTGTCGGTCGGCGCCATGCGGCGACCGACCCGCCTGCCTTTGCGATGTGTCATTTTTCTCCGGTTTTTGGAGTAAAAACAAGCACTTGGGAGTTGCTTCGACGACCGCTCCGATTGGGTGTGGGTCCGCGCCAATGAGGCGCGCCAACCAAAAGGACTCAGGCAATGATCATCAAGACCAACACCCCGACCATGGAATCCGCCGACGCCTACAACGCCGAGGTTTCCGCGAACGCCACCCGCTTTGCCACCTCGCTTTTCCTCGGGCGCGGCAAATTTGCCAACGCCGGGGCTGATACCCGCGAGGCTATCGACGCCGCCGCCGCCCAGCTTTCTGCCGACAATCCGAACGCCACCGCGAAGCCGATCATTGTCGCTTTCGACGCGACCGGAAATCAGACGGTTGTTTCTGGCAAGCCGCACAAGGCGCCCAAGGCAAAGGCGGAAAAGGCTCCGAAACCGCCCAAGGCCCCGAAGGCGGAAAAGGCATCCAAGGCCCCGAAAGCCGCCAAGGCCCCGCAGGCGCCCAAGGCGGCAAAGGCCGCGAAAGCTGACAAGCCCGCCCGCAAGCGCGCGGAAATTCTCGCCAGCGCCGAGGCCGGAACCTTGCCAGCCAAGCCGGATTTTTCGGCGGCGACCCACGCGCGCTTTCGCAAGAAGCTTGATGAGATTATCGCCCTTGTCGAAGCTGGCGATATCAAGGCGCTGAAGGCCTACCGATCAATCCGATTTCCTCCTCGCCGAAGGCAATGGACCACTATCGGAACCTCGCGGTAACCGCTTTGGAAGCCCAGCGGAAAGCCGCCAAGGCAGCGAGCTGATCGCCATGGACCGGAACGATCCCGTCGCCCGCGCCCACCTAGTCGAACAGGGGGGCGCGGAGGAATATAACCGGCAATTCGCGGCGTATCGCGAGGCCTCGGTTGTTGCCAGCATCAACGGCCACAAAATCTTCCTGTCGGCAGCCGGCTGACGGCGGCCGATAACCTCCGGGCATGCTTGGACGATCTCGCAGCAATGTGGCACCTTGCATCGTGGCGAGTCGGCGACGGCCGCCGTGGGGTCGGCATCGCCCGTTGAAAGAATGGGCGTGCCACGGGGGGAACAAATTGCCGCGATTTCTCGGAATATTGCTTCTGGTCACTACTGGATTGCTGTCTACTGTCGTTGCCAATGCAGAGAACCCCGACAGGGAAAAATGCACCTGTGACGTTGTTCCCGGTTCACCCTTGGACAATGGCGCTAGGGTCAGTAATGCGTCGGCGTGCTGGTCAACAGAGAGTGAGAAACGGCAGTGGTGCGACATTGCTGTTCAAAGCCTGGAGGGGAGTAGTGACCATCAGAACCATGTGGCGGCGCTGTTCAAATACGCCGATGCGCCGGAGTCATTGACTGGGTTTCTAAGAGAACAGAGCGAGGCGTTTCTTAGCACTTACGCAGACACAGGGGGCAGAACTGTCGAGCTTGACTTAGACGAGGCGCGCAAGCAGATACCGGCCCTTATCGATAAGAACAGCGAACGAATTGCTCAATGCACCCAGAGCTTCAAAGCTTGGGGGGAAGGCAAGCGAGGATTCCAGGGAATTTCGAAACCACCGTTCTCTTGCAGCGTCGGCACAACTAGCGGCTGGCTGCGCATCGGATTCCAAGTGGGGGAAGTCTGGATTGTCTATATGGTGGCCCCAAATGCCTGAAAAGCGCGGGTGGTGGCGTCGCTGGTGGCCTGGAGTAGTCATTGGTGTAGGTTTCGTTTCCGGCGTAATTTCCATCTATGAATGGTTGCCAGACGCACCGCACCCGGGGGCCATAACGGTTGATTTTCAGGATGTGCAAGGTTGTCCTCTCGGTAAGCTAACGGACATTCGCAACGACAATTTCCCGGACCCGCGGACGCCGCTTACCAACGGTGCCGACAGGCTGGTCATTTGCGACGCAGAAGCGTTGCAAACTACGGACAGCGAAGTGATCCGAGATTTGGCCGCCAGATTCAAAGGCTGTCTGATCTGGCACGGTGTGGGTCACAGCGGCGGATTGATAATGGTTCGCAAGAGTGATGCGATCTGCGCTCTACCGGACAGGGCCGGTTTTGTTTGTGACGGCGCGAACGCACGCGACAATCTCGGCAGTAGTGCCATCGGCGACGCTGGTGATGCCGTAGAGCCCTGTAGAGAAGAATTATTGAAACGCTTCGGATTTGCATCGTGATGGGCGGCCCGCAATGAGCCATCGGAGCTCATCTCTGCGGCGCAAATTTCGACCAACCGAACCGGCACCTGAGCGCGAACATCACCGCCTTTAGCGCCACGTCGTCATCGCCACCGGCCAGCCTCAGCAGATGACCGACGAGCTTGGCTTCGACCCGCGGCGCCTCGGCGCAGCTCAGGCTGATAATGTCGATCAAGCGTTGATCGCGGGATATCGAGCACATCGCATATTTGGGCGATCGGGACGGCGGAACCGGCGAGCGCCTCCACCGCCAACCGCCTTGCTCGCGTCCGATTGTGCGGCGGCCGGCCACGTTTGTTTGGCTGCGTCGTCATTTCTCCATCTACGGAATCCCTAAAATGCCCGGAAGCAGAGCCACGATTTTTTCGCCGCCAGAAAAAATTCCGCGCGTATTGCCCGCGCCGGCCCGGTGCTGCGCGTTCGGCAAGTTTGCACCCGCCCCCCTCCTGACACTAAATTACCGTCTAGGGTGGAATGTTGCCATCCTTCCTCGTCAATCAGAACGAGCAGGTAGCGTCAGGCAAACTGGTCGACTCCCGCGCCGATGCAGAACACAGACTGGAGGTTGGGATACCGCCGAAGGTTTGCTGGCACGTCCCACGTCATTGATGAAGCGGATGTCGTCGCGTCCGGGTCCATAGAACCGAACGTCCGGCAGGTGCTTCGAGAACACCTCGGCGAACACGGCCCCTCGCGTCGCATCACAGAGGAACAGGAATACCATACCGCCTCACGCATCCTTGCGACGGCGCAGCGTCTTCCGGTCATGGCGCTCATACATCCAGTACACGAGCGGAATGAACCATGGACGGCCGCGGTAAAACGGCACGGCCTTGGGCGACTGATCGAAATCGAACGCGGAACGCGGCTGCTCCGCGTCTTCGAGGATCTTGAGCGCCGCCTTCTTGCCGAGCCACCGCGCCCAGACGATGCCGGAACCGCAATAGCCAGTCGCGTAAATGGTGTTGCCGCGCGAAAAGATGCGCGGGATCATATCCCGGTGCATGGCGACATTGCCGAACCAGCTATGCGTGATGCCGATATTGTCCAGTTCCGGGAAAAGCCTGGCGAGCTCCGTCCGCAGATTGTCGGTCGGCGTGAGCGGATCGCCTGCGGTCGTGCCGTCGCGTCCGCCGAACAAGATACGGGACCCGTCGGGCGACGGGCGGTAGTAGTAGCTCAGCCTGCGCATGTCGCCATGCATCATGCGCGCGGGCATCAGCCGGTCCATAAACTCCTTGCCGACGGGCTCGGTCGCGATAATCCGGCTGCGGACCGGCACGAGCCGACGCCGTAACCAGGGATCGAACCCGTCCGTGTATCCGTCGGTGCATACGAGGAGTTTCTTCGCTAGGACGTCGCCGCGATCGGTAGTGACCCGCACGCCAGCGGTATCGCTGGTGGAACCTAGGACCGCAGTGTTCTCGTGCACAATGGCGTCGGTCGCGCGCGCGACGCGGATCATGCCGGCGAGCAGCTTCGCGGGCTGAAGACCGCCGATATCCATACGGACCATGCCACCGACATAGAGGTCGGTTCCGATATATTTCCGGACGTCCGATCCGTTGACGGGGAAGGCTTCGATGCCAAGGCTGTCGCCAAGAAAGCCGGCATGACGGCGAAGCTCTTCCGTCTCCCCGGCGGTCATCGCGCCCTGGAACGATCCGGTCAGCACGAACTCAGCATCAATATTCTCCGCCTCGAGAAACCGCCAAAGGTCCTGCCGCGCGGCCTGCCCCTCCAGGAGGATGCCGTTCGCCCTGTCCAGACCGAAGCGCCTGATCAACTCCTTGCGGCTGGGCCGGATGCTGCCGCTTGCCATTCCACCGTTGCGGCTGGAGGCCGCCTGACCGAGCGACTGGCGGTCAAAAAGCTGGACGTGCTTGCCCGCACGCGTCAACTCGATCGCCGCCGACAGGCCCGTATAGCCGCCGCCAACGATCGCCACGTCGCAGCTCCGATCGAGCTTGCGGATCGGCAAAGGCGGAAAGGCGCAATCCTCCCACCAGTATGGCGTCGATTTGATCGATGTGGAAAGCGTCTGTGTCATGAACCGATACTGCTGCTGCGTTTCAAGGAAGGCTGGGGCGCCGACTAGTCTCGACTAACCCAGAGCTTGCGCGTGGTTTCGATGACCTTCCAGACGCCGGAGAAGCCCGGATGCATGACAAAGGCGTCGCCGGCCATAATGCGACGCGGCTCCTTGCCGTCCTCGGTCAGCTCGGATACGCCTGATAAGATGACGCAGACCTCGAAAGTCTTGCCTTTTATCGAGCGATAGGCGCCCGGCGTCGCCTCCCATACGCCGGACCGGATCACTCCGTCGGCGGTCTGTGCGATGTCCCAGCTCAGAAAGCGCGGATCGCCTTCGATGAGCCTGTCCGGCGCAGGCTTGCCTTCGCGGGGCCGGGGCAACTCGTTCTGGTCGATAAAGGTGAGGTTGGACATGTTGTTGGCCTTTCAGGACTGGCTTCAGCCGGGGATCGACAATCGTTTTTCGAGGAGCTTCATCACCATCAGTGCAACGACACTGATTGTGAGATAGATGGCGGCGGTTATGATGAAGATGTCCATCACCGCGAACGTCTCGCTCATCAGGCGCTTGGCGTAGCCGGTGACCTCCAGAACGGTAATCGTGGAGGCGAGGCTAGACTCCTTGATGATGATGGCGACTTCGCTGCTGTAGGCGGGCAGCGCCTGTCGCACCGCCAGCGGGAACTTGACGCGCGCGAAAATATGCCAAGGCGACATTCCGCAGGCTTGCGCGGCTTCGATCACGCCCTTGGGCAAGGAGAGAAAAGCCGTGCGGAATGTCTCGGCGGTGTAGGCGCCGGAGTTCAGCACCACGGCAAGAATGGCCGCGTTTAGGCCGTCGCCTATCATCCACCACAGGATCGGGTTGTGGCGTATGAAGCTCACTTGAGCCAATCCGAAATAGATTACGAAGATCTGGACCAACATCGGCGTGCCGCGAAATATCGCGCAATAGGCGTCGCAAAAACCGCGAAGCACCCGGTTTCTCGATCCGCGCGCAAGGCCGACGAGGACTCCTAGCGGCAGACCCAGAACAACGCCGAAGACTGCGATGAGAAGCGTGATCTTGACGCCTTCCAGCAGAAACGGGAACGCATACGTCACGATGCCCAAGTCCATGTCACATCCCTCCGAAGCCGCGGTTGAGGACCCGTTCGATCCTCGAGAATGCGGTTTGGCTCGCGAGCGTCATGGCGAAGAACAAGGCTGCGGCAATGCAGTAGAAGAGCAGCGGCGACCGGGTGATGCCGGCGGCGATCGCAGCGGTCCGCATCAGTTCCTGGAGGCCAACGACCGAGATCAGCGACGTATCCTTGATCGTCATCTGCCACACATTGTTGATGCCGCCGAGCGCGAGCCGCAAGGCGAGCGGAAAGGTGATGCGAAAGAATGTCACCATTGGCGGGAGCGCCAAGGACCGGGCGGCTTCCAGCATCCCGGGGGGCACGGCTTGGAGAGCGCCGCGGATGACCTCGATCGAGTACGCACAGGAGATCGAGGCAATCGCTATGACGCCGACGATCATCGGATAGGCATTCTCGGCAACCTGCTCATAGCCGAACGTCCCCGCGACCGTTCTCACCCAGTCCAAGGAACCGTAGAACAGCAGGTAGATCACCAGCAGTCCCGGAATACCGCGGATCAAGATGCTGTAGGCGTCCACCATCTGTGAGACGACCATGACCTTCTGCCAGCGCAGGATGGCCAGTGGCGTCGCCACCACGAAACCAAGCAGCATGCCGAGCAGCCCGATCGCAATTGTCACTGCACTGCCGCGCAGGAGAGCCAGCGCCCAGCCATGCTCCACCATCAGAACCGCGAAATCCTGCATAAACTCCATCCCATCCGCCTGCCTTGGGCGACGCCAAGGCAGGCCGCTACTATCGAAGGATCACTGCTTGCAGGGAATGGTGTAGTCGTCCTGGAACCATTGCATGGAAGCTTTCTTGACCGTGCCGTCGTTGATCATCTTGCACAGGGCCGCGTCGACCTTTGCCTTGAGATCGGTGTTGCCTTTGCGCATCCCGACGCCCATGCCTCGGCCGAGGACTTCCGGATCGTCCATGGAAATTATCCTGACATCGATTTTCGCGAAGTTCGCGCCGTCCGGCGTTGCCAGAAAGTCGACCCAGGTCGGTGAATCTCCGAAAGCTACGTCGATGCGGCCGCTAGCGAGGTCTGCAGTCAACTGGGTAACAGCATCGTACGTTTTCAGATCGGCGCCCGTCATCCGCTTCTCGATGAACCTAGCGTAGGTAGTGCCTGTGACGACACCGACGGTCTTGCCGGCGATCGCCTCCTTGATTTCATTAAGGCTTTTCAAGGCGGCCAGCGGCGAATCCTTTGCGACCACGAAGTAAAGAGGCGTCGTTGCATAAGGGATTGAATAATCGATCTTCTTTTCCCGCTCGGCTGTAATGCCAAGACCTGAGATGATGACGTCAAATCGGTCGGTGTCCATTGACGGGACAAGCGAACTGAACGTCTGGACGACGAACTTACATTGGACCTTCAGTTCGGCGCAGATGCCATTGGCGATGTCCGCGTCGAAGCCGGTGACGTTGCCGCTCGGGTCGGCCATGCTGAACTTCGGCGCATCGCCTTCGGTGCCGATTCGCAAAACACCTTCCTCGGCCGAGGCCATAGTCGCCGCCGTGGCGACGAGCAGCCCGGATGCGAATACGTACCTGATAAACTTGCTGACGTTCATCTCTGTTACCCCTTTGTTTGGTTTCTAAGTTTGGCTTCTAATTATCTGGTGGCCTGCGATCAGGCATTGGCCGGCATGACGCTCGAAAGAAACCGCTTCACCGCTTCGCTCGCGGGGTTTCGAAACAGCTCTCCCGGCGTATCATCCTGCTCGAGGCGGCCCTTTTGCAGGAATATCATTCGGTTCGACACGTCTCTCGCGAACCTCATTTCGTGCGTCACGAGGAGGATTGTCGCACCATCCTCCGCAAGTTTGCGTATGATCTTCAAGACCTCTCCGACCAGTTCGGGATCGAGCGCGGAGGTCGGCTCGTCGCACAGCATCAATTTCGGGCGCATCGCCAGGACGCGCGCGAAGGCGACGCGCTGCTGCTGGCCGCCCGAAAGCTGCTGCGGGTAGCGGTCGCGGAAGGTTTCCATGCCGACCCTCGACAGCGCCCAGAGCGCGATCTCTTCTGCCTCCTTCCGAGAAAGCTTAAGAACGTAAACGAGTGCCTCCGTCACGTTGCCGAGGACGGTGCGATGCGGCCAGAGATTGAAGTTCTGGAACACCATTCCGATCTGGCGTCGAAATGCTCTGACGGCGGCCGCGTTGACAATCTTCGGCTCTCCGCGCGTGTCGGAGGTCACAGGCCTCTCCCATGAATTCGATCTGTCCCGAGGTTGGCGTCTCCAAAAAATTGGTGCAGCGAAGCGCGGTGCTTTTCCCGCATCCCGACGATCCGATCATCGAGACGACCTCGCCCTCCTTCATGCTGAAGCTGACGCCGCTCAGCACCTTCGTGGAACCGAATACCTTAACGAGATCTTTGACCTTCAGGACTTCGCCCATGCGTGAGGCCTTACGACAGAGCATAGCTAACTGGCCACCGCGCCTTGCGCGTCCAGATCTTCGAGCACGCCATCGACAGCTGCCTTGGCGATACCGACCATCTCGTCGTCGAACACGACGAACGATGCGTTCCCGCCGAGTTCCATGGAGCAGCTGACGACTTGGTCGGCCGCCTCCTTGCAAGGCTCGGCGGCAGCAGCGGCAGCATCTACCGAGGCGATCGCATCCGCGACTTCGCCGTCGGGGAGTGTTGCAATGACTCGGGCCGTCGAAGGATCGACCACGTCGAAGGCGAGTGCGTTTTTCGCATTCAGCCACCCCCCGCCGATGAAGAGTTGCATCCGCGCTTTGCCGGCGACGGCGGCCACGTCACTCTGGGATTCCGCGTAAGTCTTCTGCACTGGATTTGGCTTCACGTAGGACACCATTCGCAACCAAATTGGCTTAAAACTTGCGATCAACTTAACATTGGTCTTGATATTGGTGTCAACATGGATCAAATTGGTTGCGAAAAAAAGTTTCAAGGGAGGAGGATGATGAGCGTCGTACTGAAGGATTTCATCGAGGCGGAGGGATTGGCGCCAGGCGACCGCCTGCCACCCGAGCGCGATTTGGCGCTAAAGCTTGGCCTGCCTCGCACCGCGTTGCGGAGGATGCTCGCTTCGCTCGAGAACGAGGGGCGCCTGACAAGGCACGTGGGAAGGGGCACTTTCATCGCAGGCAGCGGAGTCACGTCAACGGCACTACGCCGTCCGCCAGGCAGCGCGGGCGACGCGGTCCGCACCTATCCAGCAGAAGTGTTCGAGACGCGTTTGATCATCGAGCCAAAAGTCGCCGGATTGGCCGCGCTCAGAGCGACGCCGCAGGAGATCGATGAACTACAAAAATCGATCGACAAGGGGAGCGCCGCCGAGACGCTTGTCGAGTTCGAAAAGTGGGATGCCGTCTTTCACCGCATCGTCGTTGAGGCGGCAAGAAACGGTCTTCTTTCGTCACTGTACGAAGTAATCCATGAGGTGCGGGCGGGAAACCTTTGGGGTCGGATGAAAGAGCAATCACTCACACCGGACAGAATGAGGGGATACATCACCAAGCATCGAGAAATTCTAGCGGCCATCAGGGACCGGGACAGCGTAGGGGCGGAGCTAAGTATGTACAACCATATTATGGAAGCGAGGGCGAACATCCTTGGTCCGCATGCATGAAACCATGGACCGAACGTATTTTTAAAGTCGAATACATTCACTGGCTTCGACAAGACAGTCTAGGACGACGAGCGCTGAAAATGCGCCTCTCAAAGGCGCCGATGCAACCTCGGCGCCGACCCCGCTATCGCACGCTCGAAGCCGTGGCAAAGATCAAGACGGTCGTGAAATCAGAAACCCAAGGACAATACGATAGCTTCACTCAGTGAGCGTGGTCGCCAAGTCCCTTATCGAGACTGGAATACCGCGAACCAGGAGGCCGCATGAATCAGAGAGAGCAAAGGTTGGACAAACTCCAACGGGACACATTCGAATATTTCCTGAAAGAGAGCAATCGCGCCAATGGAATGGTCCCTGACAACACGCGCACTGGCTCGCATGCGAGCATCGCCCCGATAGGGTTTGCATTGACGGCCTACACCATCGGCGTCGAGCGCGGCTTTATCACACGAGCCGAAGCTATCGAGCGCACACTCACGACACTTCAATTCTTTAGAAACAGTGAGCAGAGCGAGGAGGCGGATGCGACCGGTTACAAAGGCTTCTATTACCACTTTCTTTACATGGACACTGGCCGTCGCGCCTGGGAGTCGGAGTTGTCGACGATTGATTCGACATTTCTGCTGGCTGGCATGTTGGCCGCCGCTGCGTACTTTGATGGGGACGCGCCCGAAGAGCGCGAAATACGTTCGCTCGCTGAAGAGCTCTACGCCCGGGCCGATTGGCAGTGGGCGCTTAACGCCGGAGAAACCGTATCGATGGGTTGGAAGCCGGAGTGCGGGTTTCTGCCGGATCGGTGGGAGGGCTATAACGAAGCCCTGATCCTTTACGTGTTGGCAATGGCTTCGCCGGCCCATCCAATTCCAGCCGAGAGCTACAAGGCCCAAACCGGGACTTACTGCTGGAAGAATCTCTATGGGGTGGAGTTTCTCTATGCCGGCCCATTATTCATTCATCAGCTCTCACATATGTGGATCGACTTTCGCGGCATTCAGGACGAATTCATGCGCGAAAAGGGGATCGATTATTTCGAGAACAGCCGCCGTGCAACTTACGCACAACAGCAATACGCGATCCGTAATCCATTGGACTACAAAGGGTACAGCGAGCATTGCTGGGGCATTACCGCGAGTGATGGTCCGGGTCCGACCTGTGTGAAGATCGAGGGCGTTGAGCGTCACTTTTTCGACTACACGGCGCGCGGCATCCCATTTGGTCCGGACGATGGCACCATCGCGCCCTGGGCCGCGATTGCATCGCTACCTTTCGCCCCCGAGATCGTCTTGCCAGCGCTGCGGCACTTTAATGAAGTATACCCCGAAGTGACCAGTGAGTACGGCTTCAAGTGCAGCTTTAATCCAACCTTCGAATCAGGGCATCAAAGCAAGCCGGGTTGGATCTCAAAAGGTTATTACGGACTCGATCAAGGGCCGATCGTGTTGATGATCGAGAACCACCGCACGGGATTTCTTTGGGAGTTGATGAAGAAATGCCCGCTCATTGTCGAGGGTCTGCACAAGGCGGGATTCACCGGGGGTTGGCTGCAATTGTCGTAGCCGTTGGCGGAGCGATTGGGACCAACCGGGTCCAGTGACCGCCAACCTAAGTCCCCTTTGTCGCAACCGTATTCGAAGACGGGCCGACCGCAAACCACCTTCACGTTGCCGCCGTGCAGCAGCAATGACTAGTTCGGGTCATGAGCGCTAGGCTGCTTCTGGACTCTTGTTGTCTTTGGTGTGGGCGGTGGTCAGTCTCCCCGCCCTCCGTGATTGCGTATGTCCTCGATCCAGCGAGCGCGTTTCTTCTCATCCGCAAAATGAGAGGCCAAAGAGACTTTCGCGAATTGGCTTGATTCCGGCGAAGCTCAAGATGCTACGCTCCGCGAACACCGTAGGCGCCGAAGTACCAGCGATAAAGAAACACCGGCATTCCCATGGTGACGACGAGGCGAGCGGAGCGCCCGGCGAGTAGCCGCTTTGGAAAGCCGCCCTCTTTGTATTCCATAGCAAATCCGGGCCTGAAAATGTGTTCGAGAAAGCCTTGAACAAAGCTGGCATGGTTCCGTGCCAAAGCGGAAACAGAAACACCCAATGCTCTGCCCAGCGCAGATCCTCCCGGGATTGCTCCAGGGCGGGCGGCAACGCCCCGGTCTCGAAATCCTCGATCGTACGCAGCAGCGGAAAGTCGAGCTTGGCCACTTCGATGCGGCGTACCTGGTGCCCCGCTGCAGTCGCGCCTTCGGCATAAGCGCCGGACATAGCGTGAAGGAGGTGTTGGCCAGCCGGGTCTGGATGGCCCTGGACAATAGCGATGCGCCTGGTCATCTGATGCGTTCCTCCTTAGTCCGGGAAGGTCGCGACCGTTTCAAAGCGGGGGCTATGGCCGGGCTGATGCGGCCAGGGGAGGTTTAGACGACGGCGCCACCCTGGCCCGGGCAAGAAAGTCGTCGACCGCCTCCCTTGCGTCCTCCTCGTGCCCCACAAGGAGATGCCCGCCAGTGTGGTAGACGACCAACTTTGCGTTTGGAATCGTGCTCGCTGCGAACTCGGCCGCGGGCAGCGTGTTGAACAGATCATCTCGGGCCGACATGACCAAAGTTGGCGTGGCGATCATTTCGAGAGGCAGGCGTTGGAGATCGGGCGTACTGTCGATGTTGAAGCCGGGGAAGCGCCGCGAAAGCGGTTCGATGCTCCTAACGATGGTCATCACCCGATTCCGCTCTTCTTCCGAGGCTGCATCGACCAATTCCGGCGGCACGCCGATGAAACGGATGAGAGCCGACGGAGCAATCTTCTCGGTCGCCCACCAGGCGAAGTCAGCTCCGGCATTGACCAGCCAGAAGACAAACGCGCTGCCACGACTGCCCTCGACCATGACAGGGCTCTCGGGCGCGTATGTTCCAGGGACGATCAGAATGAGCGCCGTCACCTTATCCGGATGGCGAAGAGCGAGTTCGATTGCCGAGCGCGCGCCAGCCGAGATGCCGACAACGATGACCTTGTCGACGTCAAGTGAGGAGAGCAGCGCCGCATGCGCGTCGGCCTGAGCGGCGGGCGAAGCAACGGAGGGGATTGGTGTCCCCAGATAGCCGAAACGCGACGGGGCGATGACCCGAAAGCCGTCCCCGACGAGATCGGCAACGTTGGCCAAGCCCTGATCCCATCCGCCACCCGCACCGTGGATAGAAAGGAACGGAATGCCATCGCCCCTATCAGCGTATTCGATCGGCCCGGCGGCGGTTTTCGCAACCTTGGCTCCGCTCTCGACCGCGGCACGCGCGCGGCTGATCTCATTGTTGTAGAACAGGAAAACCAGTCCGCCGGCGGCCAGCACAACGATGGAGACCGCCAATAACAACCATCTGATCCCGACCATGACCGCCATTCTCGAAATCCACTTTGTGCCATCCTATTCGCTGGAGTCCGGGGCGCCTTGATGTACCTCAAACCGATCGCGACATCCTGGGGAAGGCCAGGAGCCACCCTCCGATGCTAGTTTCCGCGTTTCCGATCTCTGAAAGCGTGGACCGGAAAGGTGCGTAGAGTCGAGATGTGGCGCGGTGGCGGTAGGTTGAACATATCTGTTTGCCGCCTCTTTCGTCTGGCGGTGCCTCACTGGTTCGACCATGGCTCCGTTTCCACACCCCGCTCATCGAACCGGACATGCAGATCTCCCGCATCCGGCTCTCGGACAAGATCTCACGCCTTCGCCCACGGCACATCGCGCCCAAGCCGTGTCAGACGTACGAGCCCAATATGCTCGTAAAGGTGCGAGTCTGGATAAGCCCCGCCCTTGCGTCGTCTGGTCTTGTGCTTGAGGCGCAACCACCGACGCAACCGCACCGCTGTGTAGCTGTCGAGCGCTCGGTATGCTCTGCTGGTGGTCCCTACAGAGAAGTAGTTGGCCCACCCACGCAATGCCCGGTTCACCTTAGCCACCAGCTTTGTGGTCTCTTGCCATGTCGTTCGGCGTTCGGTGAGCGCGTGGATATTCTCCACAGCCCGCCTGATGCTTTTCTTCGACGGCCGGTAGCCCAGACGGGCTTTGCCAGTTGTCGGAGAGTACATCCGTCCAAACGAGTAGCCCAGAAAGTCGAACTCGCCTTCCGGAACCTTGCAGATTCGTGTTTTGTCCTCGTTCACCGTCAGCTTCAGCTTGCCCATGATCGCGCGCAGTTGATGCAGCGCCGCTTCGGCGTTACCCCTCCTGCACAGGATCACAAGGTCGTCGGCATAGGTGACGAGGCGAGTGCCGAGGCTTTGCTCAAGGCCGAGCTTCTTCCATCCCAACACGAACCGGCGCATGTACAGATTTGCCAGCAATGGTGAGATGGGTGAGCCCTGCGGGATGCCGCGCCGGTTGTCCCGCGCCTCGGTCGTGCGTGTCTTCCGTCCTCGATCATCGGTTTCTTCGACAGGGCATTCCAGCCACATCTTGATGAGATGCAGCACGCGCCGATCAACGATCCGGCGCGCTACTGACTTCATCAGTTCGGCATGGGGAATGCTCCCGAAGTAGTCCGCGAGGTCGGCGTCCACCACTTCCGGATGACCACGGAACAGCAGCTCCTCCACCTCGATCACCGCCTGCTGGGCATTGCGCCCGGCACGATAAGCATAGATTTCCGGTGGAAGGTCGGCATCAAAGATCGGCTCCAGCATCAGCATCGCTGCTGTCATGCAGACCCGATCCCGCACGGTCGAGATGCCCAGCGGCCTGAGTTTGCCGTTGGCCTTCGGTATGAACACGCGTCTGATCGGTTCCGGTCGGTAAGTCTCCTGCCTGAGCGCAAGCGCCAGTTCGCCGAGCCATCGCTCAAGCCCGTACGCGTCGATATCCGCGAAGTCCTGACCATCCACACCCGGCGCGCCCTTGTTGGAGCGGCACTGGGCATAGGCATGCGCAAGAATATCGTCGCGGCTGATCTTGTCGTACAGGGCGTAGAAGCGATAACCGGCTTCTGCCTTCGCTTTCGCGTGTAACACCATCTGCAGTTTCTGGACACTTTTCGGAGTTGATAGGTTTCCCAATCTCCGGTCCCTCTCCACTTGTTGCGTTCGTCTTGAACTGAGGCCCCTTCCCTCCACCGGCATTACCCGGCTTCCACGGTACTACGCGCCTCTCCGCCACCCCAGCGCGCCCGGCCTGTCCCTCGCGGGCGTCCGGTTGATCATCCCTGACCACGTCCTGGGGCTTCCCGTGTTGCGTGCGCTTTCCTTGTGTACATGCTGCCGCCAGTACCCCGGTGCAGCGAAAGTGGGTTCAATCGTCGCTCACACTCACCCATTTCGTGTCAGCCTTCCCCACAATGGCTGGTGGGTCGGCCTGCACATCGTCCTTTTCGAGGCTTGCTCAGCGTTCACTCACGTTGCGGCCTGCACACTCGCGCGGTCACCTACGTGACCACTATCCGAAGGCTTCAGACATTTTGTCTCCTCCATGCCTGCTCCGGTTGCTTCCGGCTGGAGCATCTTGCCGGGTGGGACTTGCACCCACTGGAAAGCGCCGCCTTGTCACGGCGCACGCCAATAATGGACGTTCGTGGCGCGTCTCCATTTGCGGACATTAACGCTACGGCAGGAGTCGATCCCGTTACGGACAAAGGCCTGACTTCCGGAGGGTCGGAGATGGTGGGGAGCGCCTGCCTTTCGGCAGTGTCATGAGTGCAACGCGGTGGACCCGCAAAGCCCGAGCAGCGATTTGCCTGCCAGCGCCGAAGGGCGATCATCGCCCGCACCCCCTCGACCACCCCCAGGTGGCAGGCACCTTTACAGGTAGCCGTACGCCGTCCAATCGGCCATGGAACCGCTCGACCCGTCAGGCCGGCCGCGGTTTGTAGAAGCGGCACCAGCCGTCGGGACTGATTTCACCCGCAACAATCTCGCATGCGTTCGGCTTCAGGAAATGCTTGCAGCCGCCGCAGCGGCGGCCCTTGTTTGGAGAATCCTGATAAAGCGCAACGGGCTTCGGCGTCGTTCCCGCGCCTCGAGCCGTAGGCTGGCCCGTCATGCAGGAAGCAAGCCCACCTGCCCCAGCAATCGCCGCGCCGGTCATCGACACCTTCAGAAATTTCCGACGAGACAGCGCTTGGCTTGGCTCACCGTGTGCCGACCCGCCGTTTGCCTCACCACGATCGTCTTTCATGATCTTTCCTCCCTTAGCAACCCAAAGAAGCGCCGGTGCCGTCAAGTGCCGGGTCAGATCGATTTGAGGTACTCGATCAGATCACTCTTTTCCTGATCGGTCAGATCAAGGCCCAGATGGCCCTCATAGTGCTCGACAACATCGTTGAGCGTGGCGAACCGGCCGTCGTGGTAAAATCCGCCCTTGTGGATCTTTTCCACGTCCCACAAGGCCCGCAAGGACGCCGTCCTGTAGCGCTCGTCCGGGGATCGCATCGCCTGGAAATCGTCTATCCCTATCTCATCGGCGGTATGCAGGTTCCAGCCGGGTTCGGTGAAGAGCGGCGGGACGTGGCAAGTGCCGCATTTGGCCTTGTCGTTGAAGAGAGCCTCTCCCTTCTCCGCGGCGGCGTTTTCGAAGGCGCCCTCCGGCGGTTTCGGTGTCGGTAGCGAAAGCTGATAGAAATGAAGCGCCGGCAGCTTAGAGGTGATCCGGTCTTGCTTGTCCTGTGTGTGGCCCTGCTTCGTTCGTGCTGCGACCGGATACTTCTCGGCGTCATCAAGACGCGGATCGTAAAACACGCCTTTCCCATGCATCTCGAGATTGCCGACATAAGCGTTCCAGTAGCTCACCGTGCCCCAGGCTCCCGTCCAGGTGTGATTGTTCACGCCGGCCAATCCAAATGCGGGCGGATTGAGGGTGGCGGCGGTCTTGCCGTCCGGCCGGAATGCCTTGCCGTCGAGGTTCAGTTCAGCATCGAATTTCCCGGGCCCCCATGCCTCAACCGCCTTCTTCACCTCCGCTTCGGATATCTGCAGCATCTCGGTGAACGCCGTGAGATCAGGCGCGAGGGCGACGATCGCCCCTATGTTGAGGTCGCGGTTGGGCCAGCCATCGAGCCTGTGCCCGATGCCAGGGGCGTAGGTATCGTCGACCGTCGAATGGCACACGGCGCACTGGATGCCGACCGAGGTCAGCGTCTTTCCATCCTCAGCGAAGAACCCGGTCACCCCGACAACGGCATTGGCTTTCAGCAGAACAAGCGTGCTCGCGGGATCCGCGAGGTCGACCTCGCCCTTGTTGAGCGCATCGGCCACATCCTTGGGAATGGCGTTCACATCGACCTTGAGGCCGAGTTCGAGGGCTTTCTCTGGGCTCAGGCCGGGTCCTGTGCCGCCCAGCTTCTCACCTGCGATTGCCTCGTGGAGTTTAAGTTTGCCGCCCCAGAAATCCTCGCTGCCAAACGTGTCAAAGCGGAATGTCTCGCGGCCTTCCTCGAGATATCGCTTGGCCTGCTCGGCGGCAGCATTGTCGAAATCCTTCCCGCTTATTTTTCCTTTCGAGCTCATTTGAGCCGCGGCGGGGATCAAGGTTGAAGAGAGCAGTAGGGCGAAAATTATCCCTGTACCGTTGAAACGCATAGGCATGACACGTCCCTCCCAAAGACGATTGCCAATCGGCGGTCATCTCGGGTTCGCGGGTTCTGGCCGCGCGAAACGGAATGCAGCCGAATGAATATAAACGTTGCAGGCGATCAAAAAATTCCGTCACCCGGACCGCTGGGCGTCTCCAGTAACGGTTGGGATGAATCCAGACCATCCGATACCGCGCCCCAGCGTGCGCGGTCTTGTCCCGCAGAACGCGACGTCGACCTTGGCGACGAACCAGGAGCATATGAGAGCCATCTACCTGATGCAGGTTCTTGGGCTCGCCGAGCACGTTGACGGGATATTCTACCCCGCAGAGATGGGCTGCCGAAAACCCGAAGGGCATTTCTTCCAGAAGATCGGCCTGCGCACGGGCCGCGTTCCGAACGAAATCTTGCTCGTTGATGACACTCTTGCGAACGTCGCCGCGGCAGAAAATGCGGGCTGGAAAGCTGCTCACTCGACGGGCGAGTCGTCTCTCTCGGCTATTCTGGCCGGCTTCTCCGAGCATTCTGCGCCATCATCCCCTGTCGATTCGGCTGTTCCAATTGGGGCCGTAAGCAGATCGGAAGCTTTCGAGCATCCAGTTGGCAAAAGCAGCCATTCAGCTCGCGACCCAATCTCGGTCGTATAGGGTGTCATAAACGTCCAAAAACCCTCAATCCGACTACTTCGGCTGGCACGCAGACAGCCCGCTTCTGCATTCAGCGCCACCGACAGGAAACCTTTTGCACGAGTTGACCGTTGTGGCCACAAGACAGAGGAGAAGGTTGAATGGCATCCGTCCGATACATCGTTGCGGACGTTAACGAGGCGGTCGCGTTCTATCGAGACAATCTCGCTTTCAAGATCGACAAGCACAATCCGGGCAAGTTCGCCGCGCTGCTGCGCGACGACTTGACGCTGTATCTCAGCGCCCCCGGTGCGGGGAGCGGTGGTCAGGCGGGCGGCGATCCGAAGCCGGGCGGGTGGAACCGATTTATGATCGTTACGAACGAGATCGATGTCCTCATTGAGCGGTTGCGCCGGGCTGATGCAAGATTCCGTGGCGAAATCAGCGACGGCGGTGCCGGACGCGCCATCTTGCTCGAAGACCCGTCGGGCAACGTCATCGAGCTATTCGAGTTCAAGAAGGACTGAGCGCCTGACGTAAAGCTGATGGCGGCGGCTGTTGGTTTTGATACGTCTGCTTTGGTCATGTGTCGCGTTCCGCCACTGACGGCAGATTTTTGGCCCGTCTTTGACCAGATCCGGACATTTGGTTTGGTGCGATTAGATGCGCGGCGCCGCCTGACACAGCGTCACTGCCAACACAATGGCCCCTATGCTCTCGCCGTGATAGGAATCGGCGAGGTAACCGGCATGACCAACACCGAAAAGCACGCCCGATTTGAATGTGTGCGTCCAATGAAGCTAGGAAATACAAGCTGGCACAATCAGTAACTCCCTAGCTCCTGCACGGGTTGCACCGCATTCGTTGAGCACCGGAACCTTTAGCCAGCCAAAATCGAACTCATAACCCGTGCCCCAGACCACGGAGGTAATATTGGCTGCCTTCAAGTCCACCGCAACCAGGATTTCATTTCCGCGGCAAGGGCCGGATCCGAGACCTGTGCAGTGTTTGCTGCGAGGATCAACTCCAGAACCTGTTCGACCGTCACGTTCCGAAGAGAATCACGGTGGCCACGATCAGATAAACGAGCATGCTCAGATTGTCGGATACGGCGGTCGTGATTTCGTCTGTGCCGACGGCGGGATCCCTTCCCAGCTTGTGGAAAGCGATCGGAATGATCATGCCCACCAGCACGGCAATCACGCCGTTGACGATCATCGCGGTCGCCACGGTCACGGAGAGGCCGAAATCCTGGAACCAGAAATAGCTGAAAATGCCCATTGGCAGTCCGCTCGCGAGTCCGAGACACAGGCCGACCAGCAACTCCTTGAAGAAGATCCGCCGGGCACGTATACGACCCAGAGCTAGCTCTCTCACAAAAAGAGCAAGCGTCTCGGTCCCGATGCTGTCGCTCATATAGACGATCATCGGAACGAAGAAGACTAGCTCGATGCGCTCGGAAAGCTCCTCCTCATAGGTCTGGCCGACCCAGATCATCACGATTCCTGCGGCCACGCTCAGAAGTATCCATGGCGAGCGCCTCCTGACCTCATATCCAAAATGAGCTGTGGCGACGTTCAACTCCCTCTTTGGTTGCTGTGTGGCCATTCCCTTAATCTCCGCTCCCCGTTGGAGCGCCATAATCGATATCAGGCAATGTCAAAGTGTAGCAGCCATTTAGTAATGCGACAGAGGCTACTCATCCTCCGGCGGTCGCGCACTACGCCGGGAGAGCGCGTGAAGCCGGAGCAGGTAGCTCATCCGCTCACTGCAGATCCTTAGGGGTGGATTTCCACCTTTCGTTTATTGGGGAAGCCAGAGATCGGACCCTAAGCGGAAGTTCGTCCTTCAAGATCGAAATGCACGCTTGATGTGACATAGCCTAACATCGAAATGACCAACGTCGGAGAGTCGGGCCGAGGCCAGCGCAGAGGGAGCCGCTGCACGCGCTTAATGACCGAAACCGCCGGATCATGTCCAGGACGTGCTCTTCGTTCTCGCGAAAGGGAACATGTCCGACGTTACGTAGGATTTCGGCTCTTCCCCGTCCGTTCGCAATGCGCGTAGGGTGCTCGATCGATCCCGTACTCGTCGCGCTCGCCGTGGATCGCCAGCACCGGGCAGCGAACGCGCGCCAACGCACAGTCCAGAGTCCCGGTGGCTTTTCGCTAGAAGACATCGTGTTCCGCAGGTGCGCCTTTGGCACGGCGAACGCGACAAGGAAATTTCGGTCGCTCAGGCACGCGCGAATGTGGCGAGACTGCCCCGGTGCGAAGCGACTTACTTCCCCAATGATGCTCACATCTCGACCCTCGTGAGCCATGCCGATGACATGGTGCGGGCACCGACGAGCGCGTCTTAACGACCTCGCCATGGCAGCTCTTGGCCTCGGGGCGCACTAAGTCTCGACCCGATGCTCCTCGCGCGCGGCCTCCCAAACTTCGCGGGCTGCGTCGGCATTGATGGCCGCGATCGCCAGCCCCACGATCAGGTCGGGCCAGGCCGTCGCCCAGACATACGCCGTTAACAGGCCCGCGCCGACAATGGCTATGTTGGCAAGCGCGTCATTGCGCGCTGACAGAAAGGCCGCGCGAGTGAGGCTGCCGCTGTGGTGCCGATAGTGGGCGAGGATGAGTGCGCAGGTCAGATTGACGGCGAGTGCACCAAGACCCGCGGCCGACAAAATGAAAGGTTCAGGTGCCACGGGGGCATTGAACTTCTGCCAAGCCGTCCACAGCGTCGCCAGACCGGGGATCAGAATGACGCCCGCCAGGACCATGGCAAGCCGTGCCCGATTGCGGGCCGTCCAGCCCAGGCCGAAGGCGATCAGCAGATTGATCGAGGTATCCTCAAGGAAATCCACGCTGTCGGCGAAAAGCGACACCGAGCCGATGGCCAGCGCCACGGCGAACTCGATGCCAAAATAACTCAGATTGAGGGCCGCCACGACGATAACGGCACGGCGGAGCGACGCATTCAAATCCATGATCCCATTGTTGCGGAGGGCACCTTACTTAAGCGGAACGATCTGACGGAACTTGCCGCCCTTGGATTGCTCCGGTGGCTCGGCGCCACGCTCCAAGGAACATGCTCGAGACCGTGCTCGGTGTGGCGCGCGGCCCTCACCAGATAAGGGTTGAGAGGAGGCAGCGTTGAGCCGCGCCGAACACCGCCCAATACGTCTAGGCGTCGCTAAAGTTAGGGCCCGGCCCGGCGAGGTTGTCAGCCACGCGGATTGCGCTCAGTTGCAGCGTCGGGATCTGGCTGCTCAGGTGGTTCCACCTCGGTTTCTTTTCCGGGGTCTTCTCTGTCTTTTTCGAACTGCGTTGCGGATGGCAGAGGATTAAGCCAGCTCTCGCGATGTCCGATCCAAAGTTCATATTCGGGCGTCAGGTCCGTTGGTACTTCGTCGAGGCTGCCGATCATAACCTCCACTTCGTCGTCGCGGATCGAGGTGACACGTCCGCCGCAAGTCAAACAGAAGCTCCTCTCCGCATATGTGCCGGTGAAGCCCGTCCTTTGTTCATATGCCTCCAGTGGCCACACCGCAAACGCAGAGAAAGTCGACCCGCTGGCCTTGCGACAGTCTGTGCAGTGGCAAATGCCAACCCGGAGCGGATCGCCAGTTACTCGAAACGTCACGCCACGGCAAATGCAGCTGCCGGATCGAAATGGCACATTTTGGTCGGCCACGGGCGTTCTCCTTCCCGCTTCAACGGTAAGGAGCAGCGAAGCGTTCCACTTCATCCCAAGCGGGATATGTTGGCGGTTTTGATGGCCTTCACACGCGCAGGCCGCCGCGACCGCTCCTAGAAACAGGGGATGACGTGGAACGCGACCGAGTGGCGTGCCGTTCCTATCAACACTGACGCTCACCGACGTGGGGGAAAAGACAATATCAGATTTTTTGCTTGTTGTATGGCCCGCGAGCGGCCGGTTTTTCGGCCTCCTTGGGCTCGATCAGCGCCACGATATCGCCAATCTCCCAAAGCTTGCCGGTGACGCCAGCGGCCATCGCGGGGGTCATGCGAAGCGAAGCATGAATGCGGACAAAATTGTAGTACATGAAGTGGAGGCCAACCGCGTTGGCGTGCGCCTCGACCTTCTTTGAATCCCCCGCACATCGTGCCGATGTTGCGGAGGCGCGCATGAGCGCTGCCCTACTGCCAGTCAGTGAGCGCGTTGGCTTCAGCCAACCTGGCCAGCGCTTGCTCGACTTTCTGCGCCGAGGCGTCCGTGCGCTTGATGTGCCGCATCATTTGCTGCCTTAGCAGCACGAGCCTTGCGGCGCGATAAACGTCCCCGTATCTCGCAGTTTCAAGGTGGAGGGTCGCGAGCCTCATGGGCGACGATTCCGATTATCTAGCAGTAGAATTCGCGGAGCCGCCTTTCGTTCCGACGTCGGACCTACGCTGTCGCAAATGGGCACGCGCCATGACCAGGGGCGGGAGGGCAACAATCTCAGGCGCCGCGCAAGCGGATACCGCTGGGGCCAACACCTGCGCAATTCGTGTAGAAAAGAGTTCGCGACCCCGGAAAAAAGCGCCGCGTTTCGTGCGGCCGCGGCCTGAATTGAGACGGCCCTTGCCTGCTTCGCCGAGGCCGGAAGCGGTGTTCCTCGCAGAGCACCAGACCGCGCATGACGCGCCACGATCGCCGTCTGTCGACATGGTGGCCGCCGTGCTCGATCGCGAGTTGTGGCGCTGCTGGCCGGGAGGGCGCGCGGAATGAGGTCGAGCGTTGTCCGTCTCCCTGCCAAAACTGCGCCTGAAACAGGCGAGCGCGTTCGGCCGCTCTACATCCCACGGGCCGAGGCCATCACGGTTCAAAGGGCGGTGGATCTGTTCAAGCACGACTACAGGCCCGGATCACTGCTTCATGACTCAAAGGCCGGCGAAACGCCGGCCTTTTTCGTCCAATGCCATCCACGGCCCGATTGGCGCCCGGCCCTCGCGTCGGATTCTGATCACTTCGGCTCGCGAGCCTTTACATTCGCATGGTCGTTAGCTGCTTCCGTGTCCGTGGCCGGGGTCTGTGTATCATGACCGGTGAACGGGCTGCCCTGCCCGGGCGCAAGATCGCCGTTGTGGCCAGCCTTGTTGGTCTGGAAGGGTTGGCTATCCGGACTGAGACCATGCTGAAGGGCATCGAACAGATGGTCGTCTGCCTTGGCAACGCCAGCAAAGGCGAGGAGCGATGCGCATGTGACAGCAAGGATAAGTGCGTTCGTTTTCATCTCTGGACTCCTTTGAGTGGCCAGAACGAGCCGCAGCCATTCTGGCGGCTTCAACGAAGGGATGTCTCGAAATATCCCTTTTGCCTCACCCGCCGTCCATGAGGAGATAACGTTCCTCCCGCCCGATTTATTCCGGCTGAAAAAGCGTCCGATTTTGGGATCCCCGGCTGCGGCAAGAATGCGGGATGGGGCTTTGCCAGGCCGAGGCAGCCATCCCACTGATTCTGTTTCGAGCACCGCGTCGAAGGCGAGCGATATCTATGAGGAAGCCTGATGATCAGACCGCCAAGGCAACAGGACGAGTATCTCGACCGTGAGATTGATTGCCAGGAGGCTATGGAGCCCGGCTTTCAGGCGATCGTCGATTGCATGCTCGAGGCCGGCTGGACACGCGGGGAAATCGTGCGCTCGCTACGCCGGCTGATCGCCGTCGAAAGGAAAATGCCAAGGTCGAGGCGCAGCTCGCGATCGCCCGTGCCATGATGAGAACCGGCTGGCCTATCTAGGTTCGTGATGATCGGCCGCAGGGAAGCCTTAAAGCTTCGGCCGTAGATCACGGCGCAAGAGACGCGCTTCTATCAGGATCGCTGCTCATGGGCCTGATAAGTCACACCGGATCAATTCGGTTCCATCAGCGCACGGCTATATCAAACGCGCTCATAGCTTCCTATTTTGCTCGGCGCCATTTTTGCTGTTTTGATGGCCTAATCTGATTGCGAAGATTGGCGTGGCCCCGAGTCATGGAGGCAAGTTTCATGAGCGATGCAACTCCACAGACCGTCTATTTTTATAATCGTCATCCATCTCATGCGAAATCGGAGCGGATCGTTCCGCCATTATCCCCGACCGAGTTCCGTGCCATCCACAAGCGCCTCGGCCTAACGCAGGCCGAGCGTGCGGGGTGATGGGGCCTGGCCCCACATTCGACCCCCTACCCCCGCCACCGGCGAACCCCGGCGGGGCGGTGCCGCCGACCGGCCGTCCCGGCGGCGGCGATCTCACACGCTGGCGTTCTAAGGTCAAAACTCTACCAGCTGGCCGCCACCAGCGGCCGAAATGGATGGGGAGTTGCCGTTCGGCTCAATTGCCAGAACGAGTACGTTGCGCCATTTGCCGCCATTTATAGTTTGGCCAGTGAACTGTCGCTTTCGATGCACAGCGGTCGTTCCTGGCAACGCGCGCCGTTCGCGCGCTGGCGAGCAGCGGCCCTCGCCTTTCTTTGCACAGGGGTGTTCTATGGCTGCCCGAGAGGCTTCGCCTTCCCCGCCTCGCATTCCGGCAGTCGCACAGATTTGGCGAGTTTCGCCAGCGCCTCGGGCTTGGCGCACGCCGGGAAGCCGGCGAGCGGCATTGTCTCAATAAACCGGCTGCGCTCTTTAGTGCTCAAGCCGACTTCATTAATCATGCTCTCGACGGTCAGGTCCGGGTACTGCTTGAGAGTTTCCCTAACCGAAGCATTCGCCTCATCCATTCGACCCAGAGCCGCAAGGGAGCTGCTAAGCACCACCCACTTCCACTTGTCGTAGTTGTTAGGCGTCATGCGCTCCAGCATCTTCAACGCGTCTTCATACCGGCCGGCCATAAAATAGGCAGGGGCGAAGAAGTTGGACGTCCACATCGGGTAGTTCGGGTCGAGCCGGATTACTTGGTCGACCATCTGAGCGCCGCGTTCGGGTTCACCGAAGCGTGCCGCAAAGCCGGTATAGAATGTCAGGATTTCGGACGAACCGGGAGCAAGACGAAGGGCCGTGTCCAGCTCAGCCTTGGCGCGGGCGTTGTCGCCCTTCTGGCTGAGGCTCATACCAAACACGGCGTGTGCCTCAGCGTCACTTGGATCGAGCCGCACCGCGCGTTCGGCCACATCGGCAGCCGCCTTGATCTCGCTCTCGGGATTGATACCGAAGCCAGCCAATATACCATGAGCATGATAAAGTTCGACCCAGGCGCGGGCCAGCCCGGGGTCCAGCTCAACGGCGCGGTTGAGAAGCGCGATGGCCTCCTCCTCATCCGCTATGGTGATCTTTTCAATCTTCTCGGTCCCGAGCAGATAATAATCATAGGCATTCAGGTTTTCAGGCCGTTTACGTTTGGCTGCAGCCCGCCCGGCCGCCTGAATTAACCCTACGCCGCCGCCCAGACGGTTGGTGACTTGCTCTGCAATCTCAGTCTGGACTGCGAACACGTCCTCAGCGGGCCGATCCCAACGATCCGACCAAAGATGGTTGCCGGTTTTTGCATCGATCAGCTGCGCGGTGATCCGCACCCGCCCATTTTGCCGCTGGATAGAGCCTTCCAGTACGAAGCCGACATCGAGCGCACTTGCGACCTGGCGGGCATCCACCGGCTTGCCTTTGTAAACTTCCGTCGAATTCCGCGCCACGACCTCAAGCTCGGGAAACCGCGCGAGGTCGGTGATGATATCCTCAGTCAAGCCATCGGCCAAACGCCCGGTGGCCTCGTCGCCGCCATAATTATTGAAGGGCAGCACCGCGACCGACGGCTTGGCCCCCAGTGGAGCAGGCCGAAAGAACCACCAAGTCCCTCCACCCGCCAAAGCCAGCACCGCGATGGCCGCCGCAGCCGTCCTGGTCCAGCGCGGCATCGCCTTGCGTAAGGTCCAGCGCACCCGCTTGCCATCGAGTCTCAGCCGATACATCCGCACCGGGCGGCTGATGTTCTTGACCTGCTGCTCGCCGGCGAAATCGAGGGGCCAATCAAGCTTGCCCTGCAGATGGTCAAAGGCCGTGCCCGATACGATCACGCCGCCCGGCTCAGCGAGTTGCTGCAACCGCGCGGCGACATTGACGCCGTCGCCATAGACATCGCCATCCACCAGCGCCACGTCGCCCAGATTGACCCCGATGCGGAACACGATGCGCTCAGGCTCTGGCAGACCTTCATTGCGTGCGGCCGCCGCGCTTTGGATTTCCGCTGCGCAGGCGACTGCGTCGACCACGCTGTCGAAGGCGACAAGCGCGCCATCGCCCATCAGCTTGACGATCCGGCCATGGTGCCGGGCGATGGTCGGATCGGTCAGTTCGGCACGGATGGTTCTGAGTCGCGCGATGGTGCCGGCCTCGTCGGCCTCCATAGCCTTCGAATAGCCGACCATGTCTGCCGCCAAGATCGCCAGCAGCTTCCGATTGAGAGGGGGAACCGCCATATGCGCCTCTTTATGGCACAACCCTACACCCATGGAAGCGCCGGAGCCAGAACGCGCCGTTGGCCGCGCGGTGAATGACCGCTCGTCAGCCGTTCCTGACTTTTGACCGGGTGGCGGATGAACGTCTTCAACGGGTCAGATCGCGTCATGCAACGCTCGCAACTGAATGACCGCAAAAGGGTCGAACTCGGCCGTTTAGAGTAATTTGGGTTTGAGGCGAGAGCGGCCGGCCATGAGTAGGTCCCGAACCTGAACCAGGGTGTCGGTAGCGCGCGCCTGATAGGGGCTCCACATTCACCCCCACCCCCGCCACCGACGAACCCCGGCGGGGCGGGTGCCGCCGACCGGCCGTCCCGGCGGCGGCGATCTCACACGCTGGCGTTCTAAGGTCAAAACTCTATCTGCTGGCTGCCGCCAATGTGCGAGATGGATGGGAAGTTGCCGTTCGACTCAATAGCCAGAACGAGCACGTTGCGCCAACTACGGACATCGCCAAGCCACTACTCGGACGTCGCTTTTTGGGGGCCGAAACCAGACTGGCAGCTCGTGTTTGCCAAAGGCAGGGAAAGCGGACATCAAGCTTAGAGCCTAGCCTTGCGCGGCACACCATTCGGATTGGGAGCCAAATCCGGTCTGTCTTTCGTCTCGACATTGAAGACGCGAACGAGCCCGTCGAGGCCTTTGAGTTGGCGAGTGCCGAGGTCGATGATCGGTATTTTGTCATGCAGATGGCGCGCTACGGAATAATCGATGAGTGTTTGTCGATCCTCAGCGGACGAACACAGCCGCGACGCTAGGTTAACGACATTGCCGATCGCGGTGTAGTCGACGCGGGCTTCGTAACCAATGCGACCCACCGTTGCCCACCCCATCGCAAGCCCCATGCCGAAGCCAATCTGATAGCCACGCTGCCGCCACCCGGATATGAGTCCTTGAATTGCTTCCTGCATGTCGACAGCCATTTTTACGGCATGAAGCGCCGGCTCTTCACATGGAACCGGGGCGTTGACGAGAATCATCAATCCATCCGCCGAAAAACTGGTCAGCGTCACCTCATACCGGGTGATGATCGCGCCGAGCGCCTCGTAGTACTCACGCAAGAGCTGCATGATGTCCTCAGGCGCAGCGTGCGCCGAAAATGCGGTGAAGCCACGCAAATCGCAAAAAACAGCGACCACTTCCGCGCGCTGCCCGGCGAGTATTCTCTCGTCGCCGGCCTTTTCTACGAGCTCCGCCACCTGTGGTGCCAGGAAGCGCTTCAAACGCGTCATTCGCTCAGCGCGGTCTCGCGATATGGCGAGTTCCTGCGCCATTTGGTTGAACCGCGCAGCCAGCCGCTCGAGTTCGTCTCGACTGACAATGTTGATCCGATGATCGAATTGCCCGGCACCGATCTTGAGGGCGCCTTCTTCCAGCAATCGGATGGGTCCGCTCATCCGTCTGGCAAGCCAATAGGCGAGTACCGCCGCAAGGACTGTGGCGGCGAGGAACAACCCGCCGGTCCGCCACAATGAAGCGTATAGGGGTGCAAAAGCCTCTGCCTGCGACTGCTCGACAAATACCGTCCACCCGGCCGCGGCAACGGGCGCGCCGGCGGTCACAACGCGTTCATTCTCGGCGTTGCGGTTTGCAATCGCAGTGCCGCCCGCGGCGGCGATCGCATCCCCCAATCCGCGTAGCGCCAAAGCTGCTTTCTCGTCGGCGCCCTGCATCACTTTGCTGATCGTGGGGTGAGCGATGAGGTGGCCGGTCTGGTCGACGACAAGTCCCATGCCGCTGCGGCCCACGCGGATTTCGGAAACGATGAGCCAGATAGGCTTAAGACTGATTTCGGCGATGATCGTGTTTTCTAGGCCTGTATCGTCGTAGTTCGCCATCGCCATGGTTGCCGACGGTTCGGAACCCTGGCGATAGGCGACCGGGCCATACCAGACCTTCGCCGTCCTGGCGCCCACGACAGCGGGATCGCCCGAGCGATCCGCCCCGCCTTCCGTCCTGTTTGAGCCAATGCGCGAGACGTGCAGCCGTTCCGCGCCGGCGCCGTCGACGAAACTGATGCTGAGAATTCCCGGGACCTGGTGCATCACGCGCAGGACAAGAAGCCGAAGCTGTTTCACGCCGGCATTGGCCGACACGTCCTCCGGGATCGTCGAGCCGAGCGGAATCTTGATGCCGTCAAGATAGATCTCAATTTTGTCGGCCGCCGATGTTGCCTCGGACCGCAGCAGGGCACTGAGGATCGCTCGCTGGTCGACATAGCTGAACCACGTGTTGCTGATGCCACCGGCAGCCATTGGAAAAATGGCCGCCGCGAACAAGACCAGAAAGTATTTCCGGAATAGCGATCGACGCATGGGAGCGGCTTTGGCCCCACAAAAGCGACCGACGAGACGTCGGACAATTCAATAGAGAAAGATACCCGAAGTTCCGTCCAATTGGTATGGGTGGGGGCGTCCACCACTCATACCGTGTCGACTATGGAAAAATCCATCGCGTTTCTCCGTCGGCCACTGGGGCGGCTTGCCGCCGCGATGGTGTTCGCCAACGATCCCCCCGCAGCAAATCGTCATGCCGGTCGACTTGGTGGTCCGGCATGACGACCCGGGTCACCTTGGCACGGAAGGCGGAGCGCCCCACGATTGCTGTGGCGGTCTGTTTTTTGGCGCTACCGCCACTTCCAGCGCGGTCTTCACTAACGTCCGGCTTTAGGCAGTGACACAGCTAACTTTGATGACCGTTATTGGGCGCAAAGCTGTCATTCGCAACGCCGTTGGGGTCGAACTCCGTCTTTCGGAGCGATTTGGGTTTTGGGGGCGAGAGAGGCGGCTATGAGGGTCTTGAACCTGAACGAGGGGCCGGGCGCGCCTTATAGGGGCCCCACAAGCCACCCCTACCCCCGCCCACCGACAAACCCGGCGGGGCGGGGCTCGGGGCGCCTACGATGGCAGATTGCTTGTGCGTTCTCATCGGCGCAGGTCGATAATTCTGAAATCCGCTTCCAAGCCGTCTCCTTCCGCCGAGATAGCGAATGGGCTCACCATTATCTTGGATCGATCATATAGGTCGACAAACAGCCGCTTTGCTGCCTCGAGGTCGGGAGCGGAAAGCTCCTCGTCGTTAACCTCAACCGCCCAGTCGCCATAGGGCGTGCACCAAGTTTGGCCAACCTGTATGCCGCCAAGCGTGGTGTCGACGAAATAGTGGCCGCAATCGTTTATCCAAAGCTGCAGAGCCATTTCCGCGCCCAAAAAACAAAGAAATTGTCGCATGGCTACCAGCGCGAACCAAGTGGTGTCCGCGATGCGGGTTCAGCACCCTCTGCCGCCTCGTCTTGCAACGCAGCAGGGATTGGCTCACGCGGATTGGACTTCAAGCGAACGTCGCGGTTGATGATGTCCGTCACCTGAACCGCAGTCCACGTCCCGCCGCGCGCCGTGGCGATGCCGCGCGCATTGAGTGCCACCGCGATCTGCCTTAGGGATTTGACCCCGCTCGCTTGTATGTCGCGGATGATCGGGAGGACATTGGCTGCGAAGGCGTCGGCCTGCGTCATGCGAGCCTCCCTCGATTTTTGCTGTGCCTCGGCAAGCTTTGGGCCGCCAAGTTTGACACCACGCTCTTTGGCAGCGGCAAGTGCGGCACGCGTGCGTTCAGAGATCATAGCTCTCTCACGCTCGGCCACAGCCGCGAAAAGATGCAGCACGAAGGGGTCGACGTTCGGACCAAGCTCGGCGACGATGAACGGCACACGTCTTGCCATCAAGCCAGCGATGAAGGCAACGTCGCGGCTGAGCCGATCCAACTTGGCGACGACAATTGAACACCCGGCCTTTTTCGCCGCAGCAAGGGCCCTGGCAAGCTGCGGACGACGCGACAGGGCGTCGGCACCCTTGCCGGTTTCAACCTCGACGAACTCGGCGGTGATGTCGAACCCTTCAGCTTCGGCAAAACGGGCGATGGCTCGACGCTGCGCTTCAAGGCCTAGGCCGCTTCTGCTCTGGCCGTTGGTCGACACGCGAAGATAGGAGATGACGGGTTTCATGAGCGATCCTGCACAGTGTAAGGATACTATACGCTAGTTCTAAGTTCTTACAAGAGCCGGAGATGGTCCATTGTCGGCCGCCGGGCCGGATGCATCGCAGGCCGGTCGGCGTTCGTGGAACCGCGCGATGTCTCATGAAGAGAAATCTCACCGGGCGGGCCGCTTCCGCCTCCAGGGCCCGCCTGTGCGGCTTTGCGGCAGGTCTCGGCCTAGGGGCAACCTCAATCAGTTGGCTGCCGCCAATCGCCGAGATGCGTGCTGTGATGACCCGGGCGAGACGAGACGCCGACCCGCCCCAATAGCCGCAGGCCAAACAGGTTCCGGAACAAAGTCCCGGTAATATCCTTTTGTATTATGCTTAGAAGCGCTCACACCTCCGGGGAAGTCTTGAACATCTCACAAGGAGAAACCACAATGCGTAAACGTCTCACGGCCATCACTCTTGTCGCGGTCGCAGCGTCCATTGTGCCCAGCGCGGCGGCTCAGCAGGCCAACACGACGGTCGGCCTGCTCGACTGCGTTGTCGCAGCTGGCACACGCTTCATCATCGGTTCAAAAAAAGCTCTGACATGCACCTTCACGTCGGCCAACCCGAAGGTCGCACCCGAAACATATGTAGGGGTCATCACGAAGTTGGGGCTGGACGTCGGTCCGACGCCGAGGGCAGTGCTGCGGTGGCGGATCCTTGCGCCAACTGGTAACGTCTATGCGCCCGGCGTGCTGGCCGGCGACTACAGCGGCGTCGGCGCCGAAGCAACGGTCGTGGTAGGCGCCGGTGCCAATCTTCTGGTTGGAGGATCCAACAGAACCTATACCTTGCAGCCAGTCAGTGTCCAGGCGCAGACTGGCCTGAACGTTGCAGCCGGCGTGACCAACTTCCAACTTCGCGCCACCAAATAGAGGTATTGCGCCCTCGGCGCGTCCACACCGCCATGCCCGAGCCCATCACCTATGAGGTCGATCGGTTCGGCGACGATCGGCGCGGGCACGACATGTTGACGACCAAGGACGAAGCGAACGCCCGCGCACTGCTCGAAGGGCTCGGCGACAAGGGCCGCCTCGAGTACCTCGGGCCGCCGAAGCCGAACAGCCGCTGTGGTTCAGAAATCGACAGTAAGCAGCGGCCGCAGCAACGTTGCCGACCCGTGGGCGCACGTATGCGCTCGCCCAGCCAGGCGGAACTGCAGCTTCCCGTCAACAGCTAATATTCAACGCTACGTCGATGAAGGTCACCTTTGGGCCAGAAGCGCTGGTCTTTCGAATGTCGGCTTTCCGGAAGCGAAATGGGCTCGTGTAGGTCGCCTTTGGGGTCCAAGAGCGTGCACTCGGTCGCTCAGAGTGATTGGGTTTGGTGCCTAAGGCAAGCTGACCTCGCCCGTCGGGCCGCCTCGGCCGACCGGATGCCGTCCCCGATCCCGAAATCGGCCCGCGCAGGGCCAAGGAAGGCCGCACGGTAGGTCGAACGCTTTGGTCGGCCCTCGACCGGGCGCCACCGAATGCGAGTCTGGGCGGCCCGCCTAGTTGACACGCTTCGGCGCGAACTTTCTGACCCAGTCGTCCATAGATATCGATTTGTCAGTTGTCGGTGTCCGCGAAGGCTTCCTGAGCGTGCCCTCGACCTCTGCGCGGTCAATCACCAAGCCCAAAAGTTTCGCTTTGCCCATGACCGCGCTCACACCAGCCCCCGGCTGGCCGAGCTTCGTGGCCAACTGCAACATGTCGTCAAGCTCGGCGACGAGGCTGTCGACCGTGACTTCCGAGCGCCTTGCGGCTTTGGCCTGCAGCTCGGCGACGCGGGACCGAACCTGAACTTTTCTGAACAGGCGTGCGGCGGCAACCTCGGCCGCATTGCCGCGGGCTGTATAGCCGGCCTCGACATAGGCGCGAGATTGCGGAAGGCCCTCGGCGAGGCCAAGGCAGAAACGCTCCTGACGTGTGTTCAATTTGGCATGTGGCATTGCGGAGTTAGGATACCTCATATGTTGGGCTTGCGCCACAGGACAGGCCGTAGGGTGCACTATCGTCGACATTTCAAAAAAACTGCCTGTCGGCAATGCCGGTGGGAAATGAATTAGAAGCGCTGTCCTCGTCATGCCCATCGCTAGTCGATCATTGGCTGGGGATGTACTTGCACTGTGGAGCGCTGGTGAACCGGTTAATGTTCGCTTCTAGCAGGTCCAAAACGTAGCGGTAGACCTCTGGTCTGCAAGCTGGATCGGCCATTTTCGCGCGGCCACTTATCGTGGCGGCAAGGCAGGTAATGAGGGCATCGATGGCAGGTCCCAGATCGGGACCGATCTTGATACCCGCAACGCCATCAATCTCGACCTCCTGGCCAATGACACACATGATCGCCTGGATAAGATCAGTGCACTTCTCAATCTGTTGCTCATCCATATTCGTACCTCCTTGTTTGGCCGGGTCCGCCGGGCGTCGGTTGCAACCGAAATCGCCGAAGGGGCGTGGAGCCGACTTCAAAGCGGGTCCTCGCCTTTGGTTTGATCGATGCGGACCTGCCCTGCGCCCGGCGCCGACGCTTGGTCTCCGGCAACTACGGCCGGCGCCAGATCAGAGTTGACCCTTGCACGCAACGCGACCAGGTCGCGTGCTTTTTCCAGGGACCACAAGCCTCCGCCCGGTAGGCGCACCACCAGCCCGGTCGCGACCAGTCTGTCGTCGGCTTCGTACTCGGCGGCGACCTCAAAGACCTCGAAACCTAACAGCATCATCTTGGGACGCCAGGCCACCGAGACTAGCCCGTCATCGGGATTGGGGAACGCCGCTGACAAGGCAACCTTGAACTCATCATCGATATTGTCAGTGGGATCACGATCCGAGTGCATCAAACGATCGGTGAAGAAATCGAGCAGCGCCTGAAAAATTGACGCATCACGAGGGTCAACGTCATTTCTCCTCCTTGAGGTGCTGGGTTGTCTCATCGTTACCTCCATATTTGCCCGGAACCGCCGGGCGCCGGCTGCAAGTTGAGATCGCCGGTTCAGCGACGCTGTGTGTTCGGACGCATTCGAGTTTGTGAGTTTGCCGTGGGGTCGGGATCTCCCCTGTTCCGCGGGGATGGTGGAACCGGACTATGGACCGACCGCTTGGTGAGACGGTCATACAGCGCCTGATCTTGGATTGGCGGCAGGATTGGCTTTCGATTGACCCCCCGCTGCTGCGGACCGGCGGTCTGGTCGGTGGGCCCCGATGTCTCCGGCGCCCACCCGTCACGCACTGGAGATGGGCTCGCCGTCTCCGAAGGCGGAGCGAGCGAGCCGCCATTCAAGCGGCTAGGCGAGCCTAGCGACGCCGAGGCTGCGTCATTGATTTTTTGCTCAGGCGGAATTTCAGGCGCTGCGATTGAAGGTTTGCACGAGACGCCGTCGTCACCTGCCTTGCGGAATGGCCGCTCCGACGGCGTCGGCGGCGTCGAGTGGGCTTTAAGGGCTTTATGTTCGCCATCCTGTTGGCGAAGCAAGCCGGTCTCCGATGGCGAACCAAGGTCCGCTTTTGCTTCGCCTTCTGGGTGACGAACCGAGACTTCGTTTGCTTCGGCGGCTGGGTGGCGAACCGAAGCTTTGTTTGCTTCGCCGCCTAAATGGCGAACCAGGGTGATCTCCGCCGGGCCTCGGCCAACCTGTACGCTGCGGATCAACCCGGCTCTTTTCAGAGTTGCGATGTGCCGATCGAGCATGCGCGTCGAAATACCCATCTGGCGGGCCAATGTCGAACGCAACGCAAAACAAACCGGCCGCTCATGTCTGCGTGGCGGGCGAGAGCTCGGTGAGGTTCCGTCGCCTGTATAGGTCGCAATCAGTATCAAGAGAAATCGAGGCATGGGGTCATCCAGCCCAGTGATGTTGCGAGCCCATTTGATGTCATCGAAGCTCATTTGTTTGGACCTGCGCCGGAAAGGCCAAAAATTGGAACCTGCGAACCAACGGTCAGCTGTCCCACGGCATCTTGTCGGTCGAGCCCAAGCAGGCGGCGAGTTCGTCGTCGAGTTCCACTCCGGCGGATTTCTCGGCAGGCTGGGCGCGGGAGCGCTTCATCAGACTCGACGTCGAAGGGACCGGCTGCGACAGATGCTGCGCAACCCATCGGTCGAGCGCTTCTTTCATGTAGAGAACATCGGGACCGATCTTGCGGAAATCAGGGCCGCCGCCAACTACGCGCCACTTGGCCAGCGTGTTCTTGGAACGGACAATATTGTAGGTTTCCCGCCAGTACTGAACTGCCTCACGAGGGGTGAACATTTGCATGACTTCTCTCCCGAGATGTTTCGGGAAAGCTGCATGAATTGCGGTCGAAGCTCACGGCCCAAGAATTTGATCGATCAAGTTCCGTTGGATCGCAAGGCGGCGACCTGCCGTCTCGCCTTGTGTATTTCGGCGACATCAACCGGCGGCTCGACGCCGAGGAATCGTGCCGCAATGGCGATGAAGAGCGCACCAGGGCCCCACCGCATCGGAATTTTGGCGCAACGTTCGCTGAGAGGGCCGCTGTCGTGCCGGCGTTCCAGCTTGCCACCGAGATATGTGGCCTTGAACAACATCGGCAGTCGGTGCCCAATCAGGAAGGTGCGTAGGTCGAGTCGGGAGGAACCGTGCTTTTCTATGAAAGGCTGGACCAGCGTAAGGTTCGGCAGCCGGGTTCCCAGATCCAATAAGGCCAGTTCCTCCTGTTCGCTAGACAGCTTGAAAAGGTCACGGAAATGGCCAGCGCTATCGTCTCCGGTAAGCTCGATAAGCTCCGCACGTATCGCCAGCCAGCGACGCCACCAGTTTCGCCGCGCGGGCTGAGTTAGTTCGCCATAGGACTCCCTCACAGCCTTCCATCTGAGTTCGGTTTCGAGACTTCGGGTGAGTTCAGCCAGCTGTAATTTGTCGAGCGGCGGCAGGGAGTACCAGCGAGCAAGGCACCATGAAATCAGGCGCGCCTTGTAAGCGGCTGGGCGGCGCTTGCGGTCGGCGACTCTGATGACTGTTCGATGTGGCCGGCGAGGTCGCATTCCTACTTCTCGCCAGCCTTGCGAATTGGCAGCAGCTTACCGGGCCTCTGGCCTGAAAGAGCCGCCGCTATACCGCCGACCGAGCGTGTTGCCGCCTTCACGGCGGGTGACTGCTGCATGTGCGCATATATTGTCGTAGACCGCGCGTCCTTGTGACCGAGAATAGCACCGACCATCGGTAGCGCTTGGCCGCTCGACACGGAATGCGAGCCGAGCGTATGCCTCAGCGTGTGGGGCGTCACGCCGGGCAAGCCGGCCTTCTTGACGACTTTCGGCCATATCCGCTTCGTACCTTGGAAATGGCCATCACCGCGCGATGCCGGGAAAACCCACGGCGACAGGCCGTCCGACTGACTGATGTCGGCATAGCGCGGTAGCGACGCCAGCAGCGCTGCAGCCGGCGCGGCTAGCGGTCGGACGGATTTTCCAGTCTTCGTGTCGTCAAGGACGAGGCTGCCAAGATCGGTCCTGACCTCGGACCATTTGAGAGCGGCGATCTCGTCGCGACGGCAGCCGGTCAGCGCCCAAAGGCGCGCGATGTCGAGCGCCTTCGGATTGGCGCCCTCGGCCTCTAACTCCTCCAGCGCTTTGCCGAACCGGCCAACCTCCTCCAGGGTCAGATAGCGCGTCCGCCGACCGTCAACCTTGTTGACCGCGGCCTTCTCGCAGGGATTCTCGGACACGTCATAGGCCGGATGTCGGATCGCGAAGGTGAAGACACTAGACAGATCGCGCACCACCTTTCGACCCTGCCCTTCGCCGCCTTTCACGATGATGCGCTTCCGCGGCCCGACCTTTTCGTCCTTGGCCGTCTTGCCAGAAGCAATGTCCTTCGCCATGCGCTCTATATCGGTCGGCGTGACCTCGGAGACGCGCTTGGACCCGAGAAGCGGCACGACGTGATGCCGCAGCCGGTTCACCATCCATTGCTTGTTTCGCGGCTTCATAGGCTGGCCGATGCGGACACCGCGCAGGATGAAGCCGCCCTCGGCCTCATAGGTATCGATCAAGTCGATGACTTTCTTTTCGCGCCGCTGTTTCGTGCGGTCGCTGGCGGGGTCTTCGCCCTTGGCGACATCGGAGAGGATCGCCTGCGCTGCCTTGCGCCCTTCGTCCGCAGTAAGCACGTTGGTGGCGCCAAGCGTCATGCGCTTAACAGCGATGCCTCTTCCTCCCGGATGTGGCCGGTATTCGACCTGCCAGCGCTTGTCGCCGCTCGGGGCGATCCGCACACAAAAGCCCTTCATCTCACTGTCGAAGACGCGATAGGGCTTCGCCGCCGGCTCCAGACCTTCAACGGTCGTTTTGGTCAGTTTCTTCGATCGCTTTTGCATCGAATTCCCTTGCTGGTCGGTGACGACACGAATTTTCGGATCGTCACCGAAACGAAATTCTCCGTAATCAACGGTAAACACCAGCACCAAACAATGCAAGGAAATCAATCAGATTCACCATTCCGGAAATCGCCAGCAACCTTCGGAAATGCGCAGAACCACCCTTCACACGGGTGGGGTCGCAGGTTCAATCCCTGCATCGCCCACCAATACCCGCTTCCGGTACAAAGCTACCATCCGCTTCGCAGCCGCCTACGCTTCGAACTTCCGCCTCATGGCCAGGTTTGCCATGACCCGGTTCATGCGATTCGCCAGGCAGCTGGGTACACATCACTAAGCGCTGTCTACCCTTGGAATCGCTCGAGCTGCACATTGAACGCGGCCGGGAGAAAGTTGACGGACGATAAAATCGTCCTAGGTGAACTGCTATCTCAGTGGCCCGCGAACTGACGAGGGGAATCGCCGTCGACCTCCTGCTCCGACCAGTTGAAACTGCGCAATTGCAAATGCGTCCGGCTTCCGCGAACATTGCTGGACCCCATCAAGGGCCCGTAGCGGCCGACCCGAAACTGAGCCCTGGCTTCCCAGCCCGCTGTCATGGCGGCCTCGGGGATGACCCTGGATCCAGCCAGCGACCTTAAAGTCAAAAGGGAGGAATAACCGATGAACCTGACAAAACACCTTGCCGGTGTGGTGATCGCGTCGACCTGTCTGTGTGTGCCGGCGCTGGCGCAGACCAAGTTGACCATGTGGTATCACGGCGCCGGCAATGAGGTGGAGTCGCGAATCCTCAACCAGATCATCTCCGACTTCAACACCAGCCAGTCCGACTGGACGGTGACCATCGAGAGCTTCCCCGAGAAGAGCTACAACGATTCCGTTGCGGCGGCGGCCCTGGCGGGCAACCTGCCCGACATCCTGGATGTGGACGGGCCCGTCATGCCCAATTGGGCCTGGGCCGGCTATCTGCAGCCGCTGCCGATCGACGAGAGCGAGTTCGCCGACTTCCTGCCCGGCACCAAAGGCGTGTGGGATGGCAAGCTCTATTCGGTCGGTCTGTGGGAGGCGGCGGTGGCGCTTTTTGCACGCCAATCGACGCTGGATGAATTGGGCTTGCGCACCCCGACCCTCGACAAGCCCTGGTCGAGAGAGGAATTCATGGCCGCGCTCGATGCCGCCAAGGCCTCCGGCAAATATGAATTCGCCCTTGATCTCGGCATGAACGACCAGGCCGAGTGGTACTCCTATGCCTTCTCGCCGTTCCTGCAGAGCTTCGGCGGCGACATTGTCGACCGTTCGACCTACAAGACCGCGGAAGGCGCGCTGAACGGCGAGGCTGCGCAGGCCTTTGGCAAGTGGTGGCAATCATTATTCACCGGAGGCTATGCGCCGGGCACCAGTGAGGACCCGGCCGATCAGCAGACCGGTTTCATCGGCGGCAAGTTCGCCTTCCAGTGGAACGGCAATTGGCGCGCGGTGGCAACGATGGAAGCCGTGGATGACGTTGTCTTCCTTCCAGCCCCCGATTTCGGCGCCGGCAACAAGATCGGCGCGGGATCCTGGCAATTCGGCGTCTCGGCCAAGTCCAAGCATCCGGAAGGCTCTGCCGAGTTCATCAAGTTCGCCGCGCAGGACAAGTACCTGGCCGCCTTCTCCGACGGCATCGGCCTGATCCCGCCGACGCCCTCGGCGGCGCAGATGACGAAGAACTACAAGGATGGCGGCCCGCTCGCGGTGTTCTTCGACCTCTCCAAAGCACAAGCTCTGGTGCGCCCGGTCACCCCGGGCTACGTGGTCCAGGCCAAGGTCTTCACCAAGTCATTGGCCGATATCGCCAATGGTGCCGACGTGGCCGACACGCTTGACGCGGCGGTCGACGAGATCGACGCCGACATCGAAAGCAATGGTGGCTACGGCCACCGCTAGATCTGTCGCGCCGGGGTCCTCGCCAGCCGCGGACTCCACCCTCTTTGGCTTGCTGGGCGGATACGGCAAATGGCGTCGAAACTAACCCTGTCGAACCGGGCGGGCTGGACATTCGCCCTGCCGGGCTTCGCACTCATCTTTACATTCATCGTCCTGCCGTTTTTCTTCGCGATCGGTCTGTCATTGACAAATCAGCGGCTGCTGTCGCCGAACCCCACCCAGTTCGTCGGGTTGGAAAACTATCAGCAGCTCCTGGGCCTTGCGGTGGTGACCCTTGAGCCAGAGCGCAACGATGCTGGCGAAATGATCCGAAACGAGGCCGGCGAAATCCAGTATCCGCGCCTGCGTGCGATCACCCGTAGCGACGACTATCCTCAGTATCGCGGCATGCGCGAGTGGTTTCGCTGGCAGTCCGGCGAGAACGTCATGATCGTCATCGCCAGCGACGTTGTGTTCATGAAGGCGCTGGTAAACACCGTCCTGTTCGTCCTGGTCGTGGCGCCGGTGCAGGGCAGCCTCGCGCTGATGCTTGCTTTGCTGATCAACCACAAGGTCAGGGGCATCAACCTGTTCCGGACCATCTACTTCATGCCGGTGGTGGTCTCCATCGTCGTGGTCTCGCTCCTTTGGCGGTTCATCTATGACGGCCAGAACGGGCTGTTGAACAGCATCCTCCAGGCCCTCACCTTCGGCCTCTTCCCGCCCGTCGACTGGCTCGGCAATCCCTCGACCGCGCTGCCCGCAGTCATGGCCATGTCGATCTGGCAGGCCGTCGGCTTCCATATGGTCATCTGGCTGGCCGGGTTGCAGACGATCAGCCCGACGCTCTACGAGGCCGCCGCCATCGAGGGGGCTTCGATATGGCAGACCTTCCGCTATGTCACCTGGCCGGGCCTGCGCAACACCGCCGTGCTTGTCCTTGTCGTGATCACCATGCAGGGCTTCGCGCTTTTCGCCCAGATCGACGTGATGACCAATGGCGGTCCGCTCGACAGCACCCAGACCCTCGTCTTCCAGGCGGTCGAGCGCGGCTACGGCAAGCAGGACATCTCCGGCGGCTCGACCATCTCGGTCATCCTGTTCGCGATCGTGCTGGCGATCTCACTCACTCAGCGCTGGCTGACACGGGAGCGTTAAGATGGCCTTCAATCCTGACAATTACGGCCTGAGGCTCTTCGTCCGCTATCTGGTGCTGTGCCTGATTGCCTTGATCTTCATCTTTCCGCTCGTGTTCATGATCAACTCGAGCTTCAAGCCCGACAGTCAGCTCCTCGCGGACACCTCCAGCCTGCGTGCTTTCCTGCCCGTCGGGGACATCAGCCTCAACAACTATTTCGGAGCGTTCCGGCGGGCGCCTGTCGGCCTGTTCGTCCTAAACTCGGTTCTGGTCACCGGGGCGACCGTCCTTCTCTCATTGTTGATCTGTTCGCTGGCCGCATTCTCCTTCGCTTTCCTGCGGTGGAAGGGGCGCGACGTGGTGCTCTCGATCGTCATCGCCACGCTGATCATCCCTTTCGAGACCATCGCTATCCCGCTCCTGCTCCTGGTCTCGAAACTGCCCTGGATCGGGCTTGATGGGCTGCACTGGGGCTGGCTCAACACCTACAGGGTACAGATCATCCCCTGGATCGCCGATGGGCTGACGATCTTCCTGTTCGTGCAGTATTTCAAAGGACTGCCGGGCGAGCTAATCGAGGCAAGCCGGGTGGAGGGCGCGAGCTGGTGGCAGGTCTACTGTCGCGTTGTCATGCCGCTTTCAGGGCCGGTTCTGGCGACTGCCGCCATCCTGAAGTTCCTCGTGATGTACAACCAATATCTCTGGCCGCTCATCGTCGTGCAGCAGGAAAACTACCGCCCGGTCATGGTCGGTCTCGGCTACTTCTTTCAACTCAACGTCGCCTGGGGCGAAGTCATGGCCTATCTCACCCTTATCACCGTCCCGGTGCTGATCTTCTATCTCTTCCTGCAGCGCGCCTTCATCGCATCGATCGCCTCGACCGGTGTGAAGGGCTGAATGCATGGTTCTCGCGCTCAAACGCCAGTGGATCTGGGACGACTGGTACGCCCATGACGGCAAGCGCGGGCACGGCTATTTCCTCAAGGCCGACCAATCGATCGGTGATCCCGGATTGCCGCACATGAACCAGGGAGCCATTGCTTATGGCTGAGGTCTCGCTCAAGGCCGTCAAGAAATCCTATGGTCGCGTCGACGTCATCAAAGGCGTCGATATCCACATCAACGATGGCGAGTTCGTCGTCTTTGTCGGACCGTCAGGTTGCGGGAAGTCCACCTTGCTGCGGGTGATCGCCGGACTCGAGGACATAACCGAAGGCATCCTCGAGATCGGAGGCCGGGTGGTCAACGAACTCCCACCCAAGGAACGCGGTGTTGCGATGGTGTTCCAGAACTATGCCATCTTTCCGCACATGACGGTGCGCGAGAATATCGCGTTCGGCCTTACGATCGCGGGCGCTTCCAAGCAGGAAAAGGAGCAGAAGGTGGCCGAGGCCGCACGCATCCTGCAAATGGAACATCTGCTCGACCGCCGCCCAAGTCAACTTTCGGGCGGCCAGCGCCAGCGAGTCGCTATCGGGCGCGCAATCACCCGGAAACCGTCCGTATTCCTGTTTGACGAGCCGCTCTCCAACCTCGATGCCGCGCTGCGCATGGACATGCGTATGGAAATCGGCCGGCTGCGCAGGCAACTTGGCACAACGATGATCTATGTCACCCATGACCAGGTCGAGGCGATGACGCTGGCTGACAGGATCGTCGTCCTCAAGGACGGTCAAGTCATGCAGATAGGAGCGCCGATGGAACTCTATCACGAGCCGGCCAACAGGTTCGTAGCCGGCTTTCTAGGAGCCCCGTCGATGAATTTCCTGAAGGTCGACGTCCTCGACCTCGATGGCGAAGCGGCAACAGTTGGCAATCAATCCCTGGAGCCGATCAGGGTAGCGACCAGAAGGCGCTCCTTCCGGAAAGACGGCAAGGCCATCCTGGGTATCCGTCCGCAGTACCTCCGGGCGGCGCAGCCTGGAGAAGGCATGCTGCATGGCGTCGTGGCACATACCGAGCGGTTGGGCAGCGAGACGGTCGTGGACCTGACACTTCGCGACGATCACGAGCTCATTGCCGCCTTCGATGAAGACAAGATCTTTGAACCGGGTGACGCCCTGGAGCTCACGTTCGACACGGCCTTAGCCCATCTCTTCCCCGACGAGGCGTGAGTTGCAGACGTGAGCAACGACAACGCGATGCGGCGGCGCGATTCGCGAGTGTCCATTCCAGAACCCCGGAACAAACCTGCATGGCCGCGAGTTTCTACTCCTTGAAGAGTGAGGGAAAGCCATGTCCAGACGTGTTTTGGCGACAGGTGTCGTAGTCCTCCTTCTCGGCGGACCGGCCCTTGCCGCAGACGGAACCCAGCTGCCGCCGCAGAATGCCAGGAAACTGTCGGAAATAATCGCCAAGGTCGAGCAGCGCGACGACTTTCGCTACGTCGACGAGGTCGGCTGGGACAGCGGCTCCTACACCGTCACCTATTACACGACCGACAAGGCGAAGGTCGAAATCACCTACGATCCGGTGACAGCCGAGCCGAAATAGATCGCGGCCATCTTCCCCCAGCCGATATGTGCGGCCGGCTTTCTCTTGAAGGACCGGGAACAATTCCGGCAGGTTACAGCGCAGCCTGGGGACGATCCCTCGGAAGCGGGCAGCGGCGTGGCTTCACCAAGAGCGGGGCGACGGTTCCCGCACGCTTTTCGGCATCCCCTTGCGCCGATGCGCCTTTGATGGCTGACTGCGGCGTGATCATTGAGCCGCACGGGGGTGGGCATGGCGACGGCAAAGCATGTGGCGAAACGCGTTCTGATGATGCTCGCCGGCTATTTCGTTGCGGTGCTGGTCGGACTGTTCGCAGTAGTAACGATCTATGGTGCATTGAGTTCGCTGCCTGATGCACCGGCGTATTTCGATCTCATGGGGGTCTCCCCCATCGCGGCGCTGGTCGTGCCGCCGCTCGGCATGTTGATCTATTTCCTGACGATCATGATGACCGGCCTGCAGACGCTGATCTTCGCGCTGATCGCCGAATTGTTTTCGCTGCGCAGTTTTTGGCTGCATATGGTCTTCGGCGCCGCAGCAGCGGCTGCCGGCTTCTTCCTGATCTGGCCGAGCGCGCCGGAGGACCTGAGCCCCGAGCGCTGGGCCGATATCGGCATCATCGCCGCCGCCGGTCTGGTCGCCGGCCTGGCTTACTGGCTGATTGCCGGGCGCGAGGCCGGCTTCCGGCGCCCGCTCTCCCTACGCTAATGTATGTCGCGCAAAAGTGTGCAGCGGTTTTGCGATAACGACATGCATAAAACAAAACAGCAACCTAAAGCGCGTCGCATGAGGCCGGTCAAACGCGACGCGCTTTAGAATCTCAGCTTGCCGGCGAGCGCACCGCTTCCGTGCTGTCGAGTGCCTGCTGCAGCCGCGTGTCGCGGTCATAGACGTCGCTGAAATATTCGACTTTGCCGGACATATCAGGCCAGGCGGTGAAATAGGCGACATAGATCGGGATCGTGCGCGCCACCTTTTCGGTCGAATGTCCGTGCTTCAGCTTCTCCGCAATGTAGTCGACCGAGGTGCCGAGCACGGCCGCCGCCATGCCGCGCGGATCCTGCAGACGAACGCAGCCATGGCTGAGCGCGCGCATGTCACGCTGGAAAAACGACTTTTGCGGCGTATCGTGCATGTAGATTGCGTGCTTGTTGGGGAACAGGATCTTCAGTTCGCCCAGCGCATTGGCCTCGCTCGGCAGCTGGCGCACGCCATAAGGTACTTTCGCGCCATAGGCACCCCAGTTGACCGAGGAGGAGGGAATGCGCTTGCCGCGCGCGTTGACCACTTCGTAGCCGGCGCGGTCGAGATAGCCGGGATCCCTGCGCAGCCGGGGCAGCATCTCGTTGACGAGGATCGATTGCGGCACGCCCCAATAGGGATGGAAGTCGACCTGCTCGACCTGATCGTAAAAGAAGGAAGTCTGGTTGGTGGTCTTGCCGATGACGGCGCGGGTCTTCAGCTTCTCCTCGCCATTTTCGATGTAGCTCGCCGTGAAGGCCGGCTGGTTGATGAAGACGCGCGGACTGCCGAGATCGGATGGCAGCCAACGCAACTCTTCCAGCGCGACCTGCACCTTTTGAATCTTGTCGGCCTTGGACGTCCCGACCAGCGCCGCGACGGTGCGCGGACCGATGACGCTGTCGCCCTTCATGCCAGCCTTCTTCTGCACTGCCTTGATAACCGGCACCAGTTCCGGATCATAGACCTCGCTGGTGGCGAGCCTGGCCAATATCTCGCCATAGGCGCCGCCCATCTCGTCGTCTAGATTGCGCGCGATCTTCGCCAGAAGCTTCGGCAGTTCGGGGCTGGTCTGCCCAGGTTTCAGCAACAGCTTGGGGTCAACGACGATCTCGTCTTCGGCGCTGGCCTGAAGTGATTCCAGTTCGACGCGCAGCGCCTGGTATTCCGCATTCTGCGGATGCCGTGATTCGAGATAGGTGCGCACTTGCTGGGTGCGCACCAGCGTTTTCAGCACGCCTTCGATGTCGAGCGGCTTGGCCGGGAAATCATAGTAGCCGGTGATGCGATTGGGATCGACGCGGCCGCTTTGCGCGTCGTGGACATAGCGCAAGACGCGCGCCGACAGCGCCATCTCGAAGCGGACGAGCTCCTGCAGCCGCGCATCGGCCCCGCCGGTCGATGCGCCGGCGGCGGGCACTTCAACCGAATAGTCGGCCGGCGTCAGGCCATAGCTCGTCGCCTCGCCAAGCACCCGCACCGCATCCTGCGCGCGACCGTTTGGGCCGGTCCCGGTCACCCAGATGAAATCCGGATTGGCCGAGTAATAAGCGATCAACGCCTTGGCAATGTCAGGTTCCGCATAGAGCTCGTAGTCGCCGAGCCCGGCAATCGCTTCGCGAAAGGCGTCGCTGGTGAGCGACGGTACAAAGGCAGCGTCCTGTGGTGCCACCGGCTGTGGTGCTGCCATCAATGTCGCAAAATCGACACGCACCAGCCGGTCGGCCTTATAGGTATAGTAGGACGGGCTGTTGATCCTGCTGCCACCACCAGCGAATTCTCTCGGCCTCGGTCTGTGCCTCGGCGGCGGAGGGAAATCACCGTGGGGCGCGCGCCTGATACCACCGCCGAAAAGCCTCTCGAAAAGCCCTTGCGCGTCCGCCTGCGGCATGCCGAAGGCCAGCATTACCGTGACAACTGCAAGCGGCATCACGGTTGCTTTGTTTCCGAGGAATTTCATGGATCACCCGCTCCGGCTGCAACCGGTTCCCGTTCCGTATCGCTTGACGGTCTCGCCCACCGCACGGCGGGATGTAAGACGCGACCACACCGATTCATACCGATTTCGTTAAGCTTCCATAAATTTCGGCTATCCTGTTGCAGAACAGTTTCACAACGCCGTGACAACTAAAGCGAATTGGGCCCGCTCCGGTTCCCGAAAATAGTGCACGGGTCAGGCGTTGGCGCCGCCGTCGATCGTCAGTGCGGCGCCTGTCACAAAGCGCCCTTCGGGACCGGCCAGCCAGGCGACCATCCCGGCGATCTCTTCCGCCTTGCCGAAGCGGGGCGTCGCCATCTTCTGTCGCTGGTGCTCGGCGTGCGGGCCACTGGCCGGGTTCATATCGGTATCGGTCGAGCCAGGATGAACGACGTTGGCGGTGATGCCGCGCGAACCGAGGTCGCGCGCCAATGCCTTGGTCAAGCCGACCAGTGCCGCCTTGCTGGCCGAGTAGGCGCTGAGGCTGGTGTCGGTGACACGCTCCGCCAGATTGCTGCCGATCGAGATGATCCTGCCACCCTCGCCCATATGCACGACTGCCGCCTTCGAGGCCACGAACGGGGCTCTGACATTGACCTCCATGGTTTCATCGAAGTCGGCGAGCGGCAATTCATCGATCGGCGCGGCGCGCCAGATACCGGCGCTGTTGACGAGGATGTCCAGTCGCCCGAAGGTCTTCACTGCCTCGCTGACCGCCTCCTGGATCGCGGCAGCGTCGCGATTGTCGGCTTTGAGAGCAATGGCGCGACCGCCGGCTGCCTCGATTTCCCCGACGACAGCGCGGGCCTGCTCCTCGCCATTCACGTAAGTGAGTGCGACGCTGGCGCCGTCGGCCGCGAGCCTTCGCGCAATCGCTGCGCCGATGCCGCGGCTGCCGCCGGTGACGAGCGCAGCCTTGCCGTTCAAGCCTTGCGATGACATTCTTTTCTCCTTTTTTGTAATGATCGATACATAAATGTCTGCCAGCCTTGCCCGGGTGCGTCAATAGATTTATGTATCAATCAACACAGAAAGGATGCCATGCCCGAACGAGGCCGTCCCCGCACCTTCGATCGAACCGCTGCCTTGCGGCGCGCAATGGAGGTGTTTTGGGCCAAGGGCTACGAAGGGGCATCGATGAGCGAGCTGACCGCGGCGATGGGCATCAACTCGCCCAGCCTCTACGCCGCCTTCGGCAGCAAGGAAGCGCTCTTCCTCGAAGCGGTCGAGCTCTACACGCAGGTCGAAGGCACCGATATCTGGTCCGCACTGGAAAAGTCGCCGACGGCGCGCCAGGCGGTCGAGCGCTTCTTGCGCCAGACGGCCAAGGCCTATTCGCAGACCGATCGTCCGCAAGGCTGCCTGATCGCACTCGGCGCGCTGCATCAGGACTCAAGCCGCGGCGCCATCTGCGATGACCTGCGCCGCCGTCGCGCCGAAAACCGCGCAGCCTTGCTGAGACGGCTGGAACGCGGCGTGGCGGAAGGCGAATTGCCGGAAAATTTCGACTGCCGCACGGCTGCGACCTTCTATGCGACGGTGCAGCACGGCATGTCGATCCAGGCGCGCGACGGCGCATCGCGCGCCGCCCTTCTGGCGACGGTGTCTGGGGCCATGGCGGCGTGGAAGGTGATGGCCGGCACGGACGCGGCATGACAACCGCGACCGCTATGGCGGCTGGACTCCGGGTTGGGCCGGAAAAGCAAGATGTTCAGGTCAATGCAGCAGCGACGGTTCCCGGTGTTCGGCAACGAAACCGATCGCGCGCTCGACCACGCCCCTATCGGCGAGAATGCGGCGATGGCCGAGCCCATCGGCCCAGTAAAGCCTGATATGGTCGCCGGCGCCGGCATAGAGCCTTGCATGGTCGGCGGACACTTCGCGGTCGTCTGGCGCATGGATGACCAGCGTTGGCACCGGCGTGCTGGCAAGCTGGCGGTCGCCGGTGAATTCGTGCAGCGGTCGGCCGGCGATGCGTTCGACCCGGTCGGCCATAGCGGCCTGCGAGCGTGGGCCGACACTGAGCATGCGGCTGAAATCATTGAAAATCGCCGGCAGGGAGCTCGGCGCCGCGATCAGCACCAGCCGCTCGGCCGCCAGCGGCGGAATGTTCTTGACCGAACCGACAACGGCATTGGCGGCGACGGCACCGCCGAAGGAATGGCCGACGACCGCCAAGAACGGGCCGAACCATTCGCCGGTCAGCCGTGCGGCTTCGACAGCGCTGACCAGTGTGAGCCGGCGGCCCTGCGATTGGCCGTGGCCCGGCAGGTCGAGCGAGACAACCTTATAACCGGCGTCACGATAGGCTTCGATCAGCGTGCGCATATATTCAGTGCGCGAACGCCAGCCATGGATGACGAGCACCGTGCCGGCGGCCCGCCTGCCCGGCTCTGGCCTGAATTCATGCACCATGACGCAGCCGTTTTTGGTCTTCAGCCGATGATGGCGCGCCTCGGCCATGAAGCCGGCGGCGCGGTCGACGGCGCGTCGCTCGCCGTCGCTGAGAATTTTGGCGTTCGGCGTGCGGCAGAACAGTTCGAATGCCGCGCGCCCGGTAAGGCGCGGAGCCACGTGTTCGGCGGCAGCAAACACGCCCCGGATGACCTTCAATCCAAATGATGCCATAGTGGCGATCCATCCATTCGTTCAAGCATGAACATAATAGTTCAAACATGAACATTAAACAAGAGCTACCCTGGGACAACCCGCGTTTTCGCAACTGGGTCGCAGTGGCGCGCGCCTGCCATGTGCTGGAGCGCACGCTGGCGGTGAAGCTCGCGCCGCTGGACCTCAAGCCGGCGCAGCTCGACGTGCTGATGAACCTGTACCGCCATCCCGGCATGTCGCAGCACGATCTCGCCCGCCGACTGCTGGTCGGCCGCTCCAACATCACCATGCTTTTGCCGCAACTCGAGACACGCGGCCTGCTGCGCCGCGAAGGCGATCGGAAAGACAAGCGGGTGCTGCGGCTGACCTTGACCGAAGCCGGCACGGAACTGCTGATGCAGGCGCTGAAGGTCCATATGGCGCTGATCGAGAAAGCGATGAGCCAGTCGACGCCGGAGCAATGCGACATGATCGGCGAGCAGATGCGCAAGATTGCCGACGTGCTCAAGGAAGCGTGACCCGCTCACCACATCGACTTTTTCGCGCGCTCCGGCCATTCCCTGTCGTAAGCCTCGCCGTCGATGGCTTTCCGGCTGGTGATTTCCAGGATTTTTCCGGGTGTCGGCAGCGACTTCGGGTCGACATGCCTCGCCGGGTTCCACAATTCCGACCGGACAATGGCGCGGGCGCACTGGAAATAGACCGAATCGATATCGATGACCGTGACCGAACGCGCCGGTCGGCCGTCGACGCTGAACGAGGCACACAGCGCGGCATCAGTGGTGATGTGGGCGCGGCCGCTGACGCGCAGCGTCGTGCCGCAGCCTGGGACCAGGAACAACAGGCCGACGCGCGGATCGCGAATGATGTTTCTTAGCGAATCAGCACGGTTGTTGCCGCGCCGGTCCGGCATCATCAGGGTTTTCGGATCATGGATGCGGACGAAGCCGGCGAGATCGCCGCGCGGCGAGCAATCCAGCCCCTCCGGCCCGCTGGTCGCGAGCGCGACAAAGGGCGAGGCCTCGATGAAGGCGGCGTACTCGGGGATCACATGGTCGAGTTCCTTGACCAGCGAGGTCTCGCCGGGCAGACCATAGAGCGCTTCGAGCTGTTCGACCGTGGTAATGACGGACATGTTTTCGTCTCCGCGTATCCGCCGCCGCTACTCGATATCGGTGACGTTTTGACGACGGGGCCTGGGCCGGCGCTACCGATCGCGGCTTAGCCCCTTCTCTTCCAGCTCGGCGAGATAGGCGGCCCAGCGTGCGTCCTTCTCATGACCCAGCGTATGCAGGTAATTCCAGGTGAAGATGCCGGTATCATGAAAATCGTCGAAGGTGATGCGGACGGCATAGTTGCCGACCGGTTCGACATTCAGGATCGCAACATTGCGCTTGCCGGGAACGGTCACGCGCTGTTCGGGCGAATGGCCCTGCACTTCGGCCGATGGCGAGGCCACCCGCAGCAGCTCCGCCGGCAGTTCGAATGGCTGATGGTCCGGGAATGTCACGGTAAGCAGCCTGCGGTCCTTCGAGACCCTGAGTTCCTTCGGCGCCGTCATGGTGATAAGTTCCGCATCATCTATCCTTTCCCTACGCCGCTTCGCGCAGCGGGAAAAGGCCGCTTCGAAACTTCCGACACGATCTGTCGGCGGCGCGATGTTGCCTAGGATCGAAACTTCTTATCTTGAATGGCAGGTTGGATCGTATCACATAGCCATATATAACGAAGCCGTTCGCAGCCACGGGAAACGCACCAGCATGGACATGATCGATCCTTTTGGTCGCACGATCAGCTATCTGCGCGTGTCGGTCACCGACCGCTGCGACTTCCGCTGTACCTATTGCATGGCCGAGGACATGGCGTTCCTTCCCAAGAAGGATCTGCTGTCGCTGGAAGAGCTCGACCGGCTATGCACGGTTTTCATCGAAAAGGGCGTCAGGAAATTGCGTCTTACCGGCGGCGAGCCGCTGGTGCGCAAGAACATCATGCATCTGGTGCGTCAGATTTCGCGTCATCTCGAGAGCGGCGCTCTGGAAGAACTGACGCTGACCACCAACGGCTCGCAGCTTTCGCGCTTTGCCGCTGAGCTCGCCGATTGCGGGGTCAAGCGCATCAACGTTTCACTGGACACGCTGGACCCGGAAAAATTCCGCCGGATCACCCGCTGGGGCAATCTCGACAAGGTCATGGATGGCATCGGCGCCGCTCAGGCAGCGGGGCTGAAGGTGAAGCTCAATGCGGTGGCGCTGAAGGATTTCAACGACGCCGAGCTGCCCGAGATGCTGCGCTGGGCGCACGGCCGCGGCATGGAGTTGACGGTCATCGAAACCATGCCGATGGGCGAGATCGACGCCGACCGCACCGACCAGTATCTGCCGCTGTCGCTATTGCGCGCGGCACTGGAGCGGCAGTTTACGCTGACCGACATCCCCTACAAGACCGGTGGTCCGGCCCGCTATGTCCACGTCGCCGAGACTGGTGGCAGGCTCGGCTTCATCACGCCGATGACGCATAATTTCTGCGAGAGCTGCAACCGCGTCCGGCTGACCTGCACCGGCACGCTCTATATGTGCCTCGGCCAGGAGGATGCCGCCGATCTGCGTGCACCATTGCGTGCATCCGAAGGAAATGAATTGGTCGCCGACGCCATCGATGAAGCCATTGGCCGCAAGCCGAAGGGCCATGATTTCATCATCGACCGCCGTACCAACCGTCCCTCGGTGTCGCGGCACATGAGTGTCACCGGCGGCTGATCTTCTCGGTCACAACGCCGAAACACATCCTGCCGCTCTTGCGAGAAGGATGTAAGGGGCGGCCGAAAGGCTGTGGCCCAGCCCTTTGACGTTGCTGTCTTATGACCGGCTGCTACAGGCTTGATGCAAAGCCACAACCGGTAACGCCTTTGCTTCTTTCCCCAAATCTTCGCGGCGCGCTGTTCATGGTGGTGGCCATGATTGGTTTCACCCTCAACGACGCGATCACCAAAGTCTCGTCGGAATCCATGAACATGGCGCAGGTCATGCTGATCCGCGGCGCCTTCGCTTCGCTTTTCGTGGGCCTGCTTGCCTGGCAACGCGGTGCGCTTGCCCTGCCCGGCTCGATGCTGCAGCCGATGGTTGCGGTGCGCGTCGCCGGCGAAGCCGGTGCCACGGTGTCGTTCCTCATCGCCCTTGCCCATCTGCCGATTGCCAATGTCTCGGCCGTGCTGCAGGCGCTGCCGCTGGCCGTGACGATGGGCACAGCGCTTGTGTTCAACGAAGGCGTCGGCTGGCGGCGCTGGCTGGCCATCGCCATCGGTTTTGCCGGCGTGCTGATCATCGTGCGGCCCGGCTTCGACGGGTTCAGCATCTATTCGCTGCTGGCGCTGGCCTGCGTCGGCTGTTGTGCGGTGCGTGACCTGGCCACCAAGCGGATACCGCAAGCCATTCCGACATTGCTGGTGTCGACCACAACGGCACTCGCCATGACAATGCTCGGCGCGGCGCTGCTTTTGCCAATGGGCGGGTGGACACCGATGACGGGTGAAAGCACGGCGTTCCTGGCATTGGCGGCAGTGCTCGTGGTCATCGGTTACCAGTTCATCATCATGGCGATGCGGGTGGGCGACATCTCGTTCATCGCGCCGTTCCGCTACACAGCCCTGCTCTGGTCGATCCTGCTTGGCCTGTTCATCTTCGGCGACGTCCCCGACCTGCCGATGATCCTCGGCGCCATCGTCATCGTCGGCTCCGGCCTCTACGCACTTTACCGCGAACGGATCGTCGGCCGGCGAAAGACAGCCGCCGAAAGCGCTGGACCTGATATGGCGCCGGACGGCATATAGGCTTGCCGTTCGCGGCGAGTGACCGCATGGACGATAGACGATGACTAAAGAGATTGCCGGCGTCATTCTGGCCGGTGGCCAGTCGCGGCGAATGGGCGGCGGCGACAAGGGCCTGCTTGCGCTTGGCGGCGGCAGCCTGCTGGACCAAGTCGTTGCGCGCTTTGCTCCGCAGGTCGGTCCGCTGGTGCTCAGCGCCAATGGCGACCCGGCACGGTTTGCCGGGGTTGGGCTTCCGGTGGTTGCCGATACGGTAAAAGGTTTTGCCGGACCGCTCGCCGGGATCCTGACCGGCCTCGAGTGGGCTGCCGCGAACACGACTTGCGAGGCCCTTGTCACGGCCGCGGGCGATACACCGTTCCTGCCCGAAAATCTGGTTGAACGGCTGGCCGCGGCGGTCGACGAACGTCCCGGCACTATCGCCGTCGCCTGTTCCGGCGGCAAACGGCATCCGACATTCGCGCTCTGGCCGTTGGAGCTCCGTGAGGCTCTGCGGCGTTTTCTGGTCGACGAGGACATCAGGCGGGTTTCCGCTTTCATCGACCGGCATGAATTTGTCGATGTGGAATTCCCGATGCTGACCTCGGGAGGCCATCTGCACGACCCTTTCTTCAACATCAATACGTCAGATGACCTTGTTCGGGCCGAACGTCTGTTGCAGAGGATGGAGCCATGATGAGACGCGTCTTCGGTGTCACCGGCTGGAAGAATTCCGGCAAGACGACACTGACCGAAAAGCTGGTCGCCGAACTCGTTCGGCGTGGCTGGAAGGTGTCGACGGTGAAACACGCCCACCATGATTTCGACATCGACAAGTCGGGAGCGGACAGCTTTCGCCACCGGCAGGCCGGAGCCACGGAAGTCGCCATCGTGTCGGACAGGCGCTGGGCCCTGATGCACGAATTGCGCGGCGAGGACGAACCGACGCTGGATGCGATCCTGTCGCGGCTCGGCACCTCCGACATCGTGCTGGTCGAAGGCTACAAGCGCGAAGCGCACAGCAAGATCGAGACGCGGCGGCTGGAGGCTAAGGACCGGGCACCGCTTTCGGCAACTGATCCGCATATCGTCGCCATCGCCGCCGACTTCGCCATAGCGGGCCAAAGCCTGCCTGTCTTCGATCTCGACGACACGAAATCGATAGCCGACTTCATCGAGCGCACGACAGGTTTGACGCGCTGAGCCACTGCCGACGGACATTCGGCCGCCCCCTATTTCCTCGTTGGTATGCCTGCCCCAACGTCAGCATTGTCTGGGAATGCGAAACCCCGCAAGCAACGGTTTTACAGTTGCTTTTTCTTGGGAAAGAATGGGAGTATCGCGCCAGCGGGCGGTCAAAAGAACCGCCCACAGAGCCGTTTGTAACGACGGCCGGGAACATACAGAGAGGACCATCATGCGTACTGCACTGCGTATAGCGCTCGCCGCTTCGGCCGCGCTGCTGACATTGGGCGTTGCCCAAGCTCAGGAGAAAACTTTGAGGATCGGCACGGAGGGAGCCTATCCGCCGTTCAACAACCTGACTGCCGATGGCCAGCTCGTGGGCTTCGACATCGATATCGCCAAGGCGCTTTGCGACGAGATGAAGGTGAAATGCAATTTCGTTGCGCAGGATTGGGACGGCATCATCCCGGCGCTTCAGGCCGGCAAGTTCGACGCCATCGTCGCCTCGATGTCGATCACGCCGGAGCGTGCCGAGAAGGTCGACTTCACCAACAAATACTACAACACGCCGCCGGCGATCGCCGCGCCCAAGGACAGCGACATCAAGGGCGTGACCAAGGAAGATCTCGCCGGCAAGACGATCGGCGTGCAGGCGTCCACCACCCACTTCAACTATTCAACCAAGGCTTATACCGACAGTACAATCAAGCCGTACCCGACCGCGCAGGAATATCAGCTCGATCTCGCCAATGGCCGCGTTGATGCGGTCAACGACGATATCACTGTTCTCGAAGGCTGGCTTGCCACGCCGGACGGCGCCTGCTGCAAGCTGATCGGTGCGATCACGCCCGACATCGAGATCCATGGTCCGGGCGCCGGTATCGCCGTACGCAAGGGCGAGACCGAGTTGGTCAATCAGTTCAATAAGGCGATCGACGCCATCCGCGCCAACGGAAAGTACAAGGAAATCAACGACAAGTACTTCAAGTACGACGTCTACGGCGGCGAGTCCTAATCCTTCCGGATTGACAGCGAACGGCGGGACATCCCCGCCGTTTGCAAGGAGCGGCGCGGGAGGGGTGACGCGCCGCTCTCAAAAAAAGCCATAGAGGAGAACAGGCAGGCGGATGCAAAGCGTTTGGACGCTGCTCAGTTGGGGACCCGAAGGCTGGCTCGACGACATCGCCTATGGTGTTTTCATCACCGTTTCGCTTGCAGCCGCGACCCTGCCTGTCGGTCTGATGATCGGCTTCCTGGTTGCACTGGCCAAGCAATCTGACGAACCGTCACTGCGGCTGGCCGGCAATATCTACACCACGATCTTTCGTGGATTGCCCGAGCTGCTGACCCTGTTCATGATCTTTTACGGCGCGCAAATCGGCATCCAGCAATTGATGCGCCTATATGACCCGACCGCTGCGGTCGAAGTGAACGCATTTGTTTCCGGCATGATCGCGCTCGGCGTCGTCTTCTCGTCCTATGCCAGCGAGGTCTTCCTCTCCGCGTTCCGCGCCATTCCGAAGGGACAGTATGAGGGCGGCTATTCGGTTGGCCTGTCAGGCGGGCAGACGATGCGACTGGTGGTGCTGCCGCAGCTTATCCGTATTGCCCTGCCGGGTCTTGCCAATCTGTGGCTTATCCTGCTCAAGGATACAGCGCTGGTATCCGCCATCGGTCTTGCCGACATATTGCGGCAGGCAGGCGTCGCCGCTCGCGTCACCAAGCATGCATTCCTGTTTTTTGGGGTCGCTGCTCTTATCTATCTGCTCCTCGCCGTCATCTCGTCCTTCGGCATCAATGCCATTGAACGCAGGGTTGGCCGACAACAGGTGCAACGATGAGTGCGGCAGCAGCCGACGTGGCGACCAAGGTCGAAAAACCGCCAGCAATCCCGCGCGGCTGGTCCCGGCAACGTGTATTGGGATATGCGTTGGTCGGTCTCTGGATCGTGCTCGGCATCGGCATGATTGTATACTTGGTCGAGGCGTGGAATTCCGAACTCTTCCAAAAATACGCTCCGGGCTACATCTCTGGCCTTGGCGTGACGCTCACGCTTGTCGCCGTGTCGATCGTGTTGGGAGCCGTCCTTTCAGTTCCTGTCGCCTACGCGCGGATGTCCAGGAACCGGATCCTGTCCAGCGTTGCCTACGCTTATGTCTACTTCTTTCGCGGCACTCCGCTTTTGACACAAGTCTTTCTTATCTACTATGGAGTGGGTTCGTTTCGACCGGCACTTGAAGCTGTCGGCCTGTGGGGCTTTTTTCGTGAAGCCTGGTACTGCGCCATTTTCTCGTTCACCCTCAATACAGCGGCCTATCAGGCTGAGATCCTGCGCGGCGCTATCGAGAGCGTCCCCAGAGGTCAGTGGGAAGGCGCTGCCTCGCTTGGCCTGCACAAACTGCAAACACTGCGCAAGATCATCCTGCCACAGGCGCTGATCGTGGCGCTGCGTCCCTATGGCAACGAGATAATCCTGATGATCAAAGGCTCCGCCATCGTGGCCCTCATCACCGTCTATGATCTGATGGGCATTACGAAGCTCACCTATTCGCGCACTTTCGACTTCCAGTCCTATATCTGGGCGGCGATCATCTATCTGATCATTGTCGAGATGCTCCGCCACGCGGTCGAGTGGATAGAACGGCGCATTACCATACATCTGCACCGCTGACTCCCATAGCTTTGCCTGATCCGCTAAGAAGGCCGGAAACAGGCTTCTAAGGGATTCGCAAACATGGCATCGGTGGCATTTCTCGGTCTTGGCGTCATGGGCTATCCAATGGCCGGACATCTCAGTAACAAGGGCGGCCACGACGTCACCGTCTATAACCGCACCAAGGCAAAGGCCGAGCAATGGGTTGCCCAGCATGGCGGCAGTGTTGCCAACACGCCGGCTGAGGCGGCCGACGGCAAGGACTTTGTCTTTTCCTGTGTTGGCAATGATGACGACCTGCGCGCGGTGACGATTGGAGCCGAGGGTGCGTTCCAGTCGATGAAGAAAGGAGCCATCTTCATCGACAACACCACGGCCTCGGCTGAAGTCGCGCGCGAACTGGCTGAGAAGGCGCAAGTGCGCGGTTTCTCGTTCCTCGACGCACCGGTCTCCGGCGGTCAGGCAGGCGCCGAAAACGGCGTGCTGACCGTCATGGTCGGCGGCGAACAGAAAGCCTTCGACAAAGCAAAGCCCGTCATCGATGCTTATGCCCGCATGGTCGGGCTGATGGGTCCGGCCGGCTCCGGCCAGCTCACCAAGATGATCAACCAGATCTGCATCGCCGGTCTTGTCCAAGGACTGGCCGAGGGCATCCATTTCGGCAAGAAGGCCGGGCTCGACATCGAGAAAGTCATCGAGGTGATCTCCAAGGGAGCGGCCGGCTCATGGCAGATGGAGAACCGCCACAAGACGATGAATGCCGGCAAATATGATTTCGGCTTCGCCGTCGACTGGATGCGCAAGGATCTCGGCATCTGCCTGGCGGAGGCCGATCGCAATGGCGCCAAGCTGCCGGTGACGGCACTTGTCGACCAGTTCTACAAGGATGTGCAGGGGATGGGCGGCAAACGCTGGGACACGTCCTCGCTGCTGGCGCGATTGGAAAAGTAGATTTTGTCGTGGCCGAGCTTTCGCCTCAATCCAGCGCCGAGGAGATTGTCGCCCATCTGCGCTCGATCGGCTCGCAAGAGAACCGCCTTGGCATGCTGCGCTACGGCATCAAGATCGAACGTGCGCTCGGAATCTCGCATGGCGTGCAGCGCCAGATTGCCAAGAAAATCAAGCGCAACCATGAGCGTGCCTTCGAACTATGGGAGTCGGGCATCATGGAAGCGCAGTTCATCGCTTCCGTCACAGCCGATCCGAAGCGGTTTTCTGCCGCGGATGCAAGACGATGGGCGGCGACTTTCGACTCGTGGGATATCGTCGACGGCGTCTCCGATCTCTTTGTCGATACGGATTGCTGGAAGGAACTGATAGAAGAGTTCGCGGCCGACGAACGGGAGTTCATTCGACGAACGGCTTTTGCCATGATGGCCTGGTCGGTCGTCCACCGGAAGAAGGAGCCAGAGGCGACCTTCCTCGACTTCCTGTCGATCATCGAAGCGCACGCCGGCGATGGCCGTAACTTTGTGAAGAAGGCGGTGAACTGGGCGCTTCGCTCTATCGGCAAGCGATCGATGAAATTGCACGGCGCTGCCCTTGCCCTGGCACAGAAGCTGGCCGGATCGACCGACAAGACGGCGCGCTGGATCGGCAAGGACGCTGCAAGGGAGCTTTCCGATGCCAAAACGCTCGAGCGGCTCGCCAGGAAAGGCTGACCGGAGGCAAATCCGCTTTACTGAGGTGACGCGATCCACGCGCGCCGATTTCGAGAACCTGTTCGAGCAGCCTGGCGCACCAAAATACTGCTGGTGCATGGCCTGGCGCCACCTTGAAAACCGCGAGCATGCGTCCAACGATGAGCGGAGACGGGCCATGATGGCGCTCATCGACGCCGGCACGCCGGTCGGTATCGTCGCCCATGCCGAAGGCAAGACCGTCGGCTGGTGCTCCGTGGCGCCACGCGAGACCTATCGCAAGCTGTCGCAGGCGCAGGACGACAGCGAGGCGGGCGTATGGTCGATCGTCTGCTTCTATGTGCCGAGGGCGTCGCGCGGCCGTGGACTGGCAAGCGCCCTGCTCGACGCGGCCATCGATCACGCCTTCGCCAAAGGCGCCAGGACCATCGAGGCCTATCCGGTCGACCAGGCGTCGCCGAGTTACCGTTTCATGGGCTTTCGAGAGATGTTCGTGGCCCGCGGATTCCACGAGATCGGCATGGCCGGCTCGCGTCGGCATGTGGTGCGCTTGGAGCGTTGAGGATGCCAGACGCTACCGGCGTAGGTCGTGAACATCAAGTTCCGTCCACATCCACTCAAGACTGTAAACGGTCGTCCGTGAAGAAAGCGATTTTCGCGTCAACCTTGAAAGTGATCTGCGTTGGAGCGCTTTGTCCCAACTGAGGGG